>NZ_JBIUCG010000031.1:0-99645 GCF_044548645.1 Nocardia sp. NPDC051929 | reverse complement strand
CATTCCGAACCCGGAAGCTAAGCCTGCCAGCGCCGATGGTACTGCACTCGACAGGGTGTGGGAGAGTAGGACACCGCCGGAACATCCTTTCACGATAGGGGACCCAGACTCTGGGTCCCCTATCGTCGTTTGAGCACCTGATGGAGCGTCGGCGAAGCCGCCGTGCCCGCGCCCCACCGTTGGTACGTGATTGAATCTGTGGGCAATATCGACTTTTCGAAACAGAAAGGGAGCACCGTGCCGGAACAAAACGACGATCGGAAGCCCTTCCGGCGCGGCGCTCCCGATTCCGGGTCCGGCCGGCGAGGCGACAGCCAGGACGCGGGCCGCCGCAGTGGGGGATCCAACCGTCGAAGTGACTCCGGGGAACGCGGCGGCTACGGCCGCCGCGGTGATTCGGGCGGTTACGGTGCACGAGAGGGTTCGTCCGACCGAGGCGGGTTCCAGCGCCGAGACAATTCCGGCGGGTCCGATCGTCGCGGGGACAGCGGAGGTCACGACAAGCGCGGCGGCGAGCGCGGCGGATTCGGACGCAGGGACTCCGGCGACCGGCCTGGTGACACCGGTGGTTTTCGTCGCGGTGGTGACGCGCCGCCCAGGCGCGGGAGTTTCCAGCGCCGGGACGAGCCCACGGGCCGTGGCGCCGCCGGTCGAGGCGGTCCGGGCGACCGCGGTGGCTCAAAGCGGTACGAGGATTCCGGTGAGCGCGGTGGCTTCAAACGCCGGAGTGATTCCGAAGAGCGGCGCGATGAATCGCGGGGTGGCTTCCGCCCTGGCGGTGATTCGGGTAGTCGCGGCGGATTCCGTCGTGGTGATTCCCCGCGCGGTGGATCCGACCGTCGCCGTGACGATTTCGGCGATCGAGGTGATGCCCGCCGCGGCGAAACGGGCGAGCGGGGTGCGTTCAAGCGGCGTGGCGACTTCGAGGATCGCGGCGACGCCGGACGGCGTGGTGAGTCCGGTTTCCAGCGCCGTGACGACGATCGCCGTCGCCAGGGACCGGACCGGGAAGGTCGGCGCGACGTGGGCCGCGAGGCATCGGCACCGCGTGGTGAGGCGCCGCAGGAACGCCGCCGGGGCGGCGAAGGCGCTCGTGTCGGCGGAGGCCGTTCGCTCGACCGCCGCCCGCCGCGGCCGGAAGAACCCGATCTGCCGGAAGAGGTGCAAGCGACCGATCTCGACCCCGCCGTGCGGCGGGATCTGCTCAGCTTGGACAAAGGCAATGCGGAGACGGTCGCCCGGCACCTGGTGATGGCGGTGCGGCTGCTCGATGACGATCCCGGGCTCGCTCTCGCGCATGCCAGGGCTGCACGGCAGCGTGCCGGGCGGATCGCGGTCGTGCGCGAGACCGCGGGAGTGGTGGCCTACCACGCCGGTGAATGGGCGGAGGCCTTGTCGGAGTTGCGTACCGCGCGCCGGATGTCCGGTGGTTCGGGACTGCTCGCGGTCATGGCCGACTGCGAGCGCGGCCTGGGGCGTCCCGAGCGCGCGATCGAGCTCGGTCGCAGTGACGAGGCGCGCGCCCTGCGCGGAGACGATGCCGCCGAACTGCGCATCGTCGTGGCAGGCGCGCGCATGGACCTGGGCCAGTACGACCAGGCCGTCGTGACCCTCCAGACCTCTGATCTGGACCCGTCTCGGACGGGCTCGGCCGCGGCCCGCCTCTTCTACGCCTACGCCGACGCCTTGGTCGCCGCCGGCCGAACCGACGAGGGCCTTACCTGGTTCCTGAACGCCGCCTCCGCAGATTTGGACGCGGAGACGGACGCCGAAGAACGCGCCGCCGAACTCACGGGCGACACCGACATCTGAACCTGCGATCGCAGCCACGGAGGCGGGCTACCCTCGGCGGCGCGTCATGGCGGAGTTGCCGAGCATATAGGCCCACCTCGTGGATTACGGGCAACCGGAGACGCTGTGGTGTCCGGAAGCTGTGTTGCCCATGCTGTGCCGGTCCCGCGAGGTCATCACCGCGATTCGGTCCCGGGGAGATGGGTTGGCCTCCGCGGTCTGTCGTGGCGGATCGGGTGCGGCGCGGTCTCGATCGGAGAAACCGGCAGGCTCATCTCGTGGATTACGGGCAACCCGAGGCGCTGTGGTGTCCGGAAGGTGTGTTGCCCATGCTGTGCCGGTCCCGCGAGGTCGTCGCCGGGACTCGGCCCGGTCGAGGCGGATCGTGGGCCGTCCGAATGCGCCCTCTGTCGGACGCGGCGACCGTTCCTGCGGCGAGTCCGGCGATGAGCAGCGCGGATGCCCCCTGCTTCGACTTTTCCCGGCTGCCTCTGGTCGCCGGGCCGCGACGACCCGCTCCCCCTGCCGCGATCGTCACCGGAAGAACACTGCGCATGCGGGGTTGTGCAGCCTGTCGGCATCGCGCTGAGGCGATTTCGACTGCATGACCTCACCCCGTGTCCGGGTCGCTCCCGGTGATACCGAGTCCGGAGCGAATTGCCCGGCGGACGCGGGCATACCGAGGACGTGGCCGCTGGTCGGAAACCGCCGTCGGGGTATGTGATCCGACGCTGCGGGAGTGGCTGACGCCACGTCTTTCCGGTCCGCTCGCTGGCGTAGTGTCGGTGTCTCGGACTCGGCGGACCGCGGGTCCGGCGGTGATGCGTCGGCACGGTGCCGATCGGTGACAGGGAGTGAGAGTGGTGTGAAGCGACTACGAGAGCGCTACCGAGCCCTGCTGCTGGATCTGGACGGCACGTTGTATCGCGGTCACGCGGTGATCGAAGGGGCGCCGGAAGCGCTGGCGGCGGACGGGCAGGCGGACCAGCGGCTGGTGTACGTCACCAACAACGCCAGCCGCGGACCGCAGGTGGTGGCCGCGCATCTGTCCGAACTCGGGTTTCCCGCATCCACCGACGACGTGGTGACCAGCGCCCAGGCAGCGGCGCGGCTGTTGGCCGAGCGGCTCGACCCGGGTGCGCACGTGCTGGTGGTCGGCACCGACGACCTGGCCGCCGAGGTGGACGGCGTCGGACTTCGGCCGATCCGGCGCTTCGACGGGGACGCGCCCGCCGCTGTGGTGCAAGGACATTCACCCCACACTTCTTGGCCGGACCTCGCCGAAGCCGCCTACGCCCTGCGCGCGGACGCACTGTGGATCGCGGCCAACACCGACCGGACCCTGCCCAACGAACGCGGCCTCGCGCCCGGTAACGGTGCGATGGTCGCGGCGTTGCGCGCCGCCTCCGATCGGGAGCCGATCGTCGCGGGCAAACCGTATGCGCCGCTGCTGGAGGACGCGCTCGTCCGGGCCGGTTCCCGCTCCGCTCTGGTGGTGGGCGACCGTCTCGACACCGATATCGAGGGCGCCAACCGTGTCGGTCTGGACTCGTTGCTTGTGCTCACCGGTGTCAGCACGCTGGACGAACTCCGGAAAGCCCCGGACGGGCAGATCCCGACATATGTCGCCGACTCGCTCGACGCCCTCAACCACGCGGTCGTTGCCGCCGAGCCGGAAGCCGATCTCGGTGAGATGCTTCAGCGCAACCCGGGGCGAGCTGTGACGGTCCGCGCGTCCGATTCGGAAATCCGATAGCGTTGACGCCACGATGACTACTCCAACGCCTCGTCCGCACGGCCCCGGTACGGGCGCCGGTGCACCGGGTCCCCGCCCAGGGGCCCCACTGCCCGGTCAGCACCTGCCGGGTGCGCAAGGGCGCCCGGAGCCTGCCGATCCGGATCGAATTCGCGGCGAGGTCGACAGCCTGCTCGCCGAACTCGACTTCCCCGGCCGAAGCGGAGTCGCGACCGACAGCGCCGAAGCCGGAGTCGACATCACCCGTCGCGCTCGCATCCTGGAGCAGGCACATGACGTGCTGGTACAGGCCTTGGCCACGGTGGACAAGATCTGAGGTGGCCAGGCGCGCGCGGGTGGACGCGGAACTGGTTCGCCGCGGGTTGGCGAGATCGCGAGAACACGCGGTCGAGCTGATCGGCGCGGGCCGCGTCCTGATAGCTGGAACGGTCGCGGTGAAGCCGGCGACCGCCGTCGAGACGGGCACCCCGCTGGTGGTCCGCGACGAGCCCGACGAGGTGTCGTGGGCCTCGCGCGGTGCGCACAAACTGCTCGGGGCGCTGGAGCGGTTCGAGCAGGACGGGTTGTCCGTAGCGGGTAAGCGCTGTCTGGACGCGGGCGCCTCGACCGGCGGTTTCACCGACGTGCTGCTGGCACGGGAGGCGCGGGAGGTCCTCGCGGTCGACGTCGGCTACGGCCAGCTGGTCTGGCGCCTGCGCAACGACGAGCGGGTCCGGGTGTTCGATCGGACCAACGTGCGCAACCTGACGCCCGAAACCATCGGCGGCACGGTCGAAATGGTGGTGGGCGACCTGTCGTTCATCTCGCTGAGCCTGGTGCTGCCCGCGCTGGCCGCGTGCGCCGCGCCGGGCGCCGACCTGCTGCCCATGGTGAAACCGCAATTCGAAGTCGGCAAGGAGCGGGTCGGTTCGGGCGGCGTGGTGCGTGATCCCGCGTTGCGCGCCGAGGCGGTGCGCACGGTGGCGGCCGCGGCCGCGGAACTGGGCATGCGTACCGCCGGTGTCGTGGCGAGCCCGCTGCCGGGCCCGTCCGGCAATGTCGAATACTTCTTGTGGTTGCGTACCGACGGGCCGTTCGAATACGACGGTGAGCAGGTCGCCGCGCTGGTCGAGCGTGCGGTTGAGGAGGGTCCACAGTGAACGCGCTGGCCGAGCCCTGCGGCCGGGAGATCTTGCTGGTGTCGCATCCCGGTCGCGCGGAGATCATCGAAACCGCCCACCGGGTGGCGAAGATCTTCGCCGACGCGGGCATCTGCCTGCGTGTACTCGCCGACGAAGCGGACAGCACGCGGTTCGAGTCCGAGCCGGGCGGTTTTCCGGTGCGCGTGGTCGAGCACAGCGCTGAGGCGGCGGTCGGCTGCGAGATGGTGCTCGTGCTCGGCGGCGACGGTACGTTCCTGCGTGCCGCCGAGTTGGCGCGCCCGGCCGGGGTGCCGGTGCTCGGGATCAATCTCGGCCGCATCGGGTTTCTCACCGAGGCCGAGGCCGAGCACCTGGACGAGGCGCTCGCGCAGGTGGTCCGACGTGATTACACGATCGAGCACCGGATGACCATCGACGTCACCGTGCGGATCGAGGACGAGGTCGTCGACAGCGGATGGGCGCTGAACGAGGCGAGCATCGAGAACGCTTCGCGCATGGGGGTTCTGGAAGTGGTGCTGGAAGTCGACGGGCGCCCGGTCTCGTCGTTCGGCTGTGACGGCATCCTCATCTCCACACCGACCGGATCGACCGCCTACGCCTTCTCCGCGGGCGGCCCGGTGGTGTGGCCGGAACTGGAAGCGTTGCTGGTGATTCCGAGCAATGCCCATGCCCTGTTCGCGCGACCGCTGGTGACCAGCCCGGATTCCCGGATCGCGGTCGAGTCCGTGGCGACCGGACACGATGCGATAGTTTTCCTGGACGGCAGGCGCACGCTCGCACTGCCCAGCGGTGGACGGGTCGAAGCGGTTCGCGGCGCTCGACCGGTGCGCTGGGTGCGGCTGGACTCCGCACCGTTCGCCGACCGGATGGTGCGCAAGTTCCAATTGCCCGTGACAGGCTGGCGTGGCCGACGGCGAACGGAGAGCACAAGTGCTGACAGAGATCAGGATTGACGGGCTTGGCGTCATTTCCACGGCGACCGCGCAGTTCCACGCGGGACTGACCTGCCTGACCGGCGAGACCGGCGCGGGCAAGACGATGGTGGTGACCAGCCTGCATCTGCTCAGCGGTGCGCGCGCGGACGCGGGCCGGGTCCGGCTCGGCGCGTCCCGTGCCGTGGTCGAGGGCCGGTTCACCATCGACGACGTCAACGACGCCGCCCGCGCGGAGGTCGCGCGGGTACTGGAGGCGGCCGCGGCCGAGCAGGACGACGACGGCAGCGTCATCGCGATCCGCACGGTCGGCAGCGACGGACGCTCGCGTGCGCATCTCGGTGGCCGCGGCGTCCCAGCCTCGGTGCTGGCCGATTTCACCGCCCCCCTGCTGACCGTGCACGGTCAGAACGATCAGCTGCGTTTGCAGCGCCCCGACCAGCAGTTGTCGGCGCTGGACCAGTTCGCGGGCGACGCGGTGGGTACGCTGCTGCGGAAATACCAGGTGCTGCGCCGATCGTGGCTCGACGCCCGCACCGAACTGCTCGAACGGACGGCTCGCAGCCGGGAACTGGCCCTCGAGGCCGAGCGACTCGAGCACTCGTTGAACGAAATCGACGCCATCGCGCCGGAACCCGGCGAGGACGTGCGCATCGTCGACGAGGTGCGCAGGCTCAGCGATCTGGACTCGCTGCGGGAGGCGGCGGCCACCGCGCACGGCGCGCTGGCCGGGCCCGCCGACGCGCCCGAGGACGGTTCCGGCGCGCTGGAGGCGCTCGGCGCCGCGCGTGCCCGCATCGAAGCCGCCGACGATCCGGCGCTGGTCGCGCTCGCGCCGCGCCTGGCCGACGCCATCGCCGTGGTGGTCGACGTGACCACCGAGCTGAGCGGGTATCTCTCGGACCTGCCTTCGGACCCGGGTGCGCTGGATTCGCTGCTCACCCGCCAGGCGGAATTGAAGACACTGACCCGGAAGTACGCGCCGGACATCGATGGCGTACTGGCTTGGGCGCAGGAGGCGCGCACCCGGCTCGGCTCGCTGGACGTTTCCGAGGAGGCGCTGGCCAAGCTGGCCGCCGAGGTGGACACCGCCGCGGAACGGGTGCGGGAGGCGGCGAAGAAGCTGAGCGCCGCGCGGACCAAGGCGGCGGGCAAGCTCGCGACCGCGGTGAGTGCCGAGCTGGGTGGTCTCGCCATGGGCAAGGCGCGTCTGGAGGTCGAGGTGCGGCCGATGCTCGCGGGCGCGCAGGACTCGGCGCCGCTCACTGTCGACGGCAAGGAATTGCACGCGGGGTCCACAGGCGTCGATGAGGCCGAGTTCCGGCTGGCCGCGCATTCGGGCGCGCAGTCGTTGCCGTTGAGCAAGAGCGCGTCCGGCGGTGAGCTGTCCCGGGTGATGCTGGCGCTGGAGGTGGTGCTCGCTGGGTCCGAGCATGGAGCGACGATGGTGTTCGACGAGGTCGACGCGGGCGTCGGCGGGCGAGCCGCGGTGGAGATCGGCCGCAGGCTGGCCCGGCTGGCGCGTACCCACCAGGTGATCGTGGTGACCCATCTGCCGCAGGTGGCGGCGTTCGCCGACACCCACCTGGTGGTCGACAAATCCGACGACGGCAAGGGCACTGTCAACAGTGGCGTCCGTGCGCTCACCAACGACGAGCGGGTGGTGGAACTGGCGCGCATGCTGGCCGGTCTCGACGACACCGAGACCGGCCGGGCACACGCGGAGGAACTGCTGGCGACGGCGCGCGCCGAGAAAGCGGGCGCCGAGGTGGCCACGCGCTGAGCGCGCGGGTCAGCGCACCGCTTTCTGCGCGCCCTTGATGAACTGGCCGATCAGGTTCTTCAAACCGAACTCGAGCACCTTGGCCGGCACCGGAAGCGACGGATCGGACTCCATCGTGTAGGAGACGAGAGTGCCGTTGTCGGCGTCGGCGAAGGTGACGATGCCGACGTGCCGCTTCACCGGCGCGCCCTTGACGATCTTGTACTCCATTCGCTCACCTGGCACGAGCTTGGTGATCTCCTCCGTGACACCGACCGGGCCGAGGCCGATCAGGTGCTGCGCGCCGACGCCCTCCCGCTCGGTCAGGCCGGGTTTGACCAGCTTGACCTGCACCGGAACGTAGGGGCTTATGCTCTCGCGGTCGGCGAAGAGCCGGTACACGACCTCACGCGGGGCGGCGATGACGGCGTCGACGGTGGTGCTGGCCATGAATTCTCCTCTTCCAGTTACGTGTGACGGGCAGCATATAGGTACAGCGGGCGCGGCTCGGCGATCGTGTCGTCCGCATCACAATCGGCGGCGAGCCGTTCGGGTGGCCGGTGTTCCGCGCCGCTGCCGCCGGGGCGCGAAGTGTCCGAGTCGATGCGCTGTGACGACGGGCGTCGAGCGCATAACCGGTCAGATCTACTGGTGATGTCCGTGAAATGTCTAGTCACGGATGCGGATCTCGGTTGCCGGACCCGAGGGTGGCCCCGGAGCGATGGGTAGTCCGCTGCGGTCAAAAGGTTGTGTATCAAGGATTTTCGCGTCTGGTGCAGATGTCGAGCGAATCCTTGTCCGTAATGTCTGTTTAGTAATCTACTATTGAAGTCAGTAAGTGAACGGCGGGTGAATTCCGCTGAACATGGGAAGCGCCGAGGCAAAGGGGCCATCATGCGCAGTGTTCCTACGGTGACGATCGCGACGGGGGAACCGGGTCGTCGCGGCTCGGCGACCGGAGGTGGCCGGGAAAGGCCGAAGAAGGGCGCATTCGCCCTGCTCGTCGCCGGCCTCGCCGCCGGAACGGTCGCCGCGGCGGGCGGCGCTGCCGCGGAGTCCTTGTCGCGCTCCGACCACTCAGGGCGTTCGGGTTCGCACGGCGACTCGACGGGGTGGCACAAGATCGATCCGTTCGGATACCGACACTCCGACCCGAATCCGCTGCGACAGAACGAGCATCAGCATGCCCTGCGTGAGTATCACCGGCAGAACATGCCGCGACCCGACGAAAGTGGCGCGAGCGACGGCGCTGGCGAAACGGCCTGGTCTCGCACCCAACGCCCGGACGGCAGTGGCTGGACTGTGTGCCGTCCGCAGGCGAAGTGGTGCTGACCGGTGATCGAGGCGCGAACTCCGCCGCAGCGATGGGCGCGGTGAGTCCTCGCGTGCTGGCGAAGTCGCTCCGCATCAGATCGCTTCCGGTGATGAGTAGCGAGCTATTCGCTATGTACTGGAATCGCACTGTGCCGCGCCGTCAGTGTGACTCGAAGCGGGATTCGCAACTCGATTGCTGACTGGGTCGATTGGTGGGGGGTTGCCTGATGGTAGACCTTCGGCAGTTTGTGGATAATTCGCTGCCTTACTACACAAATGCAGGGATTATTTCGTGAATCGAGTGACGGCGGTGTTGTCGGCGAAATGGGATTGCCAGTACATAGCGTGATATCGAATGGGGCTGTGTGAGACGGCGCGCCTCCACCAATGGTTGAGGGTTTGCGGTCATCATCGCTGCATGAAGATGCCGGCGCTGTTGTCGAGAAACACCGAAACGCTTCCTGGTCTGATCGGGACGGCCCGGGTGGATCGCGACACCCGGCGGCTGCTCGGCCGGGTCGGGCCGGGCGACATCGTCGTCCTCGACGAGATGGACCTCGATCGGATGACCGCCGACCGGCTGGTCGAGGCACGCGTCGGCGCGGTGATCAATACCTCGCCGTCCATCTCCGGCCGTTACCCCAACCTGGGCCCCGAGGCACTCGTGTCCCATGGGATCCTGCTGCTGGACACGGTGAGTTCGGATGCGTTCAAGCGGATCAAAGACGGTGTCAAGGTCCGCGTCGACGGTGGCGTGGTCTACGCCGATCGGCTGATCAAGAAGGAACCCGAGGTGCTCGTCGAGGGCATCGAGCTCACCGGGCCTGCCATCGCGGAGCGGATGATCGAGGCGCGCAACGGTCTGGCCGATCACCTCGAGGCCTTCGCGGGCAACACCATCGAGTTCATCCGGACCGAGAGCGCGCTGCTCATCGACGGGTTCGGCGTCCCGGAACTGGATCTGGTGATGAAGCAACGGCACGTGGTGGTCGTCGCCGACGGACCGGACCACGCGGAGGATCTGCAACGGCTCAAGCCGTTCATCAAGGAATACGCCCCCATCCTGATCGGGGTGGGGCGCGGCGCGGACACTCTGCGCAGGCGTGGATACCGGCCCGACGTCATCGTGGGCGATCCGGAGGAGATCACCACCGCGACGATGAAGTGCGGCGCCGAGGTGATCCTGCCCGCCGACACCGATGGTCACGCCAAGGGCCTCGAACGCATCCAGGACCTCGGCATCGGCGCGACGACCTTCCCGTCTTCCGGTTCGCCCGCCGATCTTGCGCTGCTGCTGGCCGAGCATCACGAAGCCGCGCTGATCGTCACCGCGGGAGCGCCCGCCTCGCTCGACGACTTCTTCGACCGGGGCCGCCGCGACAGCAATCCGGCCACCTTCCTGACTCGGCTCAAGGTGGGCACGAAGCTGATGGACGCCAAGGCGGTGGCCACCTTGTACCGCAACCGCGTGTCCGGAGTCGCCGTCGCGCTGGTGGTGCTCGCCGCGCTGGTCGCGGTGATCGTCGTGTTGCTGGCGTCCAACAGCGGCGGCGACGTCCTGGACTGGGGTGTGGACAACTGGAACCGCTTCGCGCGGTGGGCGCAGGGGCAAGTCGGAGCTCGAGAATTCTGAGGAGAACGATGATTTCGATGCGCCAGCACGCCATCTCGATCGTCGCGATCTTTCTCGCGCTCGCGATCGGTGTGGTGCTCGGATCCCAGACGCTCGCGGCGGATCTGCTGTCGGGCTTGCGGGCGGACAAGGCCGACCTGCGGCAGCAGGTCGATGCACTGACCGAGCGGAACCGCCTGCTCGACGAGCAGACCACGGCCGCCGACCGGTTCATCGCCGGTTCGTCGGGCCGCATTCTCGGCGGTGCGCTGGCCGACCGCAGTGTCGTCGTGTTCACGACCCCGGACGCCGATCCAGGGGACGTCGACGCGGTGACCAGAGCGCTCGCGGCCGCGGGCGCGGGCGTCACGGGACGGATCGCGCTCACCGAGGCGTTCGCCGACGGCAGCGAAGGCGATCGGATGCGCACGGCCGTCACGAACGTCATCCCGGCCGGGGCGCAGCTGCGTACCGGCGCGGTGGATCAGGGCAGCATGGCCGGTGATCTGCTCGGCCTGGTACTGCTGCTCGATCCGGCCAACGGGCAAACCCGGAGCACCCCGGAGGAACTCGGGCTGGTTCTGGAGACCCTGCGCGGCGGCGGCTTCCTCGCCTACGGTGACACGCCGGTGCGACCCGCGCAGCTCGCGGTCGTGATCACCGGCGATGGCGCCGCCGCGGCCCGGGACGGCGTCGGCTCGAATACCGCGCGCTTCGCGGGCGCTCTGCGCGGCCGGGGCGCGGGAGTGGTGCTCGCCGGTCGCGCGGGCGCTGCCGACGGGCAGGGGCCGATCGCCGTGGTCCGCTCCGACGCGGCGCTCGCGGCGCAGGTGAGCACCGTCGACAATGTCGAGCGGGAACTCGGCCGGGTCACCACCGCGCTCGCGCTCACCGAACAGCTCAACGGGGGCGCCGGACGCTACGGCACCGGCGCCGAGGCCGCCTCGCTCACCCTGGCCGTCGTGCCTGGCTGACCAGCCAAAAGACTGTCGTCGGGCAACTGGAGGATGCGCACGCCGGGCCCGGACCGATCGCTGTCACGGGCGTCGCGGCACCCGCTTCCTCCGCACGTCCGCTACCGCGACGAGACGTGCCCCACAGTCCGGCCGCGCGGGCTCTGATCGATGTCCCGCGATCGGCGGGCAAACGCGCGTGGCATTCGAACGGACGGGCGGATTCGTGTTACCGTGAAGACCCGTGGGTCAAACACGGATTCAGGCGCGAACGGACACGAAGCACATCTTCGTCAGCGGTGGTGTCGCCTCCTCATTGGGTAAAGGTCTTACCGCCTCCAGCCTCGGTCAGCTGCTGACGGCGCGTGGGCTGCGCGTCACGATGCAGAAACTCGACCCGTATCTGAACGTCGATCCCGGCACGATGAACCCCTTCCAGCACGGCGAGGTGTTCGTGACGGAGGACGGCGCGGAGACCGACCTGGACGTCGGCCACTACGAGCGCTTCCTCGATCGGGACCTGTCCCGCGACGCGAACGTGACCACCGGGCAAATCTATTCGTCGGTCATCGCCAAGGAGCGCCGCGGCGAGTATCTCGGCGACACGGTGCAGGTGATCCCGCACATCACCGACGAGATCAAGAGCCGGATCCTCGCGATGCGCGGCCCGGATCTGCAGGGCCAGACGCCGGACGTGGTGATCACCGAGATCGGCGGCACCGTCGGCGACATCGAGTCGCAGCCGTTCCTGGAGGCCGCCCGCCAGATCCGCCACGACGTCGGCCGGGACAACGTCTTCTTCCTGCACGTCTCGTTGGTGCCCTACCTGGCGCCCTCCGGGGAGCTGAAGACCAAGCCGACTCAGCACTCGGTGGCGGCGCTGCGCAATATCGGCATCCAGCCCGACGCGCTGATCCTGCGCTGCGACCGTGAGGTCCCGCAGGGGCTGAAGAGCAAGATCGCGCTGATGTGCGACGTCGAGGTCGACGCCTGCATCTCCACGCCGGACGCGCGGTCGATCTACGACATCCCGCGGGTGCTGCACCGGGAGGGCCTGGACGCCTACGTGGTGCGCAGGCTGGGCCTGCCGTTCCGCGACGTGGACTGGACGGTGTGGGGCGACCTGCTCGACCGGGTGCACGCGCCGCGCGAGACGGTCGAGGTCGCGCTGGTCGGTAAGTACGTCGATCTGCCCGACGCGTACCTCTCGGTCACCGAGGCGCTGCGCGCGGGCGGGTTCGCCTCGCGGGCCAAAGTGAACATCCGCTGGGTGCCCTCCGACGAGTGCGAGACTCCCGCGGGCGCGCAGCACGCGCTGCGCGACGTGGACGCCGTGCTGATTCCCGGCGGCTTCGGCATCCGCGGCATCGAGGGCAAGGTCGGCGCGATCCACTACGCGCGTACCCGCGGCATTCCGCTGCTCGGCTTGTGTCTCGGATTGCAGTGCGTCGTGATCGAGGCGGCGCGCACGGTGGGGCTGGCGGAGGCCAACTCGGCCGAATTCGAACCGGACACGCCGCACCCCGTCATCTCCACCATGGCCGACCAGGAGCAGGCCGTGGCAGGTGAGGCCGACCTCGGCGGCACCATGCGGCTCGGCGCCTACCCGGCGACCTTGGAGAAGGGCTCGGTCGTCGCCCAGGCCTACGGCAGCGAGCACGTCTCCGAGCGTCATCGCCACCGTTACGAGGTGAACAACGCCTATCGCGACAAGGTCGCCGAGAGCGGCTTGAAGTTCAGCGGCACCTCGCCGGACGGGCACCTGGTCGAGTTCGTCGAGCTGCCCGCCGACGTGCATCCGTTCTTCGTCGCCACGCAGGCGCACCCTGAATTGAAGAGCCGGCCGACCCGCCCGCATCCGCTGTTCGCGGCGCTCATCTCGGCGGCGCTGAAATACAAAGCGGCCGAACGACTTCCGGTGGACATTCCGGGCGAAGAACTGGCGGGTGCGGCGGAACAGGCGTAGTGGCATGACCAACGGGGGCGCTGCCGAGCCGGGCAGCCACGACTTCGAGATCGAATCCAGCAGAACCGTCTACAGCGGCGCGATCCTCGCGTTGCGGCTCGACCAGGTGCGGATGCCGGGTGGCCGAGTCGTCGAGCGCGAGGTGATCGAGCACCACGGCGCCGTCGCGGTCGCCGCGATCGACGACGACGGCAACGTGGTGCTGATCAACCAGTACCGCCATCCGATCGGCAGGCGGCTGCTCGAACTGCCCGCCGGGTTGCTCGACGTGCCCGGGGAGGACCCGCTGCTCGCGGCGCGTCGTGAGCTGGCCGAGGAGACCGGGCTGGCGGCCCGGGAATGGGCGGTCCTGGTGGACGTGGCGCTTTCGCCCGGGTTCACCGACGAAGCGTTGCGGATCTACCTGGCTCGCGGGTTGTACGAAACCGATCGTCCGGAGCCGGAATTCGAGGAGGCGGACCTGGAAGTGGTCCGCATGCCGGTCGACGCGGCGGTCCGCGCGGCGTTGAGCGGGGAGATCGTCAACGCCACCGCGGTCGCCGGCGTGCTCGCCCTGGCGGCCGCGCGGGCGGACGGCATCGAACCGCGGCCGCCGGACGCGCCATGGGACGGGCAGCCGACGAATTTCCTCCGCCGCAAGGCGGCCCAGAAGTCCGAAGACTGACCGGAGGTGCTCGGTCGCGAGCTCGACACCTATCTCGACCACCTCACCGTCGAGCGCGGCGTCGCGCGCAACACCCTGAACGCCTACCGGCGTGATCTCGGTCGGTATCTGGACTTCCTGACCGGGCGCGGCATCGGCTCGCTCGACCGGGTCGACGAGTCCGACGTCGCGGAGTTCACCATGGCGCTGCGCTCGGGCGGTCCCGGGCACCCGCCGCTGGCGGCGAGTTCGGTGGCCCGCGCGCTGATCGCGGTGCGCGGCTGGCATCGCTTCGCCGCCGCGGAGGGTTTGACCGACACCGATGTGGCGCACGCGGTGAAGCCGCCCGCGCCGGGGCGCAGGTTGCCCAAGGCGCTGCCCTACGACCAGGTGCTGAAACTGCTGGAGGCGGCGGGCGGCGGCCAAGGCGATCCCGCTGCGGGCGTAGACGGCGGACCACGCGGCCTGCGTGACCGCGCGCTGCTTGAATTGCTGTATTCCACCGGCGCCAGGATCTCGGAAACGGTCGGGCTGGACGTCGATGATCTCGACATCGAGGAACGGGCGGTCGTCCTGCGCGGCAAGGGCGGGAAACAGCGTCTTGTGCCGATCGGGCGGCCCGCGCTCGCCGCCGTGGACGCGTATCTGGTGCGGGGAAGGCCCGTGCTCGCCGCACGCGGAAAAGCCAACGCGGGAGCCCTGTTCCTGAATGTACGCGGCGCCCGGCTGTCCCGGCAGAGTGCCTGGCAGGTCCTGCACACCGCCGCCGAACGCGCGGGCATCGCGGCGGCGGTGTCACCGCACACCCTGCGCCATTCCTTCGCCACCCATCTGCTCGACGGCGGCGCCGATGTGCGGGTGGTGCAGGAATTGCTGGGCCACGCCTCGGTGACCACGACCCAGATCTACACCTTGGTGACGGTCAACACCCTGCGCGAGGTCTGGGCCACCGCGCATCCCCGCGCCCGGTAATCCGTTGCACGCGTCGGGAACTTCGCGTGCGCGATGTGACGGAACAAAGTGGACTGTAGTCCGGTTGTGCTGGTTCGCCGGGTGAGCGCGGTGCTGTCACCGACGGCTCGGTTCCCGACCACAACGCGAGGTGAATTGCATGGCAAAGTCTTTCATCGTCCACGAGTCCGATGTCGAGGCGATTCCGTTGCCCGGCGGCGGCTCCTTCCGGCTGTTGGAGGACAGCGAGAACTCCGAAGGGCTCTTCGGCGCCAATCGGCTGACCCTGGCCGCGGGTGCGGACGGCACCCGGCCGCACCATCACACGAAGTCGACCGAGATCTTCTATGTGCTGGGCGGCACAATAGATTTTCTCGTCGACGGCGCCAGAACCGCGGTGAGCGAAGGTGGTCTGGTGGTGGTTCCGCCGGGCACGGTGCACGCCTTCGGGGCCACCGCCGAAGGGCCCGCCGAGTTTCTGGCTGTGCTCACACCCGGTATCGTCCGCTTCGAGTACTTCCGGCAACTCGGCCGGATCGCGCGCGGGGAGGCGGACTGGGACAGCATGAACGAGTTGCACGACCGGTTCGACGTTCATTTCGATGGCGGACCGCAGTGGCGCTGACCAGCGCGGCACGAACACGCCGCGCGCAGGCGCGGCACTCGAGTGCCGTCAAGCGGTAGCGTCTATCGAGAGCTGGACCGCACGAAAGCGAGGTCGGCACCGATCGGCCTCGCTACGCTCGGCGAGGCAACCGGCAAGGACGTATAAGGAGCAGCGGATCGTGACGACAGCCGGCGCGGCAGAGCCGCCGATGGGTGCTGGGGCGGAGCCGCTTACGGGCTCGCGACCGGGTCCGTACTCGGACGCCGCGGCGGAAACGCTGTGGGGCCATGGAGTGGAGCCGGTCCCGGAGGACGCGACGCTCGGCCCGACCGGACGGCCGTTGCGGCTGGTGCCGGACCCGCCGCCGGTCGGCCAGCACGGTGACGCGCTGATCGTGGCCATGTGCAACCAGAAGGGCGGCGTCGGCAAGACCACCTCCACCATCAATCTCGGTGCCGCACTGGCCGAATACGGACGTCGCGTCCTGCTCGTCGACCTGGACCCGCAGGGCGCGCTGTCGGCGGGTCTCGGCGTCGCCCACCACGATCTCGACCTGACCGTGCACAACCTGCTCATCGGTTCCAAGGTGTCGATCGACGACGTGCTGATGCAGACCAGGGTCCCGAACATGGACCTGCTGCCAAGCAATATCGACCTTTCCGCCGCCGAGATCCAGTTGGTCAACGAAGTGGGCCGGGAACAGTCGCTCGGCCGCGCGCTGGAGCCGATCCGCAACCGCTACGACTACATCCTCATCGACTGCCAGCCTTCGCTCGGTCTGCTCACGGTCAACGCCTTGGCCTGCTCGGACGGCGTGATCATCCCGATGGAATGCGAGTACTTCTCGCTGCGCGGGCTCGCGCTGCTCAACGACACCGTCGAGAAGGTGCGGGACCGGTTGAATCCGCGGTTGAGCCTGTACGGAATAGTGGTCACCATGTTCGACTCTCGACTGCTGCATTCCCGCCAGGTCATGGCGCGGGTCGTCGAGGTGTTCGGTGACCTGGTCTACGACACCGCCATCGCGCGCACCGTCCGTTTCCCGGACGCCAGCGTCGCGGGCGAGCCGATCACCACGTGGGCGCCGAAATCCAGTGGCGCCGAGGCGTATCGGTCGATGGCTCGGGAAGTCATCCACCGATCCGGCCGGTGACCGGCCACTCGGACCCTTCGTCTGCGTCCCACCACAACCCGTCCGGCCAAGGGTCTTCCGCGGCGGGATCGACATCCACGCCGGACGACCGCGCGTCCGATTCTCGTGGGCCGGACCCGGCCGGCCCTGGGCGGGGTCCCGCACTCGGCAACGCGGCCGCCGCATTCATCGCCGCAGGCCGGGACGCTGCCCCCCGGCGCGCGAACCCGGCCGTCGTCGGAGGCGCCACGCCTCGGCCCGCACCGGAGGTGGAGGCCTCCCCGGCACGGGACAGCGCGGACGAACCGTCTCCGAAACCATCCACGCAGCCCACCGAGGATGTCGCGCGGGAGGACTCCGAGACAGTGGGCGATCGGCCCGCTGACGTGCCGGACGCACCGGGCCGTTCGTCAGACGTGCCGGATGCACGTGGCCGTCCGTCGGCTACGCCCGGCGGGTCGGACGCCTCTGGCTTTCCGCCGGACACATCGGACGCATCCGATCCCTCGCCCGGCACGTCGGAGGCGAAAGAACAGCCGACGGCCGAGCCGCACGCGTCCGGATTCCGGCTGCGACTCAGCAACTTCGAGGGGCCGTTCGACCTGCTGCTCACCCTGATCAGTTCGCGCAAGCTGGACGTCACCGAGGTGGCGTTGCACAAGGTCACCGACGAGTTCATCGCCTACACCAAGGCGCTGACCGCGAACATGGCGCGGCAGAACACCTTGCGCGCGGACAAGATCCTGGACCAGACCACGGAATTCCTGGTCGTCGCCGCCACCTTGCTCGATCTGAAGGCGGCGCGCCTGCTGCCGTCCGGCGAGATGACCGACGCCGAGGACCTCGAACTGCTCGAGGCGCGCGACCTGCTGTTCGCCCGGCTGCTGCAGTATCGCGCGTTCAAGCAGGTCGCCGAACTGCTCGGCGAACTGGAGGCGGCCGCGCTGCGCCGCTATCCGCGCGCGGTCGGCCTGGAGGAGCGCTACGCCGGTCTGCTGCCCGAGGTTAGGCTTGGTGTCGGGGCGGCCGAGTTCGCCGCGATCGCCGCGGCGGCCTTCCGGCCCCGTCCGGTACCCAAGGTCGGGCTCGACCACTTGCACACGCACGCGATCTCGGTGGCCGAGCAGGCGGCACTGGTGCTGGAGCGGCTCAAACAGCGTGGTGCGGGTGCGTGGACATCCTTCGGCGAGCTGGTCGCCGACTGTGAGGTACCGGTCCAGATCGTCGCCCGCTTCCTGGCGCTGCTCGAGCTGTATCGCGGCAAGACGATCGAGTTCGATCAGCCCGATCCGCTCGGTCCCTTGGCGGTCAGCTGGATCGGCGACGAGGCCGCGCAACAGGTGGACACCGTGACTATCGAGGAGGACTACGGGTGAGCGAGCACAGCGCGCGTTCGCGCACGGCGGAGGCGAACTCCGGTGAGGCGCGGTCGTGAGTGAGGCAGTGGTGGAACTCACCCCCGAACCGCTCGCGGACGCCGATTTTCGTTCGGCGCTGGAGGCCATGCTGCTGGTCGTGGACGTTCCCGCGCCGGTAGACCAGCTCGCGGCCGCACTGGGCGACAGCACCGAACGCGTCGAGCGGACCCTGCGTGAAATGTCCGCTGAGCTGTCGGCGCGATCCAGTGGGATAGATCTGCGTTTCGTCGGTGACGGCTGGCGCTTCTATACTCGCAGCGAGTACGCGCCGTATGTGGAGCGGATGCTGCTCGACGGCTCCCGATCGAAACTGACCCGGGCGGCCTTGGAGACGCTGGCGGTGGTGGCATACCGTCAGCCGGTGACCAGGACCAGGGTCAGCGCGGTGCGCGGCGTGAACGTCGACGGGGTGATGCGCACCCTGCTGGCCAGGGGTCTGATCGCCGAGGCAGGCGTGGACCCGGAGACCAACGGGACGCTGTACCGCACCACCGAGCTGTTCCTGGAACGGATCGGACTCGCTTCGCTGAGCGATCTGCCACCCCTGGCGCCCCTGCTTCCGGGCGTCGACCTGATCGACGAGATCAACGAGAGCCTGGAGACGGACCCCCGGTACACCAGGTTGAGGAAACCCGCCGAGGCCGATTTGGACCTCGGCACCGAAGAATGACAGGACACCATGAATACGCCCGCTCGCCGAGATGGCACACCGGATCGTAGGAAACGCGGCGCACAGCCCGAACGAGGCGGCGCGAGCCGCAACTCCAGCTCACGCGACGCTCGTTCGGCCCAACGGGGTATCGCCGCCCGCGGCGCCCAGCAGGGCGGCGGGGGCCGAGCGGACCGACGCGGATCCGCCCCGGTTCCGAACCCGCAGCGGCACGCGGCCGCGAGCAAGAAGAAGCCCAAGCCGCAGCGGCAGGTCGCGCCGCCGCCGCTGCTGAGCAACGCCAAGCCCGCGCGCCACCAGAACGTGGAGCCGGACTCGTCCGGCGGTCACACCAAGCTCCCGTGGGGCGAGGGGGAGCGGTTGCAGAAGGTTCTCGCCAAGGCGGGCGTGGCCTCGCGCCGGGCCGCCGAGGAGATGATCGCGCAGGGCCGCGTCGAGGTCGACGGCATGATCGTGCGCGAGCAGGGCCTGCGTATCGACCCGCAGCACGCGGTGGTGCGCGTCGACGGCACGCGCGTGGTGGTGCGCGAGGAACTGGTGCACGTCGCGCTGAACAAGCCCAAGGGCTGGCAGTCCACCATGTCCGACGATCTGGGGCGCCCCTGCGTCGGTGACATCGTGGCCGAGCGTATCGCCGCGGGTCAGCGGCTGTTCCATGTCGGGCGACTCGACGCCGACACCGAGGGCCTGCTGCTGCTCACCAACGACGGCGATCTGGCGCATCGGCTGATGCACCCGTCCTTCGAGGTCTCCAAGACCTATCTGGCGACGGTGCACGGCGAGGTCAACAATCGCGCGGTCGGCAAGCGGTTGAAGGAAGGCTTGGAGCTGGAGGACGGTCCCGCCAAGGTGGACCGTTTCCAGGTGCTCGAGCTGGGGGAGGGACGTTCTCTGGTGAAGGTGGTGTTGCACGAAGGGCGCAAGCACATCGTGCGCCGCCTGCTCGACGCGGTGGGTCATCCGGTCATCCGGCTGGTCCGCACTCATATCGGCCCGGTCGCGCTGGGCGACCAGCGGCCCGGCACGCTGCGCGTACTCGGCCGCGATGAAATCGGCAAACTCTACGAGGCGGTGTCGTTGTGAACGGTGTGGAGATCCCGGTGCAGGCGCCGGCGCGGTTGGCCGGCCCGAGCCCGCTGGTGGTCGCCATGGACGGGCCGTCGGGTACCGGGAAGTCCAGCGTGTCCCGGCGCCTGGCCACCCGGCTCGGCGCCAGGTACCTCGACACCGGCGCGATGTACCGGGTGGCGACGCTGCGCGTGCTGCGGGCGGGCATCGAACTGACCGACTCCGCGGCCATCGGCGCCGCGGTCAAGGAGCTGCCGCTGTCCATCGGCACCGATCCCAGCCGCGAGGTGATCGAGCTGGACGGCGAGGATGTACGGTCGGAGATTCGCGGCGACGCGGTCACCAAGGCGGTTTCGGCGGTCTCCGCGGTGCCCGAGGTGCGTGAGCTGCTCGTCGCCATGCAGCGCGACATCACGGCGGCCGCGGGGCGGATCGTGGTGGAGGGACGCGACATCGGCACCGTCGTGCTGCCCGCCGCCGACGCCAAGATCTACCTGACCGCGTCCGCCGAGGCGCGGGCGCACCGGCGCAATCAGCAGAACATCGCCGAGGGCAGGGGCGACGACTACGCGGGCGTGCTCGCCGACGTGCAGCGCCGCGACACCCTCGACTCGACCCGCAAGGTGTCCCCGCTGCGCCCCGCCGAGGACGCGGTACCGGTAGACACCAGCGAACTGTCCATGGACGAGGTTATCGACGAGCTGTATCGCGTTGTCGCGCAGCAGGTCTCGACGTGTGGAGCCGGAGGGGACCGATGAGTGGGGACGTACTCGCAGGCGACGGCGTCTGGAGCGACGAAGCCGACTGGGAACTCGCCGACCTGGAGGGCGAATTCGAGGACGCGGCGCACGTCGCGATGCCGACGCTGGCCGTGGTCGGCCGCCCGAACGTGGGCAAGTCGACGCTGGTGAACCGCATCCTCGGCCGCCGCGAGGCGGTCGTGGAGGACATTCCTGGCGTGACCCGCGACCGCGTGTCCTACGAGGCGAACTGGGCGGGTCGGCGTTTCCTGGTCCAGGACACCGGCGGCTGGGAGCCCGACGCGAAGGGCCTGCAGCAATCGGTGGCCCGCCAGGCCGAACTGGCCATGCACACCGCCGACGCGATCCTGCTCGTGGTCGACGCGGTGGTGGGCGCCACCGCCACCGACGAGGCGGCCGTGAAGAAGCTGCGCCGCTCCGCCGTCCCGGTGATCCTGGTCGCCAACAAGGTCGACGACCAGCGGGTGGAAGCGGAAGCGGCGGCGCTGTGGTCGCTGGGACTCGGCGAGCCGCGCATGGTCAGCGCCGCCCACGGCCGTGGCACCGGCGACTTGCTCGACGACGTGCTCGAGGTGCTTCCCGAGACTCCGCGCGAGGGAACCGGCGGCGTCGGCCCGCGTCGCGTGGCGCTGGTCGGCAAGCCGAACGTCGGCAAGTCGAGCCTGCTCAACAAGCTGGCGAACGACGAGCGCTCCGTGGTGCACGATGTCGCGGGCACCACGGTCGACCCGGTCGACTCCCTCGTCGAACTGGGCGGCAAGGTCTGGAAGTTCATCGATACCGCCGGGTTGCGCCGCAAGGTGTCCAATGCCAGCGGCACCGAGTTCTACGCCTCGCTGCGCACCAAGTCGGCGCTGGAGGCATCGGAGGTGGCGATCATGCTGGTCGACGCCTCGCAGCCGATCACAGAACAGGATCTGCGGGTGATCAGCCTGGTCGCCGATTCCGGGCGGGCGTTGGTGCTGGCGTTCAACAAGTGGGACCTGGTCGACGAGGATCGTCGGCTGCAACTGGAGCGTGAGGTCGACCGCGAGCTGGTCCGGGTGCCGTGGGCGCAGCGAGTGAACATCTCCGCGCACACCGGCCGCGCGGTGCAGAAGCTGGTGCCCGCGATGGAGACCGCGCTCGAGTCCTGGGACAAGCGCATTCCGACGGGCAGGCTCAACACCTGGCTGAAGGAAGTGATCGCCGCGACCCCGCCGCCGATGCGCGGCGGCAGGCTGCCCCGCGTGCTGTTCGCCACCCAGGCGACCACCAGGCCGCCCACGTTCGTGCTGTTCACCACCGGCTTCCTGGAGGCAGGCTACCGGCGCTTCCTGGAGCGCAGGTTGCGCGAGGAGTTCGGTTTCGACGGCTCGCCGGTCCGCATCTCGGTGCGGGTGCGGGAGAAGCGGGATCGTTCGAAGAAATAGGCGACGACGGGTGCGAGGGCAACCCACCATGGCGAATGAAAGCTAATTGTTAGCGGGCGAACGTAGATGGTCGATAATCCGGTCAAAATGCCTAATAAAACGCGACATCTTCTCGTGTAGATGACGATATGGGCAGTGCTGCCCACAACTGTGGCAAATAGCTGGCATCATCCGGGCATGGGCATTCCCAGCGTGCTGCCGGAACCGCCGGCCGTCCTGACTCCGTTCGAGACGGGATGGCCCGTGCGCCTCGCCGACACCGATCGTGACCAGCGCCTGCGACTCGACGGTGTCGCGCGCTATCTGCAGGACGTCGGCTACGACCATCTCGAGGTCCTCGAGGACGGCGATATCCATCGCCTGTGGGTGATCCGCAGGACGGTGATCGACGCGCTCAAACCGCTCGGATTCGGCGAGTCGGCGACGTTGCGGCGATGGCCTTCGGCGACGTCGACCCGGTGGTGCACGATGCGGGTCCAGATCGGCGGCAGCGCTGGTGGGCTGGTGGAGACCGAGAGCTTCCTGATCCATTTCGGCACCGAATCGGGCGTACCCGCGCGGATGAGCGACCGGTTCCTCGCCCCCATGCTGGCCTGTACGACCGAGCACCGGCTCCGCTGGAAAGCCGAGCTCACCGATCCCATGCCCGCGGCGGGCGAGCCCGGGGTGCAGATTCGGCCCTTCCCGCTACGGGCCACCGACATAGACCTGCTCGACCATATGAACAACGCGGTCTACCTCACCGCGCTCGAAGAAGTCCTGGCCGACTACGCCGAACTGAAATCGGGTCCGCACCGTGTGGTGGTCGAGTACGGGAAACCGGTGCGATGCGGCGAGGACGTCGAGCTCGTCGCCCGACGGACCGACTCGAGCCTGGACGTGTGGTTCGCGGTCGGCGCGGACTGCCGGGCGGTCGCCCGCGTCACCCCGCGCTAACCGGCCAACTGTTCGACGGTCGCGTGCGCGCCCCTGGTGCGCAGGCTGTCCAGAGCCGCCAGATACGCGGTCACGAACCGGGGGTTGTCGACCAGGTCACCGAACAAGGATCGCTCGCCGAGGAAAGCGGTGGGCTGCTCGCGCTGCCGCCGCGCGAGGGGGACCAGCCGGTCGCGGAGCCGGTCAACGACCTCGATCGGGTGCCCGTGCTCGTCCACGCCCTCGGCATAGCGTGCCCAGCTGGCGACGACCGCCGCCGCGCAGTCGATCGGGCCGCCGCTGCCGAGCTGCGCCCGGACAACCGGAAGCAGCCACTTCGGGATCCGGTCGGAGGATTCCGCGCACAGCCGGGCGATGGTGTCGCCGATCGCGGGATTGGCGAACCGGTCGAGCAGCGTCCGCTTGTAGTCGCCCAGGTCGACCCCGGGGACCGCGCGCAGCGTCGGCGTCGCCTCGGCGTCCATGTAGCGGGTCAGGAACCGCCGGAAGACCGGATCCTGTGCCGCTTCGTGCACCAGCCGATAGCCGCTCAGGTACGCGAAATAGCACAGCGCCTGGTGGCTCGCGTTCAGCAACCGAAGCTTCATCAGTTCGTAGGGAGTGACGTCGGCGACGACCTGCACGCCCACCTCTTCGAAGGCCGGACGGCCGAGTCCGAACGAATCCTCCAGCACCCACTGCGCGAATGGCTCGGCGACCACCGGCCAGCGGTCGGTGAGCCCGTAGCGCCGCTCGATCTCGCCGGTCGCTCCGGGCGGGGTCACCGGGGTGATCCGGTCCACCATGGAATTCGGGAAGCGCACCTGCTCCGTCACCCAGGCTCCGAGCTCCGGATCGCGCAGCGCGGCGAACGCGCCGAACATCCGGCGCGCGACGTTCCCGTTGCCCTCGATGTTGTCGCAGGACAGCACGGTGAACGGCGCGATATCGCGGGATCGGCGGCGGGCCAGCGCCTCGGTGACGAGCCCGAAAACGGTACCGGGCGGAGCGTTCCCGGCGAGATCGGCGCGAATTCCGGGGTCATCCGGGTCGAATTCCCCGGTAGCGGCGGCGATGTGGTAGCCACCTTCGGTGATGGTCAGTGAGACGATCCGGGTCGACGCAGCGGCGAGCTTCGCCACGACGGTCCCGGGATCGTCCGGCGCGTACCGGTAGTCGACCAGCGAGCCGATCGCGCGCGTGGTCCACGTGCCGTCCGGCGCGACCGTCGACAGCGTGTACAAGCCGTCCTGCGCCCGCAGCACGTCGCGCATGCGTCGATCGCCGGGCAGCACGCCGACTCCGCAGATACCCCACTCGTCCCCGAGGCCGCGTTCGAGCAATCGGTCGACGTACATCGCCTGGTGCGCTCGATGGAAGCCGCCGACGCCGAAATGCACTATGCCGGTGGTGATCCGGGATCGATCGTAGCTCGGTGTCGAGATCCGATCGGCGAAGTCGGGCATCGTGGCCGCCCGTAAGGGCGTGGCTGTCCGTTCCGGCATACCGCGCCTCCCCGTGTTGTGTGGATCACACCATAGTGCAGCAGGAGTCCGGAACCGGTCAGCCCTGCGGAGGCGGCAGCAGCGAATCCATGCCGTGCCGTCGAGCGCCGAGTACTCGTTCGCAGTTCGCTCGCTCGACGTCGGCGGAGAACTGCTCGGTATCCCGGCGCGCCCGTGCCGGAGTCGGCGTCGCCGATGGGCCGGCCGCCAC
Organism: Nocardia sp. NPDC051929; assembly: GCF_044548645.1. Taxonomy (NCBI): domain Bacteria; kingdom Bacillati; phylum Actinomycetota; class Actinomycetes; order Mycobacteriales; family Nocardiaceae; genus Nocardia; species Nocardia sp. NPDC051929. The sequence continues at coordinate 75,124 of NZ_JBIUCG010000031.1, read as the reverse complement.
GTCCGTGTGCTCTTTCTCGGTCATACCTCACGGTGCCCGGAAACCGGTCAAGTCAGCAACAATAGTTGCCGATATGGCAAAAATCTGTGGGTGCTCGCTCATTCCGGGGCGGATGACGGTACGCCCGCCGAGCTGGCGGTCACCGCCGTTCTCGTGCTCTTTCTGGCCGCTGCGCGACCGGCGAGGGGCCGGGGCGCACACCCCGTTTCGTCCGGCCGCGGAAGCTACCGGGGGGTTTATCGCCGCAGAGCTGGGTAGACCGTCGGTGTCCCGATCGATGGCAGAAAGGTTCAGCGCATGTCGCAACCCATCACCAGTACTTTGGACCCGGAGCAGCAGCGCATCGCGGGCGAAACTCTCCAGGCGACGGTGGTCGACCTGATCGACCTGTCGCTGATCGCGAAGCAGGCGCACTGGAACGTGATCGGCACCAACTTCCGGTCGGTGCACCTGGCGCTGGATGAATTGGTGACCGTGGCACGGGAGTTCACGGACTCGGCCGCGGAACGCGCCACCGCCGTGGGAGTCAGCCCGGACGGGCGCGCCGCGAGCGTGGCCAAGGATTCCGGCGCGATCGGCATCGGCGAGGGCTGGCAACAGGACACCGACGTCATCGACACGATCGTCGGCAACCTCGCCGCCGTGATCAAGCGGCTGCGTGAACGCATCGCGGCGACCGAGAAGGCCGATCCGGTGACCCAGGATCTGTTCCTGGCGATCGCGGCGCGGCTGGAGCAGTTGCACTGGATGTGGCAAGCGCAGCTCGCCACGGTGTGATGCGGGTGATCACGTGCGCGTTCGGCGCGCCCGCCACGGAGACCGCCACGGTCACGGTGCGGATCCCCGCCGACGCGCGACACCTCGCCTTGATCCGCGCGATGACCGACACCGTGTGCCTGGTCGCCGAGGTTCCGCTCGACGCCGCCTCGGACATCCGCTTGGCGATCAACGAGGCGGTCACGATGCTGCTGGCGGACGCCATGCCGGGCTCGATGCTCGGCTGCGCGTTCACCTACGGCCTCGGCCGGATGAGCGTGCGTGTCGACGCCGTCGCCGTGGTCGGCGGCGAGCTCCGCAGCGATCCGTTGAGCTGGGAACTGGTGCGCATGCTCACCCGATCCCTATCAATTTCCCGTGACCCTTTTGATTCCGAAGTCGGCGGGTACCCGACCGTTATCGAATTCAGTTGGGAACGAGGACCATTTGATGAAACGTGAGTTCACGACCGACGGAAATGACACGGCGAGGCGCACCCGCGGGGGCGACAGCTACGACAACATCGAGCCGTGGTTCGAGAAGATGGCCGCGATGGACGAGGGGGATCCGCACCGCGCGGCGCTGCGCGAGGAGGTGACCCGGCGGTGTCTTCCGCTCGCCGAGCACATCGCCAGGAAGTTCTCCGGCCGCGGCGAGAACTACGAGGACCTGCTGCAGATCGCCCGGGTCGGGCTGGTGCTCGCGGTGGACCGTTTCGATGTCTCGCGCGGCAGTTCCTTCCTCGGATTCGCGGTCCCCACCATCATGGGCGAGGTGCGCAGGCATTTCCGCGACAACACGTGGTCGTTGCGAGTGCCGCGCAGGCTCAAGGAGATCCAGCTGCGCGTCGGCCCGGCCACCGAGACGTTGTCGCATCGCCTCGGCCGGATGCCGACGGCCAGGGAGATCGCCGAGGAGTTGGACGTCGACCTGGGCGAGGTCACGCAGGCGCTCATCGCGGGCAACGCCTATCAGGCCAATTCGCTGGACGCGGCAGGCCGAGAGGAGGGCGACGGTGCGCCGCAGTCGCTCGCCGACACGCTGGGCTCCGAGGAGCCGTGCTACGACCTGCTGGAGCAGGCGATGGCCGTGCGTCCGCTCATCGCCGAGTTGCCGCCGCGCGATCGGCAGGTGCTGGTCATGCGCTTCTACGAGTCGCGGACCCAGAGTCAGATCGCCGAAGAGCTGGGTGTGTCCCAGATGCAGGTGTCGCGCATTCTCGCCAGGATTCTCAAAGACCTGCGCGAACGCGCGCTCGGCCCGGAAGAACTCGTTTCGAGCGCGGCCTGAGTTCGCTCACGTGCGTGGACGAGCGGCCGCGCCGGTCATCGGTGTGGCGGAGACCTCGCCGGTCCAGCCGCAGGGCAGGGCGCAGCTGGCGATGATCTTGGTCTCCAAGTCGCCGTTGTCGTAGCGCAACGTGGTGCTCTCCGCGTAAGCGGGATATCCGCACGCTCGGCATTTGCCGAAGAAATCGAGGATCTCCTCGGCGCGGGCGTGCGCGATTCGTCGTGCGGGCTTGTCGTCCATAACCTCTCCAGCCAGCGTTCGGTCCTGCCGAGCAGGCGTCTGTGACGTTAGGTCGGAGGTCGCCGCCCGGCGGGAGTTCGGATGATCGTTGGGCTGATTCACAGGCGTCGCGCGGGTGATTTGGGCCGGTTCCCAGGTTCAGGTGAATGCTGGGCAATCGCAGCGTATTTCCTGCGTGTCGCTGGTAGTAGCGACGATGCCCTGGCTACTTGACCTCGCTTGTGACTGACGTTACAAAGGAGCTACCCGCCGACCCGAAGTTCTTCGAACCGGCCGACGAGAAGTGCACAAGTTGGTTACCGATGTCATCGACGTAGTCGCCGAATTCGCGATCGCCCGCAAGACCATCTGGGATCTGCTACTCGAACCGCAGACTTATCCGCGCATGTTCACCGGTATCGGCGCGTGCGAGCAGATCCAGTCCGCCGACGGCAATGTGGTCTGGCAGATGCGCGTCGGTACCTACGGGTCGGGCATACGCACCCACCAGATCCGGATCAGCGTGGGCCGGTGGTACGAGAGCTTCGAGATGCAATACGCCGCACTGGGCAGCTTCGCGTCGGTGCGACTGCACGGCGACGAGGACCGCACCAAGGTCACCGTCACGTATTTCGCGCCGAGCCGGGTGCACCCGCGGGTGAGCGAGCTGTCCAATGTGGCGATCGGCGAGTGGACCAAGGCCGGACTGAAGCGGGTGGCCGACGTCGCCAAGGGCGCGCGGACCTCCTTGGTCGTCAACGGCGAGGATTCGCCGATCCGGCGCAACGCGGGTGTGGCGCGGCAGATGGTGGCCACCGGCGTCGTGTTGCCGGTTCGTTTCGATCGGACTCTCAAACAGCTGCGCTCACTGGCGAAATGGGGTTTCAACCTGGCGGGCGGATACGCCGCGGGCGCGGCGTACGCCCCGGAGCGGACCGCGATCATCGACGACCGCGGCACCCGGTCCTTCGCCGACATGCACGAGCGCACCAACGCGCTGGCCGCGGCGATGGCCGCGCACGACCTCGGCCCGGGCGACGCCATCGGCCTGCTGGCGCGCAACCACGCGGCCATGGTCGAATGCATGGTCGCCGCAGGCAAACTGGGTGTGGACGTGGCACTGCTGAACGCCGGGCTGGCGGGCCGCACCATCGAGGAGATCGTCCAGCGCGACCGCCTGTCGGCGCTGTTCGTCGACGGTGACCTCGAGGAGTTGGTGCGCTATCTGCATACCGACATCCCGCGCTACAACACCGACGAGCGTCCGCCGGTACCCGACCGGACGACCGTGGACCAACTGGTGGCGGAGGGGCACACGACTTTCCGCACCCCTGCCCAGCCGGGACGGCTCGTCGTGCTCACCTCCGGGACCAGCGGGACGCCCAAGGGTGCGCGCAGGCCGCATCCGAAGGGCTTCGGGTCCATCGCGGCATTGCTGTCGCGCATCCCGATGCAGATGAACGAGACCATGCTGATCCCGGCGCCGCTGTTCCACACCTGGGGGTTGGCCGGCCTGCAACTGAGCACCGCGCTGCGCGCGACCGTGGTGCTGGCCGAACGGTTCGACGCGGAGGACTGCCTGCGCCGCATCGCCGAGCACCGGGTCAACACGGTGATCGTCGTGCCGACCATGGTGCAGCGCATCCTCGACCTCCCCGCGCACGTGCGTGCTCGCTACGACACCACCAGCCTGCGGCACATGATCAGCTGCGGTGCGCCACTGGCAGGCGCGACCGTCGAGCGGTTTATGGAGGCCTACGGCGACGTGCTCTACAACGTCTACGGATCCACCGAGGTCTCCTGGGCGACCATCGCGACCCCCGAGGACCTGCACACCTCGCCGACCACGGCGGGACGCCCGCCGCTGGGCACCAAGGTGGCCGTGCTCGGGCCGGACCACCGCAGACTCCCGATCGGCGCCACGGGACACATCTTCGTCGGCAACCACATGCTGTTCGACGGCTACGTCAACTCCGCGCCACCGGACGAGGCGCACGGCATGCTCGACACCGGCGACCTCGGCTACCTCGACGCCGCGGGCCGGTTGTTCATCGCGGGACGAGACGACGAGATGATCATCTCCGGTGGCGAGAACGTCTTCCCGCGTCCGGTCGAGGAGGCGCTCGCGCACCTGCCGCAGGTCAGTGACGTCGCCGTGGTCGGTGTGCCGGACCACGAATTCGGCCAGCGGCTCGCGGCGTTCGTGGTGAAACGCGAAGGGTCCGGCCTGGATTCGGACATGGTGCGCACCTACATCCGCAACCGCTTGAGCCGCTTCTCGGTGCCGCGCGACGTCACCTTCCTCTCGGCGCTGCCGCGCGGCGACACCGGCAAGATCCTCAAGCGTCTGCTGGCCGGTCCCGGCGCGGCCGAACCGGAGCTGCCGCCGTCGATCAACGGTCTGGGCACCGCGGGATCACCCTGACCATCCGGCGGCAGCGCCCGGCGGTCAGTAGACGGTGTCCTCCAGGTCGGTCAACGCGGATTCCAGGTGATCGAGCAGCCTGGCCACGTCCGGCACGCTGCGGCGGCAGGCGACGATGCCGATGTCCAGGCTGTCGGCATTGCTGGTGAGGGTGATGTTCACCGCCTGCCCGTCGAGCGGGATCGACAGCGGGTAGCTGGCCGCGACGCGGGCTCCATTCCAGTACTGCGGTTCACGCGGTCCCGGAATATTGGAGATGACGATGTTGAACGGCGGGCTGGTCAGCGCGACCGTGGCGGGAAGCAGCAGTGACAGGGCGAGGGGACTGAGCGTCAGCGCCGACAGCGAGACCGCCTGGACGGGGGACAGCGCGCGGTAGATCTCTTTGCTGCGATGCATCGAGGAGCTGATCGCCGCCAGCCGCGCGGCCGGGTCGGGCAGGTCGGTGGCCAGATTGCACAGCAGCGCCGCCACGGCGTTGCCCCCGCCGTCACCGTCGTCGGATTCGGGACGCAGCGAGACCGGCACCATGGCGATCAGCGGCTTGTCCGGCAAGGCGACGTGTTCGAGCAGGTAGGTGCGCAGCGCACCCGCCGACATCGCCAGCACCACGTCGTTGAGCGTGGTGCCGGTCATCTTCTTGACCTGGCGGATCCGGTCCAGCGGCCACGAGCGGGCGGCGCAGCGGCGGGCCCCGCCGATCGGGACGTTGAACATGGTGCGCGGTGCGGCGAAGGGCAGCGTCAACTGCTGTTCGAGCAGCGCGGTACGGGCCAGGCGCAGGGCCGAAGGCGCCGAGCCCGCCGCGGCGAGCAGGGCGCGCGCCCGGGTGCCGAGCGTTTGCCGCTGCGGGGGATCAGGGCGGTGCCCGGTCGAAAGCGGGAGATGCCAGGGCACCAGCGCTTCGCCGGATTCCGGGTCGGTGGTGAGCGTTCGCTGCAATAGGCGCTGGGCGCCGACGCCGTCGATGAGGGCGTGGTGCATCTTCGCGTACAAGCCGACCCGATCGCCGGCGAGCCCTTCGACCAGATGCGCTTCCCACAGCGGCCGGTGACGGTCGAGCAGGGTGCTGTGCAATCCCGCCGTTACTTCGGTCAGGGCGTCCAGGCCACCCGCTTCCGGCAGGGCCCACCGCTGGACGTGGTAGTCGAGCTCGACGGCGCTGTCCACGGTCCAGGCAAGCTGTGGAGTGCCGAACAGGCGAGCCGGGCGCTTGCGGAACGTGGGGTGGAAATTTCGGTCGGCCGCCAGCGTGGCGTACGCGCGCCGGGCGAATTCGGGTCCGGTGCCCTCCACGGGGTCGAAGATGGACAGCGAACCGACGTGCATCGGATGCTCGCGTGATTCCGCGATGAGAAACAGGGCGTCCACCGGCGAGATGAATTCCATGGGCAGTTCCCTCCTGGCGACGCCGCGGCCTCGCCACGGTCTGGTTCCGGACATGGGGACGGCCGCCGGACTGCTCATGGCGCTGGGAGATCTACGCCGGTCGAACGACGATCCCCAACCGATGATTCGATGCCGAATCCGTACCGGCTGGGCGGTTCGTCGCGAAATTGTGCGCGCGGGCCTCAGGACAGGCGGCTGACCGGCCAATCCTGCGGCAGTGCGAGGCGTTCGCTGATCATGCTGATCGCGCTGTGCAGGGCCTGGATCTCATCGATGCCGCTGGCCAGCGACGCGCCCTGCTTGCTGATATGGAACCGGCACAGGTGCTTGCGCCGGTCGGCCGCCAGATACGGCCTGCCGATGATGATCGACAACGAGCTGTCGGCTTCGTAGAGGGTGCGGGCCGCGATGAGCGCCTGCGGCTCGTAGGCGACCGTCGTGGCGGCACGCGAGGGACGGGTGGGCGCGGCGGGGAAGCCGGGGTCGGACGGCTCGGTCACCGCGAAGTGCGCACCGTGGCTGTTGGCCTGCCGCAGCTCTTGGGCGATGTCCTGGAACGCGCGGTAGAGCGCGGCGATGGAATCGACGCCGTGCGCCCATCGTTCGCCGATTCCCTGGATGCGAAAACCGCACACCACACCGGTGTCACCCGGTGCCATCTGCGGTTTCCCCACCTCGATGGAGACCTCTCGCGTGGCATCGGAGACGGTTCGGGTGGCGATCACCTCCCTGATCCGCCGCCATCTCATGCTCGCGATCGCACCGCCGTGTTCGGATTCGCGCACTGCGGGCGTGGTCGTGTCACCAGTGACCCGCGCCGGTATCGCTCTCATGATGTCTGGAGTACCCAAGTTGGACCCTCGTTTACCCTGCGGTTCGAGGTGACCTGGAACGCAGTGTGAAGACACGCCGTATCGGCAAAAGGGCTACCGGACGGTTAACGCGCCTCGCGTTTGGCAGGCTGTCGCCGAGGGTGTGATGGTGGGGCCGCGACGATGAGGAGGGGCGGACGAAGTGGTAACGATTGCGCAGTTGCGAGCGGTTCTGTCGATCTTGCGCGTCGACCCGGACGAGGTCGGCGCACGGGCGGATGAGACCGGTCTGCACGGTCCGGACGCCGAACGTGTCCTACTGATCGGTTTGCTACACCGGATCGCGAGCAGCGAGCTGCGCGACGTCGTCACCACCACGATGGACGACGAGGAGGCCGCACGGGCCGCCGCGGTCAGCACCCTGCCGGTGAACGGGGAGAACCCCACGGAGCAGGCGCGTTTCGACGCGCACTGGCTGCACGACCGTATCGGCGCGCTGGCGGCGGGCACCACCGTGGAACCGGTGCCGGTGTTGCTGGACGCCGCCGCGCGGTCTGCGGACGCGGCCGAGGTCCTGCTGTTGCTCAGCCGCAATCCCCGTGGCCACGACGCGGACACCAGATGGGAGCGTGCGCTCGACGATCTGGGACGCGCCTATCACTTGATCAACGACGAGCGCGTGGGTCGCTCGAACACGACGACCGCGCCGTTGTAGCGACGCGGTCGATCGGAAGTCCGCCCGGCGGCGCGCTGCTGCGCCGCCGGGACACGGCTACTTGGTTTGGGCCGGAGCGGTTTGGACGGGCTTGTCGGCGAAGCGGGTAGTGCCGTCGGCCGCCTGCAACGTGGTGAGCAGGTCGACACCCGCCACGACGAGCGTGGGCCCGCCGACCGCGATGGTTCCGAGGATGCCGCCGAGGCTCGCGCCGGTCAGCAGACCGGCCACGCAGCCCACGGCGATGGTGACCAGGCAGCCGATCGTGGCGCCGATCGCGGTGCCGACGAAACCGCCTATGGCGGTGGCGAGCCCGAACTGGCTGGCGAATTCGTCACGGGCGCGCTGGTTCTCGGTCATGGACGCGACCGGCTTGGCCACCAGTGGCTCGGTGATCGCGATGCCCTCCGGCCTGGACGGCTTCAGCTCGAGCACGGTGCTGTCCTTCTTCAGCTCCGGGCGCACCGGAATGGCGGTCCCCGCGATCCGGAAGTCGAGCGGCAACGTCATCGCGACGTGGCCGTCGCGGTCCCGGATGTCTACCACGTCGATCACTTGCGCGATGTCGGCCGGGGCGCCCCCATGATCGACGAGCACCCCGTCGCGCTCGGTTAGTCGCGTGTTCTCGTCGCCCGCGGGCTGATCGCGCAGTGCCTTGGACAACTGGAAGGTTCCGCCCCGGAGCGCGGCGACCACCGTCTGGTCGACGATCTTGGCCGAGTAGGTGATGTCGGGAGCGGGCTCGCCGTGGGCGACGCCCGCGCCGACGGTCAGCGAGCCGATGGCGAGTATCGCTGCCGCAGTGATGCCGCGGAGTTGCATGTTACGTCCATTCCTTCATCGGGTTAACACCTGCGTCCAGCACGGCCGGACCCGCGCACTCCGGCGGCGCAAGAGCAGTCGTCTAGGGTCGCTGAGCAGCCTAGCAGCGCCCACAGCTACCGATGAGCGTTCCGGCTCGACCGGTCGGAGATATCGAAAAATTCTCCGACCGGCCGAGTTTCGGATCCGGCGCTCAGCGCGCCGTGGCCAGTTCGCTTGCCCGCTCGGCGCGCAGGATCGTCGCGCTGGTGCCGGGCGGCCACTCGAGTCCCGCGTCGAGCCGGTCGAGCACCTCGGTACCAGGCCGTGGATTGCGGGACCGCTCGATCTCGCTGATCACCTTGGCCGGCGGGCCGCCGTTGCCCGCCACATCCGCCTGGGTCCACTTCATCTCGCGCCGCCGCGCACGCACGCGCGTGGCGAGCCCGTCGAGATCGAGCACGATGGCCGTCTCGACCTCGTCCGGGGGCAGCGGCGCCGGTCGCGCCGGTGCGCCGTGCTCTTCCTGCTGGTGCTTCTCCCGCAGCATTCCGGCGGTGATCAGCCTGGACCGTTTCCGCCTACCCATCTTCGCCACACGCTCTCCCATCCTCGGTCGAGTCGATCGATTGCGTCGCACTGCTCCGGCGGGCGGGCGGCGCCCATCGCGCCGGGAACGCTGAACATCATGGGGGAGGGTGGCCGCGGACCTCGCTCGACGCGCCGGGTCAGTGCGGCCGGTCCTCCGGCTGAAGAATGAGCACCGGGATCTCGCGCTCGGTCCAGGATTGGTAGGTGTCGAAGTCCGCGTAGAGGGCTACGAGCAAGGGCCACAAGCGATTCTTCTCCTCCCGGCTCGCCACGCGGGCGCGGACGCGTCGGTGCTCGGCCCCGACCTGTACCCGGGTCACGGGATGTGCCAGGAGATTGAAGTACCACTGGGGGTGATTCGGCAACCCGCCTTGCGAGGCGACCACTACCAGATCGGCGCCGTCGACGAGGTACAGCAGTGGGACGGTGAACAACTTGCCCGATCTGCGACCCCGATGCTCGAGCAGCAAGGTGGGTACCGGCTCGCGGAAGCCGGCGCCGATCCGCCATCGCGCGCCGACGCGCCCTCCGGTCCGGCGGTACGCCCAGGTCTGCGCTCTGGACATGTATTTGATGACGGTCGTGACCAGCGGGGAGTCGAGGTTGCGTGGCCGCTTGGGCATCAACGATCACCCCGCTCGGGCCGGGATGCGGCCGCGGAATCGGGTGCGGTGACGAGTGATTGATCCATACCTTTGTCCGTAGTATCGTCCAGACAGATGTCCGGTTACTATTCCATATATGTGCGGCGCGTGTCGCGGGGGGTGACGGGAACCGGCGACGAGCACGGTGGAGGAAACATGGATCGGGTCAGCGGCAAAGTCGTCCTGGTGACCGGTGCGGGACGGGGGCAGGGCCGCAGTCACGCGGTCGCCTTGGCCGAGGAAGGCGCCGACATCATCGCCTTCGATATCTGCGCCGACATAGCCAGCAACGAATACGCACTGGCGACCGAAGCGGATCTCGCCGAGACCAAGGAACTGGTCGCCAAGACCGGCCGTCGGGTGGTGGCCGCACAGGTCGACGTGCGCGATCGCCCCGCGCTGCAAGCGGCGATCGCGGCGGGCGTCGCCGAACTCGGGCGCTTGGACGTGGTCGTGGCGAACGCCGGGATCTGCCCGCTGGGCCACCATGTGCCGTTGCAGGGCTTCGTGGATGTCTTCGACGTCAACTTCGTCGGCGTGGTGAACACCGTGCACGCCGCGCTGCCGCATCTGGGCGCGGGCGCCTCGATCATCGTGACGGGATCGGTCGCGGGCCTGGTGCCGCAGACCGGATTCAACGGCCAGCAGGCACTGCAAGGTCCCGGCGGCGACGGCTACGGCCTGTCGAAGAAGATGATCCGTTCTTATACGCAGACTTTGGCGTTGACGCTGGGGCCGAGCTCGATCCGCATCAACGCGGTGCATCCGACCAACGTCGACACCGACATGCTGCACAACCCGGGGATGTACCAGATCTTCCGTCCCGACGTACAGAACCCGACGCGCGAGGACGCCGAGGTCACCTTTCCCTTCATGCAGGCCATGCCGATTCCCTTCGTCGAGTCCTCGGACATCTCGCACGCGGTCACGTTCCTGGCCTCCGACGAGTCGCGCTACGTGACCGGTTTGCAGATGTTCGTCGACGGCGGCGCGTCGCTGAAATTGGGCCTGGCCTGAAGTGACGCGGAACGCGCCGCGTCACTTCAGGATGAGCATCGCGGACCGCTCGATGCGGTCCGCGATGTCGGAATACGATTCGTAGCCCATCCCGGCATGGACCAGCGCACCCGCGTAGAGCAATTCGAGCGATTTCAGAATATCCGCGTCGGGATTTCCGGACAGCGCGTGCGCGAGGCGGGTGCGAATTTCCAAGCCGATGCGCGACCGCAAATGCTCGACGTCGGGATCGCGGCCGAGCAGCGCGCTGGTGACCGCGCCGGACAATTCCGGTTCGTCGGCGACCAGCAACGCGATGCTGCGGAGTTCGGCGATCACCCGCACGGTGGCGTCCGGATCCTCGCTCACAGGGGAGGGTTGTGCGCGCAGCCTGCGCCAGAAGATCTCCGCGACCAAGTGCTCCTTGGAGGAGAAATAGGTGTACGCGGTGGCGGTGCCGACCTTGGCGTTGGCGGCCACCATCCGGATGGTCATGCCGGCGTAACCCTCCCGGGAAAGCACTTCCAACGCCGATCTGGTGAGCTTGTCGACGGTGTCGGCCTGCTTTCCGGACAAGCGCCGCCGCGTGGCTTCGACGGTTCTGGAATCGCTTTCGGACATGTGTCTAGATGGTAGTGTCGTTATTTCGTTCGAGCAACTTTCCTGCTGCGGAAATAGTTGTGTGTTCGGCCACGTGATTCGCTACGGCCGGCTCGCCGCGCCGAGCGGCGGGCCGATGTCGGTCAGTTTGCCGGACAACCGCTCGAGGTAGGCGCACACCGCGGGCTCGTCTTTGTCCGGCAGTCCGTACACGACGTCGGTGACGCCGGCGCGGTCCCACTCGGCCAGGCGTGCGGCGTCGGGTTTGTAATCCAGGGCCACCACGCGCGGACGTCCGGGCCGCCCGGCCTGCTGCCAGATCTCGTGCAGCAACGCGAGACGATCGGAGATCTCCGTTTCCCCCGGGGTGGTGATCCAACCGTCCGCCGACTCGGCTATCCAGCGGAAGGTGCGTTCGGTGCCCGCCGCGCCGATCAGCACCGGCACCGAGCGCCGGACCGGTTTCGGCCACGCCCAGCTCGGGCCGAAGCGCACATACTCGCCGTCGAAACCGGCCTCGTCCCGGCTCCACAGCGCCCGCATCGCCGCCAGGTATTCGCGCAGCACGGTGCGTCGCTTGTTCGCGGGTACTCCGTGATCGGCGAGTTCGTCGGTGTTCCAGCCGAATCCGGCCCCCAGCACGACCCGGCCACCGGAGAGGTGGTCCAGTGAGGCGATCGTCTTGGCAAGGGTGATCGGGTCGTGCTCCACGGGGAGCGCGACGGCGGTGGCCAGCTCGATGCGTTCGGTGACTGCCGCCGCCATGGACAGTGCGACCCACGGGTCCAGCGTGCGCAGGTAGCGGTCGTCGGGTAGCGACGCGTCGCCGGTCTGCGGGTGCGCCGCGTTGCGCGCGACCGGGATGTGGGTGTGCTCGGGGACGTAGAAGGAGGCGAACCCCGCCTGCTCGGCCGCTCGGGCCGCCGCGGCGGGAGTGATGCCGCGGTCGCTGGTGAACAGGACGATGCCGAATCGCATGGAAATCCTTGTCTGGTCGTTCGGCGAGCTGTCGTGCGCTGCCCGCGTGACGGCATCGGCGAAGGTGGCCGCGTGCTGCGAACCGCCGTGTCTGGACAGTTGTATGGAATATAGTCCGATCGCCGAGCTGCCTACAAGAACGTGTTCTTGATTCGTGGTGTGTGTCGGCCTGGCGATCGGACGGCGGATTTCTTTCCGCGAGATCGCTTGTTCGGGATTGTCCTGAAAAACTGTCAGTGGTACCGTCCAGACACATGTCCAGCTATGTGTCTCTACGGAGCGTTGGGTGGACGATCCTTGTTGAGAACTTGTTATCGGTTTTGGAGTGTGGGCGATGACGGCTGTGGTGGGGCCGCTGGTGTTCGACCCGTATGACTACGGGTTTCATGAGGATCCGTATCCGGTGTATCGGCGGCTGCGGGAGGAGGCGCCGCTGTATCACAACCCGGATCTGGGGTTTTGGGCGTTGTCGCGGCATCCGGATGTGGTGGGGGCGTTTCGTGACAGTGTGCGGTTGTCGAGTGCGAACGGGGTGTCGCTGGATCCGGCGGCGTGGGGTCGGCACGCGCATCGGACCATGTCGTTTCTGGCGATGGATGATCCGCGGCATCTGCGGATGCGGCGGTTGGTGTTCAAGGGGTTCACGCCGAAGCGTGTCGCGCAGATGGAGGACCGGATCCGGGAGTTGACGCTGTCGTATCTGGAGCCCGCGGTGTCCGGTGCCGTCTTCGACTGGATCGATGAGGTCGCGGGCAAGTTGCCGATGGATGTGATCTCCGAGCTGATGGGGGTGCCGGTGGTGGATCGGGGGGAGATTCGCCGGTTGGCGGATCTGGTGGTGCACCGTGAGGACGGTGTGCTGGATATCCCGATGGCGGCTGTCGAGGCTTCGATCGAACTGCTGGGCTACTACACGGAGATGGTGGCCGAGCGTCGGCGCGCTCCGAGAGAGGATCTGACCTCGGCGTTGCTGGATGCGGAGATCGGCGGTGACCGGCTCACCGATGCGGAGATCATCGGTTTCCTGTTCTTGATGGTGGTGGCGGGTAACGAGACGACCACCAAGTTGCTGGGTAATGCGTTGTATTGGGGTGCGCGTTATCCGGGGCAGTACGCGAAGGTCGTCGCGGATTCGGGTTTGGTGTCGGACTGGGTGGAGGAGACCTTGCGTTATGACACCTCGAGTCAGATGATCGCCCGCACCGCGACCGAGGACCTCGCGTATCACGGTGGGGTGGTTCCGGCGGGGGCGAAGGTGTTGTTGCTGATCGGTTCGGCCAACCGGGATGCGGCGGTGTTCGAGGACGGTGACAGTTTCCGTCTCGATCGTGCCGATCGGTCCGGGCTGGTGAGTTTCGGTGCGGGTGTGCATTTCTGTTTGGGGGCGCACCTGGCCCGTGTGGAAGCGACGGTGGCGCTGACGGAGTTCGCGTCGCGTGTGCGGTCCTACGACGTCCTCGAATCCGGGATCGCGCGGGTTCATTCGTCCAATGTGCGTGGCTTCGCGCACCTACCCATCACCGTGGAGACCCGATGAGCCGTCCATCCGACCGGATCCGTATGCCGGGATCGCCGCGCAGGCCCGTGTGGAGCCGGTCATGAGAATCCGCGCCGATCTCGATCTGTGCCAAGGGCACGCGGTCTGCCAAGCCGAGGCTCCCGAGGTGTTCACGGTGCCCAGACGCGGGCAGGTCGAGATCCTGCACGACGTACCGGACGCCGAACTCCGGCCCGCCGTGGCGGACGCGATCCGTTATTGCCCCACTCGAGCCCTGTCGATCGCCGACGAAGGCGCGACCGACTCCTCTCCGAAAGGTACCGACTGATGCCAGCTTTCGACCGCGCCGAGCTCGACGAGATGATTCAGCGCTGGATCGTGGAGAACCAGCGCTGCGAGGAGAAGGGGGACTGGAAGCCCCTCGCGCAGATGTACACCGAGGACGCCACCTACGGCTGGAACTACGGACCCACCCAGGAATTCATGGCCGTCGGACGCGACGAGATCCGCGAGCTGGCCCTCGGCCAGGAGATGGCCGGCCTGGAGGGCTGGACCTACCCCTACCAGGAATTCGTGGTCGACGACCGCACCGGCACCGTCATCGGGTTCTGGAAGCAGATCAGCGAGGCGACACGTCCGGATGGGCGCAACTACTCGCCCGAGGGCATCGGCGGTAGCTGGTTCCGCTACGGCGGCGACTTCCAATGGTCCTGGCAGCGCGACTTCTTCGACTTCGGCAATGTCTCGGCGCTGTTCGTCGAGATGATCACCGACAAGGCGCTCACCCCGGGGATGCAGAAGCGCATCGAGCGCTCGGTTTCCGGCGCGCCGCTGCCCGGCTGGTATCGCGTCGGCGAATCGCCCGCCTCGCTGTGGTGACCGACATGGCCGGACCTCAGAGCCGTTTCGCCGACCTGGACCGCGACACCCTGGCCGCTCTGCTGCCCGAACTGCTGCTGTGCGGGCACCTCATCGACCGCTCCGGCATGGCGCACTCGATCGCCGCGTTCGGCCGCGAGGGCATGACCGAGGTCGCCATCGAGGAGTGGCAGGTGGCCAGCCCGGTCTACACCCGGCGCATGCAGCGGGCGCTCGGCTTCGCGGGTGACGGCGTGGAGACCATCTTCAAGGGACTGCAACTGGACATCGGCGCTCCACCGCAGTTCATGGACTTCCGTTTCCGAGTCGACGACCACCACCACGGTGAGTTCTGGCTCGACCACTGCGGTGCGCTCGCCGACGTGGAACCGATGGGCGAGGACTTCGTCGTGTCGATGTGCCACGACATCGAGGACCCGACCTTCGACGCGACCGCGCTGGCCACCAATCCGCACGCCCAGGTCCGGCCGATCCACCGCCCGCCCCGCCGTCCGGCCGATCGCAAGCCGGTGTGCGCGTGGACGGTCGTGATCGACCCCGCGCACGTACCGCCGCCGGTGCCTGCCAACGCCGACCTGGTCGCCGGGTCGGTGGCGGCCGGACTGGATCTGGCCGCGATCGACCCCGCCGACGAAGGGCGGCCGGACTACTCCGGCCCCTTGCTCAGCGATGTGCGTTTCGCGGATTTCTCCCGCTCCGCGCTGGTTCGGCTCGCCGACGAGGTATGTCTGCAACATCACCTGCTCACCCTGGGTTTCCTGATCGCGGTGCGCGCTCGGGTGGACGCCGACGCGGCGCTGGAGATCGGACGTAAACAGTTCGCGGGCATCGCCGGGCTCACCAGTGAACGCCTGCGCGATTGTCTCGGTCTCGGTGACGACGCCGCCGCGCTGGCGACGGTGCTGCGGTTGCACCCCGCTCTGAATCCTCTGCCGTACACCGGAATCGAGATCGTGCCCGCCGGTGACACGGTCACGGTGACGTTCCCGGCCGCCAGTGGCGCGCACACCGACGGCACGTGGCCTTCGATGCTCGACCCCGAGCACCTGCAGCCGCTGAACGCCCTGGTCCGCGGCGTGAACCCGCGTTTCTCCGCCGAGGTCCTCACCGCGGGCGAGGACGGCTGGCATGCCGCGATCACGCTCGGCGACACACCGTTCCGGGAGGCGACGGAGGTGGCGCTGACCCGGTTCAGCACCGGCGCGGCCTTCACCTTCACCGACCGGGGGATACCCCTTCCGCTCACCGTCGTCTGACCGCACCACGCAGAGATGGAACGACATGGCCAACAACTTCGCCGACCTCTTCGAGCACTCCGTGGACGCCATGCCCGAGCGGGTGGCTCTCATCCAGTCCGGCCGTCGCGTGACCTACCGCGAACTCGACATCCGCGCCAATCGGCTCGCGCACCATCTGGCGAGCATCGGCGTGGGCGCGGGAACGCACGTGGGTTTCCAGATGCACAACAGCATCGAGACGATGGAGACGCTGATCGCGTGCTTCAAGCTCGCCGCCGTCCCGATCAACATCAATTACCGGTACGGCGTCGCCGAACTGGCCTACGTCTACGAGAACGCGGATCTCGAAGTGCTCGTGTACCACTCCTGTTACGGCGCCGCCGTCCGGGAGGCCGGGGAGCGAACGCCCGGTTTGCGGCACATGATTCGCGTCGCCGACGAATTCTCGCCGGACATCGACGATGTAGCGACGTCGTACGAGTCGGCCGTCGCCGCCGGAGCGACGGACCGTCCGGTGGTCGAACGCAGCGCCGACGACCTGTTCATGATGTACACCGGCGGGACGACCGGCATGCCGAAAGGCGTCATGTGGCGGCAGGAGGACATGTGGCGCGTCCTCGGCGGAGGCATCGACTTCTACACCGGTGAACCGGTCGCCGACGAGTTCCAGCAGTCCCGCACCGGCGCCCGGATCGATCCGAGTGCCTGGCTGGTGCTGCCGCCGCTGATCCACGCCGCCGCCATGATGCCCACCTTCACCGCGCTGTGGTCGGGCAACACCGTGATCTTCGAGTCCCGCTTCGACGCCGGACGCGTCTGGCGGACCGTCGCCGAGCAACGCCCGCAGGTCATGGTGATCACCGGCGACGCCATGGCCAGGCCGCTGATCGAGGCGTATCGGAGCGAACCGGTGGACGCCTCGTCGCTGCTTGCCATCGCCTCCGGCGCCGCGCTGCTGTCGCAACCGGTGAAGAACACGCTGCTGGAGATGTTCTCGTGGGCGGTGGTCTCGGACTCCATCGGATCATCGGAGACCGGATTCGGCGGTATCGGGTTCGCCCAGAAGGACGACGATCCGGCGCGCGGCCCCCGCGTGCGGACCGGCCGCGGTGCGGTGGTCGTGGACGACGACGGCCGCCCCGTCGCGCCCGGTTCGGAAGGCTGGCTGGCCAAGACCGGCAACGTGCCGATCGGTTACTACAAGGACCCCGACAAGACCGAGAAGCTGTTCAAGTCCGTCGACGGCGTGCGCATGGTCGTCACCGACGACCGGGCCCGCGCCGAGACCGACGGGTCGATCACGCTGATCGGCCGCGGCAACATGGTGATCAACACCGGCGGCGAGAAGGTGTTCGTCGAAGAGGTCGAAAGCGTGGTGAAGACCCACGCCGCGATCTTCGACGCGGTGGTGATCGGCGTGCCGCACGAGCGCTGGGGGCATCAGGTCGCCGCGGTGGTGTCGCTGTCCGGGCCGGTCGAATTCACCGAGCTGCACGCGCACGTGCGCAAATTCCTGGCCGGATACAAAGTGCCCAAACAGGTCTGGGTCGCCGACACCATCGTGCGCGCTCCGAGCGGCAAACCCGACTACCGGTGGGCCGAACAGTACGTGGCCGGGCGAGGGCCCGACCACAAGGCGGACTGACATGATCCGGGTGATCCAATGGGCGACCGGCGGGGTCGGGCGGGCCGCCATCGAGGGCATTCTCGACCATCCCGAGCTGGAACTGGCCGGAGCCTGGGTGCACAGCGCGGACAAGGACGGCATGGACCTGGGCGAGCTGGTCGGCCGCC
The DNA here is from genome assembly GCF_044548645.1 of Nocardia sp. NPDC051929. Taxonomy (NCBI): domain Bacteria; kingdom Bacillati; phylum Actinomycetota; class Actinomycetes; order Mycobacteriales; family Nocardiaceae; genus Nocardia; species Nocardia sp. NPDC051929. The sequence goes on along the minus strand of NZ_JBIUCG010000031.1, from coordinate 57,499 downwards.
CGCCGGTCGGGGTGCGCGCGACCACCGATGCCGACCGCTTGCTCGCCACGCAGGCCGACTGCGTGCTCTACAGCCCGTTCATGGCCGACGCCGCGACGGTGCGCGCGATCCTGCGGTCCGGCAAGAACGTCGTCACACCGCTGGGCTGGTTCCATCCGCGCCGCGCGGAGCGGGAACGGTACGACGAGCTGTGCCGAGCCGCCGGAGTCACGCTGCACGGGACCGGAATACATCCCGGCGGCATCACCGAGAAGATCCCGCTGGTGGTGTCGGCGCTCTCGGGGGCGATCACCGCGGTGCGCGCCGAAGAGTTCTCCGATATCCGCACCTATGGCGCGCCCGAAGTGGTCCGGGACTGGATGCTGTTCGGCGCCACGCCGGAGCAGGCCGCGACCAGCGTCATGGCGAACGTGCTCGCGGGCGGCTACAGCCAGTCGGTGTGGATGATCGCCGAAGCGCTGGGCATCGCGCTCGACGAGCGGTTGCGGGTGACGCACGACATGGCGGTGGCCACCGCGCCGATCGATTCGCCCATCGGCCCGATCGCGCCCGGGCGCGTCGCCGCGCAGCGCTTCCGCTGGGAAGGGACCGTTCGCGGTACTCCGGTGATCACGGCCGCGGTGAACTGGTTCATGGGCACCGAGAACCTCGACCCGCCTTGGACCTTCGGACCCATGGGAGAGCGATACGAGGTCGAGATCGTCGGCGATCCCGGCGCGACGGTGACCTTCACCGGTATGCACGCGCACAGCGCCGCCGCGGGTCTGGTGCGCAACCCCGGCATCGTCGCCACGGCCATGCACTGCGTGAACTCGATCCCCTACGTCGTCGCCGCCGAGCCGGGTGTGCGCACGTATCTCGAATTGCCGCTGGTCGCTGGTCGCGCCGCCGCATGGCTGCGCGATGGTGACGCGGCCCGCGCGTCGGCCGCCGAGGCCGATCCCGACGCCGCGCGGCGCACTTCGCCGCGCTGACCGGCTCGCACGTTTCATCTAGGAGGTAGCAATGGCAGCTCCGGCATTTCCGGTCGGATTCGATTTCACCGACCCGGCGCTGTGGGAGAACCGAAGTCCGGTAGAGGAATTCGCTCAGCTACGCCGGACCGCCCCGGTGTGGTGGAACGCGCAATCCGACGAGACGTCCGGTGGTTTCCACGACGGCGGCTACTGGGTGGTCAGCAAGCTCGCCGACATCAAGGAGATCTCCAAGCATCCGGAGCTGTTCTCCTCGGAGCGGAAAGGGGCCATCATCCGCCTGCCCGGCGACATCACGCCGGAACAGATGGCGCTCACCGGCGCTCTGCTGGTGAACATGGACCCGCCCAAGCACTCCAAGATCCGGCGGATCATATCCAAGGGCTTCACGCCGCGGGCGGTGGAGAACCTGCGCGCCGCGCTCACCGAGCGCGCCGAGCGGATCGTGCACGAGGCCAGGAAGTCCGGCGGCGGCGACTTCGTCGAGCAGGTCGCCTGTGAACTGCCGTTGCAGGCCATCGCCGAGCTGATCGGCGTGCCGCAGGAGGATCGGAAGAAGATCTTCGACTGGTCGAACCAGATGCTCAACTACGACGACCCCGAGTACGGCGATCCCGCGATGGCCTCGGCCGAAATCCTCGGTTACGCCTGGAATATGGCCGAGCAGCGCCGTGCCTGCCCGGTGGGCGACATCGTGAGCGAGCTGGTGCACGCCGACGTCGACGGCGAGGCGCTCGGCTCCGACGAGTTCGGTTTCTTCGTCATCCTGCTCGCCGTGGCGGGCAACGAGACCACCCGCAATGCCATCACGCACGGGATGAAGGCGTTCGTCGATCAACCGGAACAGTGGGAGACCTACCGGCAGCAGCGTCCACGTACCGCGCCCGACGAGATCGTGCGATGGGCCACTCCGGTGACCGCCTTCCAGCGCACCGCGACGGAGGACCTGGAACTCGGCGGGCAGCGGATCCGGCAGGGTCAGCGGCTCGGATTGTTCTACAGCTCGGCGAATTTCGACGAGGAGGGCTTCGAGAATCCGTTCACGTTCGATGTCCTGCGCAATCCGAATCCACACGTGGGTTTCGGCGGCACCGGCACGCACTACTGCGTCGGCGCGAACCTGGCCCGGCTGGAGATCGATCTGATGTTCAACGCCATCGCCGATGCGATGCCCGGCCTGCGGCAGGTGTCCGATCCGGTGCGGCTGCGGTCCGGGTGGATCAACGGCATCAAGAGCTGGCGGGTGCGCTACGAGTAGCTGCCGGACGCGGGCTCCCCGTCACGCGACGGGGAGCTCTCGCGTGCCCGGCCACGTCGTCAGCTGTCGTGGTCCTCGCGGCGCCTGCGGTAACGGACGGTGCAGGGCTGCGCGAGCTGCACGACCATCTTGGAGTGGTCGTTGCGGTAGCTGTCCGACGGCTGGACCATCTCGAACTCCCAGTCCCGCAACAGCAGCGAGAAGATCGCCTTCAGCTGCATCAACGCGAACGCCGCGCCGACGCAGCGGTGGCGGCCCGCGCCGAACGGAATCCAGGTCCAGCGATTGACGAGGTCGGCTTGGTTGGGATCGATATAACGTCCGGGATCGAAAGCGTCCGGGTCCGGGAAGTCCTCCGGGATCCGGTTCGAGATCGCGGGAGTGGCGGCGACGTGATCGCCGGGCTCGATCCGATGACCGCAGACGTCGAATTCGCCGCGCGCCACCCGCATCAGGATGATCAGCGGTGGATGCAGGCGCAGCGTCTCCTTGAGCACGGATTCCAGCATCGGGATCTGGCGCAGCGCGCCGAAACTGATGTCCGAGCCGTCGGCGTAGAGCTCGTCGAGTTCGGTGACGACCCGGTCGAGCACCTCGGGGTGGCGCAGCAGTTCGATGATCGTCCAGGCCGCCGTGCCGGAGGTGGTGTGATGGCCCGCGAACATCATGGAGATGAAGATGCCGGTGATCTCGCTGGCGCTGAAGCGCGGTTCGCCGTTGTCGCCCGGGATCGAGATGAGCACGTCGAGCATGTCCCGGTCGTCCTTGCCGGTCGGCGGGTCGGCGGCCCTGCGGTCCATGATCCCCTGGACCAGTTCGACCAGCTCGGCCCGCGCCTGATCGCGACGGCGGAAACTCTCGATCGGGGCGTAGGGGTCGACGTAGGCCAGTGCGTCGGTGCCGCGTTCCAGGTCGTGGTAGAGGTGCGCGAAGCGGTCGTCGAGGTCGTTGCGGAACTTCAGGCCGATCAGGCAGGCCGAGGAGGTGTAGATGGTCAGCTCGGCGAAGAAGTCGAGCAGGTCGATCTCGCCCTCGTCACCCCAGCGCGCCAGCATCCGCTGCACCTCACGGGCGATGGTGGCGGCGTGCCCGCGCATGTGTTCGGCGCGCAGCGCCTGGTTGTGCAGCATCTCCTTGCGGCGTTCCGGGCTGGCGTCGAAGACGACGCCCTCGCCGAAGATCGGCTTCATGAAGGGGTAGGCGGCGGCCTGGTCGAGGTCGTCGTCGCCGGAGCGGAAGAAGAACTCGTTGGCCTCCGCGCCCGACAGCAGGATGACCTGGCGCCCGGCCAGGTCGAACGAGCCGACGTCGCCGCACTCCGCGCGGACCCGGCGCATCAGCCCGATCGGGTCGACGCGGAACTCCTCCAGATGACCGTGCTCGTGGTCGCCTCCGGATACCCGACGTGGTTTCACCAGAGTCATTGGAAATCCTTCCCCAGATAAGTGTCCAAGTTTTATGATGGACACGTGTCTGGACAGTACTACGGTTAGCGAGCGTCCGGCAAGCCGCGGACCGCGACCGTAGTCGGATGCCAGGGCCGCGGGTGTGCCGCCGTCGCGCACAGCCCGTGACGAGAAGTGATCGGTGGTTTCGAATGAGTTTCGGCAGCCAAACCGTGCTGGTGACGTGGCGGTTACTGCGGTTGAAAGTCGCCGGAGCGGCGTTGCTCCTGCTCATCGTCGCGGTAGTCGCGGTCGCCGCGTCGATGTACGCCGGACGTTTCCGCTCGACGGTGGCCGTCACCGTCGAGACGCCCCGCTCCGGTCTGGTGCTCGACAGCGATGCCAAGGTGCGGATGCGCGGCGTGGAACTCGGCAAGGTGAGCGCCGTCGAGTTCCGCGGCGACCGGGCGCGTCTGCACCTCGAGCTGGATCCCGAACTGCTGCGGCTGGTGCCCGCCAACGCGACGGTGGACATCCGCTCGACCACCGTATTCGGGGCCAAGTACGTGAATTTCGTGGTGCCGAGCGCTCCTTCGCCGACACCGCTGCGCCCCGGCTCGACGATCCGCGCCGAATCCGTCACCGTCGAATACAACACGCTGTTCCAGCGTCTGAGTGATGTGCTGGCGAAAGTCGAACCGGGCGAACTGAACGCCACCCTCGCCGCCTTGGACACGGCGTTGCAGGGGCGTGGCGACCGGCTGGGCGATCTGCTCGCTCGTTCGGACGACTACCTGCGGCAGATCAACCCGAGCCTGCCCGCGCTGCGGCGGGACCTGTCCGCTGCGGGCCAGGTCACCGGGCTCTACGCCGATACCGCTCCCGACCTGTTGCGCACGGCCGCCGACGCCACCACGATCAGCGGGACGCTCGCCCAGGGCGCGGAAGACCTGGACGCCGTGCTGCTCAACCTCGTCGGGTTGGCCGACACCACCCGGACGGCGCTGACCGAGAACGAGCAAGGACTCACCGCTGTGCTCGCGACCCTGCGGCCGACCAGCTCACTGCTCGATACCTACTCGCCCGTGGTGTATTGCGTAGTCGTCGGCATCGCGAAAGCCCTTCCCGCGGCCGAGGCCATCATCGGCGGATACAAACCCGGAGCCATCTTCAACGCCAGCTTCATGTACGGCGCTCAGCCCTACAAATATCCCGACGATCTGCCGAAGGTGAACGCGACCGGCGGGCCGCGCTGTGCCGGGATCCTCGACCGGGTTCCCGACAGCCACGCCGACTATGTGGTCACGGATACCAACGAAGGCGCGCCGTTCACTCCTTCCATGGCGGTCATACCGAACGCGCCCAAGGTCTTCCAGATCCTCTTCGCCGGTATGCCCGGAGTGCCACGCTAGTCGGCGGCGGCCGCTTCCGGTTCGGTGGTGGGTCCGCGCAGGACGGTGCGCGGGTCGCCGTGGTCGGTCACCCGGCCGTCCCGCAGCAGCAGGCAATAGTCGGCGCGCAGGGCGTCGTCGCGCCGGTGTGTGACGTGCACGACCGTCACGCCGTGGGCTCCGACGTGGCGGACGGCGTCGGAGATCTCCTGCTGCGCGGCCGAGTCCAGACCGGTGGTCGGTTCGTCGAGCAGCAGCAGGTCCGACTCCTGGGCGAGTGCCTGTGCGAGCATCGCCCGTTGGCGCTGGCCTCCGGAGAGGCTGTCGAGCCTGCGCTCGGCCAGGTCGGTGATCGCCATCCCGTCGAGGCACGCGCCGACGATGGCGCGATCTTCCCGGGTGAGACGCCGCCATGCGCCGCGCTGCGCCCAGCGTCCCATGGCGACCGTTTCGCGGACGGTGATCGGCAGATTGGGGGGAACGCCGCTGTGCTGCACGACGATTGCCGGTCGCCGGAGATGGTGGCGGCGCACGGTTCCGGCGGTGGGCGTGATGACGCCGGCCAGGACGCCGAGCAGGGTGGATTTGCCCGACCCGTTGGGTCCGACGAGTGCGGTCACCTGGCCGCCCGGGATGGTGGCGGTGAACTCGCGCAGGACCGGATGTCCCCGGTACCCGGCCGTCACCTCGGCGATATCGACAGCTGGCGGCATGTAACTCCCGTCCACTCATTGAAATGAAAACCGTTATCATTGTAGAGTGCTGCGTCATGGAGTGGTTGGCCCCGTTCGAGGTTTCATTTGTGCAGCGGGCGTTGTGGGGCGGACTGCTCGTGTCGTGTCTGTGCGCTCTGGCGGGGACGTGGGTGGTGTTGCGCGGCATGGCTTTTCTCAGCGACGCGATGGCGCACGGCATGCTGCCAGGCGTCGCGATCGCCGCGCTGCTCGGCGGAAACCTGTTGCTGGGCGCGGCATTCAGCGCCGCGGCGATGGCCGTCGGCGTCTCGGTGCTCGGCCGTGGGACGCGATTCGCCGCGGACACCGGCATCGGACTGCTGTTCGTCGGGATGCTGTCGGCGGGCGTGATCATCGTGTCGCGTTCGCCCTCGTTCGCGGTCGACCTGACCGGCTTCCTCTTCGGTGACGTACTCGCCGTCGGAGAACGTGACCTGTGGTACCTGGTCGCGGCCACGGTTCTCGCGGCGGTGATCTCGGTGCTGGGCTACCGGGCATTCGTCGCGCTGACCTTCGACCCGCGCAAGGCGCACACCCTCGGATTACGGCCTCGCCTGGCGAACGTGGCGCTGATCGCTCTGCTGACCCTGGCGATAGTCGCGTCGTTCCACATCGTCGGCACATTGCTGGTCTTCGGTCTGCTCATCGCGCCGCCCGCGGCGGCCGTCTACTGGGTGCATCGCATCCCGGCGATCATGCTCGCCGCCGCCGCGCTCGGGGCGGTGGCCACCTTCGCCGGGCTGCTGATCTCGTGGCACGCGCACACCGCCGCCGGGGCGACCATCGCGGCGACGGCCGTCGCGCTGTTCTTCGTCTCGGCGCTGTCGTCCTGGGTGCGTGATCGGATCCGGTCCTCGCGCGGGACGCCGAGACCACTGGCCGTGCTCCTGGTACTCGCCATGATGACGCCCTTGATCGGTTGCGGGACAGGCGATTCTACTGGCCCTCCGGAGACGCCGCCGCACGGTTATGTGGCGGGCGCGCAGGAGGCCGACGAGGCGCAGCCGCGTCTGGTCGTGGTCGACAGCGGGACCGGCGCGGTGCGGGTGGTCGATCTCGTCACCGCGGACGTCATCGATCTCGGCCGAGCGGAAGGCGTCGGCCGCGTGACCGCCGACGGGCGCTACGCCTTCTTGTCCGCCCGCGACGGGGTGCGGATCGTGGACGCGGGCGCATGGACGGTCGATCACGGCGATCACGTGCACTACTACCGGGCACCCGTCCGCGATCTGGGCGCCCTCGCCGGTGGCCCGGTGTCGGCCGCGTATGCCGACAGTGCGGTGACCGCACTGGTTTCCGACGCGGGTGGCACAGCGCTGCTGGATCGGTCCGCGCTGGGCGCGGGGTCGCGACAAGAGCGCGGCGTGATCGCCGACGGAGCCGCCGTGCCATACGCCGAGCACCTGCTGGTGGCCGTGCCCGCCCGGGACCGGATCGAGGTTCGTGCCCGAGACGGAGCGCCCGCCTCGGTCCTCGCCCAAGAGTGTCCGCGTCCGCATGGCTCGGCGGTGACCAGGCGTGGTGTCGTCTTCGGTTGCGCCGACGGCGCGTTGGTGGTGACGGCCCGGAACGCGGTGTTCAGCGGCGAGAAGATTCCCTATCCGCACGGCATCTCCGACGGCGACCGCGCGACCGCGTTCTTCCACCGCGCGGGCAGCGCGACGCTGGTGGCGAAGGCGGGCCTGCGCGGGGTGTGGGTGCTCGACGTCCGGCGCAAGTCCTGGACCGCGGTGGACACCGGCCCGGTGGTCGCGGCGAATACCGCGGGCGAGGGCGCGCCACTGCTGGTCCTCACCGCGGACGGCCTGCTGCACAGTTACGACGCCGTGTCCGGACGGCTGACCGCCGCGGCGCGACCGTTCACCGCGCCGGTACTCGACGGAGAACCCGCGCCGCTGATCCTCGTCGACGAGCACCGCGCCTACCTCAACGATCCCGCGGCGCGAGCGATCCACGAGATCGACTACGCCGACAACCTTCGTGCCGCAAGAACCTTCGGCCTCGACATCGTGCCCACGGCGATGGTGGAGACCGGCCGATGAGACGTGCCGCTCACTGGTGCGCGCTGTTCGCCGTCGCCCTGCTCGCGCTCACCGCATGCTCGAATGCCGACGCCGATCGCGGCGGAGTCGTCGTCACCACCAACATCCTCGGCGATCTCACCCGCGCCATCGCGGGGGACGCGGTCGAGGTCACCGTGCTCATGCCGGCGAACGCGGACCCGCACTTCTTCGCCCTCTCCGCCCAGCAGGCGGCCCGGCTCGAACGCGCGAGCCTGATCGTCTACAACGGTCTCGGCCTCGAGGAGAGTGTGCTGCGCAACGTCGAGGCGGCCGAGAGATCCGGAGTGGCAGGGGTATCCGTCGGCGCGGCGATCGATCCGATCGACTACTCCACGGACGACGCGGACGGCAGGCCGGATCCCCACTTCTGGACCGACCCGCGCCGGGTGCGCAAGGCGGTGGAAGTCATCCGGGACCGGATCATCGAGCAGGTCGACGGCGACGACGCCGCGACCGTGCGGATCGAAGCCGACCGCTACCTCGCCGAACTCGACCGGCTCGACCGCTGGATGACCCAGCGGTTCGCGACCATCCCCGCCGAGCGGCGGAAGCTGGTCACCAACCACCACGTCTTCGGTTACCTGGCACAGCGATTCGGCTTCGAGGTGGTCGGCGCCGTGATACCGGGCGGGACCACGCTCGCCGCACCGAGCCCGTCGGATCTCTCCGCCCTAGCCGGAGCAATCCGGGCCGCCGGGGTGGGCGCGATCTTCGCCGACTCCTCGCAGCCGGACCGTCTGGCCCGTGTGCTCGCCGAGCAAGCCGGTGTGCACGTGCAGGTGATCTCGCTGTATTCGGAGTCGCTCACCGAGCCCGGCGGCGGCGCGGGCACCTACCTGGAAATGATGCGGGCCAACACCGAATCGATCGTCCGCGGCCTCGCCACCGCTTAGTACCCGAACACCAGAACGAAAGACGGAGTAGCTCATGCCCGTTCGGTCTCGAACCACCACATCGTCCGCCCTGATCGGTCTGCTGGCCTCGGTGCTCGCCGGCTGCGGGGCCGACACTTCCGCCGAACGCGACACCCCGCGGATCACCGATCCCGTCGTGATCACCTACGACGGCGGAATCCACGTGCTGGACGGAACCACTCTCGAAATCGCGGGCACGGTCGAGCTCGACGGCTTCAACCGGCTCAACCCCGCGGGCGACGACCGTCATTTGATCGTCTCGACGAAAGACGGCTTCCGCGTCTTCGATGCCGCCACAGCCGGATTCACCGGCATCGAGTTCCCCGGCACGCATCCCGGCCACGTGGTCCGGCATGCCGGACGGACGGTGCTGTTCAGCGACGGCACCGGTGAAGTCGTCGCGTTCGACTCGGCCGATCTCGCAGACGGCGCGCCGCAGACCGCCACTTACCGCGCGGCCGCCCCGCACCACGGCGTCGCGATCGAACTCGCCAACGGCGAACTCGTCGTCACGCTCGGCACGGAGGAGAAGCGAACCGGGATCGTGGTGCTCGACAAGAACCGCACCGAGAAGGCGCGCAGCGAAGACTGCCCCGGCGTGCACGGTGAGGCGACCGCCGCGGGCGAGGCCGTGGTCCTCGGCTGTGAGAACGGCGTGCTCGTCTACCGCAACGGGGCGATCACCAAGGTGGCAGGCCCGACCGAGTACGGCCGGATCGGCAACCAGGCGGGCAGCGAGACCTCGCCCGTCGTCCTCGGCGACTACAAGCAGGACAAGGATGCCGAACTCGAACGCCCGCAGCGTGTCTCGTTGATCGACACGGTCACCGGCACGCTGCGGCTGGTCGATCTGGGCACCAGCTACACCTTCCGCTCGCTGGCCCGTGGCCCGCACGGCGAAGCCCTGGTCCTCGGCACCGACGGCCGCATCCACGTGATCGATCCCGTCGCGGGCGCTGTCGTGCGCACGATCCCCGTGACAGGTTCCTGGCAGGAACCGCTGGAATGGCAGAAGCCGCGACCCGCGCTGTTCGTCCGCGGCGACGTCGCCTACGTCTCGGACCCCGCCGCGAAGCAGGTCCACCGCGTCGACCTCGCCACCGGAGCGAAGACCGCGAGCGTCACGCTGCCGAGCACACCGAATGAAGTGAGCGGTGTGGTCGGGCACTGACGCCGGATTCTCCTCGATGGGGACGGAGGAAGATGGCCGCGCCGGACCACGCCCATCCGACGCCGCACTCTGCTGACCGCGGCGGCGCTCCGCGGATCTCGTGTCAGCGCCCACCGTCGCACCGGCCTTCCCGCCGGAGGTGATCGATGGGCCGCGTCTGCGCATACCCGCGCGGGACTATCTGCTGTTGCGGGGCCCGCTCGGCCAGGTAGGGCAGGGGGAGCCGCGGACCTGCTCCCGGGCTGGTCGCGGACGATCAACAGCCCGAATCTCATCTGGCCCGCGGACGGGGCGTGGTTCGTTGCGACCGAGATCGACCTGCCCTGGACCGGCATCGCGGGCAGCGCCGCGCTGATCGAGGCCCTGCGGGACGACGCGGAACTGGACGTCGAGGAGACCGTGCGTCGGGCGATCGGCCCTGCTGGCGGGAGGGCACCATGAACGCTCCGTAGCCGTCGAGGCGCGATCCCCGGCGCGACCGCCGCTACGGTGGGTTGGCATGGACACTGCTGCGCTCGACGTGCCCGAGTCGGCGCGCGTTCCTCCGGTGTCGGCGCTGGGCCGCGTCCGGAGGATCGCGAAGGCACAACCGGTGGTCGTCGTGGCCGGATGCCTGGTCGTGGTGCAGCTGGCCGTCCGCTGGTGGGTGGCCGACAGCGGCTTCTTCTATTGGGACGATTTCATCCTGGTCGGCCGGGCGGCCCGCTACGGGCTGTGGTCCACCGATCTGCTGCTGTACGACCACGACGGGCACTTCATGCCGTTGGCCTTCGTCACGGCCTGGGCGGTGAACGCGGTCGCGCCGCTGGTCTGGGCGGGACCGGTGACGGTGCTGCTGCTCATGCAAGTGGGTGCGTCGGTAGCCGTGGTGCGCATGCTGCTGCTCATCGTGGGCCCCCGGTGGCCGCTCCTGATTCCGCTGGTCTTCTATCTGTTCTGCCCCCTGACGATCCCGGCTTTCGCTTGGTGGGCCGCCGCACTCAACGCACTGCCGCTGCAATTCGCCCTCGCCTGGGTGATCGGGGACGCGGTGTCGCTGGTGCGGAGCGGTCGCCGCCGATACGCGCTGTCCGGCGTCGCGGTGCTGGTGGTGGCGTTGCTGTTCTTCGAGAAGTCGGCGGTCGTGCCGTTCGTGGCGTTCGCCGTGACGGCGCTGGTCCGCCATGTCGACGGCGGCGAGTCCCCGATTCGTGTGGTGGCGCGGCGGGGCGCGGCGCTGTGGATCGGATCGTCCGCGGTCCTGGGCTTCTGGACCATCGCCTATCTCGCGGTGGTCGCAGGGCCGGGACTGCCCGACGACTGGGACGAGTTGCGCGACCTGCTGCCCGGCGCGGCCTCCCTGGGGATCGTGCCCGCGCTGTCCGGCGGTCCGTGGGTGTGGGAGCGGTGGCTGCCGTCGACGCCGTGGGCGGATCCCCCCGGCTGGGCGGTGGTAGCGGCCTGGCTGACGCTGGGCGCGGTGGTGGCGCTGTCGATGCGCACCCGGCAGCGGATCGGGGCGGTGTGGCTGACGGCCGCCGTCTACGTCGTGATCGCTCAGCTGGCCGTCGCGTTGGCTCGTGGCGGACCGAACACCGCGGGGGAGTTGATGCAGTCGCTGCGCTACTTCGCCGACTCGGCGGTGATCGCGGCGGCCGCGGGCGCGCTCATGGTGCGGGCTCGCCCCCGGCCGTCCCGGAATCCGCGGCGCATCGAGCTTCCGGTCCGGCAGCTGACGGTCGCGGTGACAGCGGTGTTCGTCGCGAGCAGTCTCTGCTCCACCTGGACATTCGTGCGATCGTGGCGGGTCGGTCCGTCCGAAACGTATGTCACCAACGTGAAATCGGCACTGCGCGCATGGGACGGCGCGCCCCTGCTCGAGCAGGAGGTGCCGTGGAACGTGTTGAATCCGATGGCCTATCCGCAGAATCTGACCAGCAGCGTGCTGGCGTCCGTGGCCGCCCCCGGCACGTTCGCGGTCGCGACACCGCACTTGCGGATGATCACCGACGACGGTGCGATCGTCGACGCGGCGGTCTGGTGGAACCGGGCCATCCTCCCCGGACCGGAGCCCGGCTGTGGCTACCGCGTCGACGGAACAAGGCCGGTGTTCCCGCGTCTCGACGGCCCCCTGCTCGCGAACAAGTGGACCGCGCAAATCAATTACGTGGCCAGTCGGGATGGTCGGATCAGCGTCGCCCTGGAACACGGTGAAGCGGAGTCGGCGCCGGTCCGGAAGGGACTGAACACCGTGTTCGTCCGCCTCGTCGGCAGCGGCTCGGCACTGCGAATCTCCGCCGAGACACCGGGGCTGGACCTGTGCCTCGGCGTCGGCCCGGTCGGCGTCGCGTCGTACGACAACTGAACCTTTGACCTGACCGGATCGCGGACACCTCCGCCTTTCGATCCACTTCAGCGGCTCCGAAGCCGATCGTCTCCGCTGTCGGCGATGACTCGGCCGCCTTCCAAGCGGTTCGTCTCTGCGTAGGTACGCCTCGACAGTTGAATCTCTCCACGGTCCTGACCATTTCATCATTTACTCTTGACGAATATTTCGTCGTAGTTGATGATTTCATCGCATGCCGTCCGGCGGTGCGGAAAGCATCGGCGGACCGGTCCGTTTTCCCCGTCCGGACGAGTGAGGACTGCTATGACCGATTCCCGATTCCGCAGGAAGACGAGCAGGCGTCGCGCCTTTGGCGGCGTTGTCGCCGGAACGCTGGGCATCGCCGCTACGTCGGCTATCGCTCGAGCGACCCCGGCTCGTACCGGGCAACCTGCGCCGTCGGGTACCTACCGGATCGACCTGCACGCCCACTTCCTGCCACCGGACTACCGTGCGGCGCTGCTCGACCACGGTCACGTCACCATCGGCGGATACCCGACGCCGGATTGGTCCCCGGAACAGGCGCTGGCGTTCATGGACTACTACGGGATCCAGGCGCAGGCGCTGTCGGTGTCCGACCCCGGCGTGTCGTTCCTGCGTGGCAAGGAGGCGAACGACCTTGCCCGCTACTGCAACACGTATGCCGCAAGGCTGCTGCAAACGCATCCGAAGCGATTCGGCGCCTTCGCGGTGCTGCCGATGCCCGACGTCGCCGCCTCCGTCGCGGAAGCCGTCTACGCGCTGGATGAACTGCACCTCGACGGTGTGGTGTTGCTGTCCGCCTACGACGGCGTCTACCTCGGTGATCCGCGTTTCGAGCCATTGCTGATCGCGCTGAACCAACGCCGCGCCTATGTCTTCGTGCATCCGGCCGCCATCCCCGCCGAGGCCAAGCCGAAGCTGCCGCTGCCGGACTTCCTCGAAGAATTCACCTTCGACACCACGCGCGCGGCGACCTTGATGATGGCCACCGGCACGACGCAGCGCTACCCGAACATCCGCTTCCAGCTCGCGCACGCGGGTGGGACACTTCCGTTCCTGTCCCACCGCGTCAGCGTCGCGTCGCAAACGGTGCTCGGCGAACTGTGGCCCGACGATCTGCCCAGGCCGTCGGTACTCGACACGCAACGCCAGATCGCGAACTTCTACTACGACACCGCGCTCAGCGGATCGGCCGCGGCGATGGCGAGTGTGCTCGCCGTCGGGAAGCGCGAGCACGTCGTCTTCGGTTCCGACTGGCCCTTCAGCGCGCTCACCCTGCCGCAGACCGGCACGCACGATCCGGCCCCCGGACTCAGCGACATCTTCGACGCGGACCAGCGGATGGAGGTCGAGCGGATCAATCCGCTGCGGCAATTACCCCGCTTGGCCGCGGCGATCGACGCGTGAGCGCCTGCCACTCGCGATCGACGGCGCGCAGGGTTTCCCGGCGAAACTCCGGACCACGATTTCGGAATGTCCGCGCGCACGGGTGAAGATAACCAGCAGTTCGCCGAATACGTCCGCGCCGCCGAGCAGTCTTTTGTCCGCCGCGAGAGGAGCCGGTTCCATGGCAGCGAAACCCATGCGGATCCGTACCTGGATCCGACCCCTTGTCGTCGTCACGCTGCTCATGGCGTTGCTATCGGTGATGTATCTCGGGTACGTCGTCAACCCCGAAAAGAATCTGCACGACTTGCCGCTCGCCGTCGTGAACCAGGATGCGGGCGACACACTCGCCGGGAAACCGGCCAACGTGGGTAACCAGATCACCGCGGCGCTCACCGCGAACATCCCGGCCGACAAGGTCGACCTGCGCGTCATCGGCATCACCGAAGCGCAATTGCTGATGCGCGACGGCAAGATCTACGGTGCGATCGTCATTCCGAGTGATTTCACCAAGCGGCTCGCGATCCTCGGCGCCTCCGGTGTGGTATCCGGAAAGGTCGACCGGCCGGTGATCACCGTGCAGACCAATCCGCGCACCGGCACCTACGCCACGCAGATCACGCTTCGTATCGCCGAACAGGCACTGGGCGCGGTCAACACCACGGTCGGACAGCAGCTCACCGCCGCGGTGGACGAACAACTGCGGTCCTCCGGCGGACCCGCGCCGCAGTTGGCCGGAGCCAGCCAGTTGCTGCTGGCCGAGCCGATCGACGTGGTGATCGCGCCGTATCGGCCACTGCCCGAAGGCACCGGCGGCGGGTTGTCGGCCTTCTTCTACACGCTGCTGATCCTGCTGGCCGGATTCACCGGCGCCATGATCATCCACACCATGGTGGACGCTTCGCTCGGATTCACGCCGACCGAGTACGGGCCGTGGTATGTGCACTATCCGCCCACTCCGATCTCCCGGCTGCGCACATTGCTGCTGAAATGGGGCGTGCTCGCCGTCGCCGCGCCGATCGTGTCCGGTGTGTTCCTCGGCGTCGGGACGGCTTTGGACATGCCCATCGACAAAGCCTTGCTGCTGTTCCTCTATTCCACGTTCGCCATCCTCGCCGTGGGCGTCACCGCGCTGTCGATACTCGCCGCCTTCGGCGCCGCGGGCATGCTCGTCAACCTGATCCTGTTCATCGTGCTGGGGTTGCCCTCGGCAGGCGGAACCGTGCCCATCGAGGCGACGCCTACGTACTTCGCCTGGCTGTCCACATTCGAGCCGATGCATCAGGTCTTCCTCGGCGTCCGCGCGATCCTGTACTTCGAGGCCAGAGCCGCGGCGGGCCTGGAACGCGGTGTCTGGATGGCGCTACTCGGCCTGGTCATCGGCTTGTGCTCCGGTGCGGCGGTGACGGCGTTCTACGACCGGAAAGGATTGACGCGCACCGCGAATCGCGGCACCACATCCTAGGGCGGCCGGATCTTCTCCGGCGTTCGCTCAGTTCTGCGCGACGGCGGCCTCGGCCGCGGCCTGGGCGCGCGACAACGCTTCCGGCACCGGAATCCGGCCGAGATACATTTCGGCGAAAATCGGGTCGACGGCGCGGAGCGCGGCCGAGAAACCCGGTCCGCCACCAGAGGAGATGCGCGGGCCGCGGAGTACGTCGAAGAAGGGGGAGACCTCCACGCCCTTCCCTGCCCAGTAGTCGCGATAGCGCTGCTGTTCGGACACGACTGCCGGGATGGCGCCGCCGCCCTCGGCCAGGTGGCGGTTGCCCGCGCCGCTGCCGAGCCAGGCCAGCACCCGGCGCACCGCGTCGGGATGCCGGGTGGCCGCGTTACCCGCGACGCCGATCGCGTTGTTCGTGCTCACCCGTCCCGCCGGGCCCGCGGGCAGCAGCGCGACGCCCCACTCGAAGCGGGCCTGTTCGGAGATCTGCGCGAGATTGAATGTCCCGGACTGCAGCAGCGCCAATTTGCCCTGTAAGAAAGCGTTCTTCGCGAAGTCGGGATTGGTGTTGGTGTCCGCGGGCGATGGCGCGAGTCCGTCGGCGATCAACCGCACCAGATAGTCGAACGCCGCCACGCCCTGCGGGCTGTCGAAGACGAAATTGTCGTGGTCGTCTTGGAAGCGCGCTCCGTTCGAGCCCAGATAGGGCAGTTCGATGGACTGGAAGTCGTGACCCGCGTTGTACGCCCACGGCGTGACCGCCGCCAGTCTGCGCAGCAGTGGGCGCAGGGTGTCGTCGCCGCCGGGACTCCACCGCATCGCGGTCAGCTCGGCGGGATCGATATGCGCGGCCGCGAGCAGGTCGCGGTTGTAGTACACCGCGGTTCCGGCATCGACGAATTGCGGTACAGCCCAAAGCTTCCCGTCGCGCGTGTACTGCGCGACCGCCGAGGGGTCCCAGGCACTCGCGGCCTCGGGACCGAGCGTCGCCCCGATGTCGAGCAACCGCCCGGCATCGGCGTAGTCCTCGTACAGATTGGTCCAGAACAGATCGTCGGCGGTGCCACCGGCCACGTCCAAGCGGAGTTTCTGCCGATACGACGACCACGGCACCACCGTGATCCGTACTGCGAGGTCCGGATTCGCCCGCTCGAACTCCGCGAGCGACGCCTGGTAGGCGGGTACCAGACTCTCGTCCCAGATCCGCAACCCCACCACGGTGCGGCCGGACCCGTCGCCGTCACGGCCGAGCCACAGGGCCGCCGCGACCAGCAGTGCCGCGGCGAGTGCGAGGGCGAGCACCACGCGGGTCGATGTCCTCATTTCACCCCCGTCCACGCGATCGAGCGCAGCACCTGCCGCTGGCAGATCACGAACAGCACCACCAGCGGCGCGATGGCCAGCGTCGTGGCCGCCATCACCAGGGTCCACTGCGCGTTGTAGCGGGTCTGCAGATTCGCCGTCGCTACCGTCAGCACCTGCCACGAGCGGCCGCTGCTCGCGACCAGCGGCCACATGAAATTGTTCCACTGCGAGACGATCGTGATGAGCGTCAAGGTCGCCAGCACCGGCCTGCTCATCGGCACCATGACGTGCACGATGATGTCGAGGGTGTTCGCGCCGTCGAGCCGCGCGGCGCCGATCAGCTCCTGCGGAATCGCCCGAAAGTACTGACGCAGCAAGAAGACCGCGTACGGCGATCCGAACACGAACGGCAGCACCAGCGCCCAGAAGGTGTTCAGCAGGTCCAGGCGCGCGAACATCAGGTACAGCGGGATGAGAGTCACCATCGGCGGCACCATCATGGTGCCCAGATACACCCAGAAGAGCGCGTCGCGTCCCGGGAAATCGGTGCGGGCGAACGCGTATGCCGCCAGCACCGAAGTGATCAATTGGCCGCCGGTGATGAACACCGTCATCAACGCGGTCACCAGCACCGCACGCCCGAAGCCGTAGTCCAGTACGGTCCGGAAATTGCCGGCGGTGACCGGATGCGGCAGGGCCAGCGGCGACCCGGTCGCGAACTGGCCGGGTGTCTTCACGGCGGTGAGCGCGCTGAGCAGCAGGGGCGCCACGGTCAGCAACGCTCCGGCCGAGAGGATCGCGTAGGCGGCCGCCGAACGTAGGCGATCAGAACTCATAGGTGGTCCGATCCCGGAAGTAGCGGTGCTGCGCCACGGTGATCGCGAACATGACCGCGAACACCACGAGCGCCATGACGGCGGCGCGGCCGGGCCGTGCGGCGTCGAATGCCTCGGTGAAGATCCGCATCGCGAGCACATCGGTGCGGTCGCCCGGTCCGCCCTTGGTCAACGCGTACACGGTGTCGAAGGTCTGGAAGGCGGTCAGTACGCCGGTGACCAATACGAAGAACATGGTGGGCCGCAGTAGCGGCAGGATCAGCCAGCGGATCCGGCGCCAGCCGGTGGCCCCGTCCAGCGCACCGGCGTCGAGGATCTCGTCCGGGATTGCGCGGATTCCGGCCACGAAGAACAGCGCCACGTAACCGAAGTTCGCCCACACGCTCACCGCGGCCACCGACGGCAGCGCCAGCGCCGGATCCGAGAGCCATTCCACGCGCAGGCCGAGCGCGGCGTTGACGGCGCCACCGGTGGGAGCGAACATCCACTGCCACACCACACCCACCGCCACCGGCGCGCACATCCACGGCAGCGCGTACATGACCCGGAGACTCGTCGCGCCGCGCCGCCGGGCCAGCAATGCCGCGACCGCGAAACCCAGCACCGTCTGAGCGGGCACCACGATCGCGGTCAACACCAGCGTCACCAGCAGGGCGTGGCCGAACGCGGCGTCTCCCAGCACCGACCGCCAGTTGCGCAGTCCGACGAACTCCATCGGTCCCAACAGGTTCCAGCTGTGCAGACTGAGCCAGGCCACCACCAGAATCGGCAGCACCAGGAACGCGCCGACACCGATCAGGCTCGGCAGCAAGAGAACATAGCTCGTCATGCCGCGACGAGCCCCACGCCGATTCATGTGCTGCGACGTTACCGCCCCCGCCCGCCCCGGCACGGCGGGCGGGGGCGGGTCGTCAGTTGGTCGGGCCGCCCGCCACGTAGATCACTTGGCCGGAAACGAAACCGGCGCCCTCGCTCACCAGGAACGAGGCGGTGTGCGCGATGTCCTCGGGCGTGCCGACGCGCTGCACGGGAATCTGCGTGGCGGCGGCCTTCTGGAAGTCCTCGAAGGAGACGCCGACGCGCGCGGCGGTGGCGGCGGTCATGTCGGTGACGATGAACCCGGGAGCGATGGCGTTGGCCGTGACGCCGAACTTGCCCAGCTCGAACGCCAAGGTCTTGGTGAAGCCCTGCAAACCGGCCTTCGCCGCCGAATAGTTCACCTGGCCGCGATTGCCGAGCGCCGAAGTGCTGGACATGTTGACGACCCGTCCCCACTTCTGCTCGACCATGTGCTTCTGCACCGCGCGGGTGAGCAGGAAGGCGCCGCGCAGGTGCACGTTCAGCACCGCGTCCCAGTCGTCGACGCTCATCTTGAACAGCAGGTTGTCGCGCAGGATGCCCGCGTTGTTCACGACGACGGTCGGCGCCCCCAGCTCGTTCTCCAGCTGCGCGACGGCGGCGGCGACCGACTCCTCGTTCGACACGTCGGCGCCGAGCGCGACGGCTCGGCCGCCCGCCTCGGTGATCGCGCCGACCGTGTCGGCGCAGGCGGCCGCGTCGAGGTCGAGCACGCCGACCCGAAGCCCGTCCGCCGCCAAGCGCTTGGCGATCGCCGCGCCGATTCCTCGTGCGGCGCCGGACACTACTGCAACTCGCTCGCCCATGAGCGCGTCCCTTCGTCGATCGGATGTCGGATCGAATCAGTCTTACCGCACCGGTCCGCCGTGGCCGGGAGGCGGATCGGTCGCCGGATCGGCGCCGGGGAATTAACACCGACCTCGAGCGGAAGGCTTGCCCGGCTCTCGACCCGGATGCTTCGATCGGCACGTGACCGAGCAGAACGAGGTTCCCCGTATCGTCAGCGCCAGCCGTGAGATCAACGCGAATCCCGCGGAGATCTTCGAGCTCATCGCCGATCCCGCCGAGCAGCCGCGCTGGGACGGCAACGACAACCTGGCCGAGGCCGCGGCGGGGCAGCGGGTGCGAGAAGCCGGAGCGGTGTTCAGCACCACCCTGACCAACGGGGCTGTGCGCGACAACCACGTGGTGGAGTTCACCGAGGGCAGCCGCATCGCGTGGCATCCGTCGGAACCGGGCAAGCAGCCGCCCGGCCACCTCTGGCGCTGGGAACTGGAGCCGGTGGGTGAGGGCCGCACCCTGGTCACCCACACCTACGACTGGACGTCGCTCACCGACGAGAAGCGTCAGGTCCGGGCGCGCGCGACCACCGCGGACAAGCTGTCGGCCTCCCTCGACCGGCTCGCCGAACTGGCCGAGCAGCAAGCGGTTTCGTCGCAGCGGTAGTCGGCGTCGTCGTCCGGTCGCCGAATGTCGTGGCCTCGGAACACCCACGCAGGGCCACCGCGATGCGGCCCGGCCCAGTCGCGCCGGAGCCGTATCGAGTGTGGTGCCTCAACGGTGGTGAGAGCACGCACGATGCGGTGGTTCAGGGCTGAGACACGGCCGGACCGGTGACCCGGCGACACAGGCCGCCGTCGCGGTAGTCGCCGGGCGCATCTCAGCGTGGTGCCTGCTCTCGGGACAGCAGCAAGCCGATGAGGCCGACTTCCTGTCCCTGGGTGCTGATCATGTCGCGGGCGATCTGTTCGACCATGCCGCCGTTCAGCCGGCGATCCGCCGCCTGCGCCATCTGGATGCCGCCGTAGTGGTGGCGCTGCATCAGGCGCAGGAAACCGGTCGCCGCCTCGGCGCCGCGCGCGGCGCCGAGCGCGTCGAGTTCGTCCTGGCTCGCCATGCCGGGCATCGTCGCGTGCCCGGCGGTCGCGTGGTGCTCGTGGTCGGCCTCCGCGTGCATCCACGCCATCGGGTGCGGATTGGTCACCGCGAGCCGGGCCATGCGCAGCCAGCCGAGCATCATGCCGATCTCGGTGCGCTGGGTGTCGGCGATCTGTTGTGCCAGCGCGCGCACCGCCGGGTCGGCCCCGCCGTCTAGTCGCTGGACCAGGAGCAGCGCCTGATTGTGGTGCGCGATCATGTCCTGGACGAAACCGGTTTCGGTGCTGTCCAGCAGCGGTGCGGCGGTGCTGTCCGCGCCGACCACCAACGGCCGCAGCGCAGCGCCCGCCACCAGCAGCAGCACCGCGAAGGCGGCGAGCGTGGCAGCCCCGAGCCACCGGCGGCGGATCATGATCCCGTGGTCGAACGCTGGTCGGCGGGCGGCGTGTACACGTTCCGGTCCACTTCCAGCGCCAAGAAGCCGTTGTCGGCGCAGGTGGTCCAGAGTTGGTTGCCCCGCCATTCCGGCGGCGAGAAGCACCAGTCCGTGGAGAGATCACCGAAGGCGAGCATGCCGCTTCGTTCGCTCGTCGCCTGCGTGAGATCGAACTGGCCTTGCAGCACCGCCTGCGCCACCGCGGGACCGGCCAGCACCGGCGGGCCGATGATCGACGCGAGCGCGTGCGGTGAATTCCAGAGCTCGGTGTTCCGGCCGGTGCGCGCGGGCGGGTTGTAGTAGGCGATCTCCCGGACGGCCGACGGATCCCTTACATCGAACACACGGATGCCCGAGGAGGTCCAGCTGCACGCCAGCGCCGTGGGATCGGCCGCCCGGTCCGCGGCGCAGTAATGCGTGTCGTAGGCGAACAGCGAGCCGCCCGCGGCGGAAGCCATTGCGGTGTCCTGATTCTCCGGCAGGTTGATCTCGAGTTTGATGGTCTCGACGATGCGCGGCCGGGTGGGCTCGGCGACATCGATGATCTTGACGCCGCCGGATCCGGCCTCGTTGGTGGCGAACACGTACGGCCTGCCGCCATAGGTCACGGGGATGTTGTGCTGGCTGGCCCAGCCGTCGGTCCAGGTGAGGTGCGACAGTTCGCGCACCTGCGGGCCGGGATCGCGGCGCTGCACCGCGCCGACGTCCAGAATCATCAGCCCGCCCATGTTGTTCGCCAGGTACATGAGGTTGCCGTCGGGGCTGAACCCGAATCCGTGCATGGACAGACCGGGCAGACCCTGCCACACCACGTGGGGAGCGGCGGGGTCGGTGAGGTCGACGGCACTGACCAGGCCGGGTGCGACGCCGGAACTCCAGTAGGTGTTGCCGTCGGGGGAGAACCCGCCCTCATGGGCCGTGATCGGCAACGGCATCGCCAGGTCGGTTCCCGGGCCGGGGTTGAGCAGGCGTGGATGCGCGCAGTCGGT
Source organism: Nocardia sp. NPDC051929 (assembly GCF_044548645.1). NCBI lineage: Bacteria > Bacillati > Actinomycetota > Actinomycetes > Mycobacteriales > Nocardiaceae > Nocardia > Nocardia sp. NPDC051929. The sequence continues at coordinate 36,130 of NZ_JBIUCG010000031.1, read as the reverse complement.
GAGGTCGTAGACCGACAGCAGGCCCGCACCGGTCAAAGCGGGCACCCCGGTGCCGACGAGCAGTTTTCTCGTCTCGTTGACCTTCAGGCTCTCCCAGGTGCCTGCCAGCATGGCCGGTTCGGTGAGCGTGGCGGTGCGGACGGGGTTCGTAGGATCGGCGACGTCCACCACCTGGACGCCCTCTTCGGGCCCGAGCAGGTCGCCAGGGAAGAACGTGCCGATGTAGGCGCAGTGGTCGAAGGTCACCGAGTTGATGCCGCCGCCGCGGCCGCCATAGGCGCCGAGCCGGGTGACGTTGCAGCTGTAGCCCTGGCCGCTGCGGCCGCTGTCACGGTCGGCGGCGGGAACATCGCCTTGCAAACCTGTTTCGGGGGCCGAACCTGGATTGCAGACGGCGCGTGCGGCCGCGGTCGCGGCTATGGCGCCGACCTCGCGAACCTGCCCGGAGGGATCGGAATCGGTTTGGGCGGCGACGATGCCGAATGGCAGGAGAATCGCTGCGGCGCCGACGGTCACGAAGAAGCGCCGGCCCCAGCTGGTGATGGACGAAGTCATGGACGTACCGGCCCTCGGCGGTGAGGGCGCCTTTCCCGTGTGCTCGGTTACAAGTCCGGATGCGGTCTCGGACGGCTGTTGGTCGATCCCGAGCGCGTGCGGTGCGGCCGCCGCGGTGACGGCAGCGTCATCGTGTATCCGGACCACCCGATGCGGCATGGTGGCGTCGAACGAGTGTCGAATCCGGCCTGGCGCAACGGCGTCCCTACTCGCCGAGCCGGGCCGAGCCGACCCTCTCGCCATGCCGGACTGTGTTGTCCGGTTACTCGGTCAGTGTGCGTGAGATCGCCGCGCCGCGTCAATACGGCGCGGCTGTATCCGGTCGGATTACGGCATCCGTGCCGGGCCCTCCGGCGTGCTGCGGGGCGGTCGGCGATGGTCCGGTAACCTTGCCCGAATGACCTCGCCACGCCGTGTGAACAGGGGGCCGAAGGCGGCGGCCGGCAATCGGGCGGCCTTGATCCAAGCGGCGCGGGAGGTTTTCGCGGACAGTGGCTTCGACGCGCCGTTCAGCTCCATCGCGCGGGCCGCCGGCGTGGGGCAGGGCGTGCTCTACCGACACTTCCCGACCAGGGAGAGCATCGCGCTCGCGGTGTTCGAGGACAACATCGAGGGCATCGAGGCGCTGGCGGACGATCCCGCGGTCACCGTGGACGATCTGCTGGCGATCATGGTCGATCAGATCACCACCTCGGCGGCGTTCATCGCGATGATCCATCCCGCGAACACCGACGACATGCGCCTGTTCGAGGTGGCGCGACGGCTGATCACCCTCATCGCGGAGAAGCTGGAGGATCCGCGTCAGCGCGGCACGATCAGCGCCGACATCACCACCGCGGACGTGGTCCTGGCGCTGGCGATGCTGGCGGCCGTGCTGTCGAAGACCGATGCGCAGTCCAAGAAGGAGACCGCCCGGCAGGCATGGGCGTTGCTGGACCGCGCTCTGCGCGGCTGAAGGGGGGCGCGTCCGTCGCGTGTCACGCCGCGCGATCGATCGACGCCAGTGCGTCGGCGACGCGGTCGAGCGAACGGATCACGTGCAGGAGCCCGTTGGCGAATTCTCGTTGCGCGAAATCTATTCCGGCTTCCGCCGACCAGCGAGCGAGCAACCGGTGTACCGTGGCGTCGGCGCCGCGGGTGCGCGATCTCACCGCAGTGGCGTGTGCCTGTCGCTGTGCCGAATCACACACGGCGACAATGCCTTCGGCGGTATGTACGGCGGAGTCACCGATGATGTCCACCAGTTCGACGAGCTCGTCGGCGAGCCCGATCAGATCATGGATCTGGGCGATCTCGGCGGTGATCGCCATATGGTCGATGCAGCAGCGCAGCAGGACGGCGAGCCGGTGCAGGCGCCGGGGCAATGGGCGGGCCGGTGCGTCCAGGGGCATGAGGTCCGCCAGGCGATGCCGGATGCTGAACGGATCGGCCGGGGGAGCGCAGAATTCGGCGAGGACGATGGCGCCCGCGCGCAGATCGAAGGCGGTCGCGATGAGCGGGTTGTCCGGGTCGGCGCGTCTCGTCGACGTTCGCATGCGTCTCCTGGGATCGTCGCCGAGACGCCGACTTGCCCATGCCGCCCCCTCGGTCGCTGGTGGAATCATCGCGTGGCAGGCTCTCGATATAGCGATTGCTAAGAGATTGCCCACGATGGTATCCCGGACCTGTCGCAGATCCGGATAGGTTTGTCCGGTAGGTGATCAGTCTGAACCATGCGCGCGGTGTCGTCAAGCCGTCGACGTATCGTGTCTCATGGTGTGGCCAGTCGTGCGCTGAGTTCCGAATCTGAATTGATGTTCTGAAAATCGCTGGTGTGATGGGTTCTTCGGTGGTCGTGCGCGGTGTCGTCCGCGTTGGTCTCGCGGGGGGTGGATGGCGTGCGGCCGTTTGTGTCCGAATGTCGCGGACCGGGAGCGGGCTGGTGGCGGGATGGCGACTGCGCGGTGCGGTAGGTGAATCGGCGGGTTTGACCAGGTAATTGCTGCGTAGTGATGCAGGTCACAATTCGGCTCGTTCGAAGCGGCGTCATCAGGTCGCCGTCCGCCTTACTGTGTGTGCGGCAGAACCTTCCGGCGAGGGGCGCGGCGATCCACCTCCACCCGCCGTCTCCGCTCACCGGATCCTTCGCTGGTTCGGCACGCGGCCGCCCATCGGCCGCGCGACTCGCTGATCCGCTATGGCCGGCGCGATGGTTGGTACCCCATCGGAGTCGGTGTCCGCGGCCGGACCTGTCGATATTTTCGTTGGTGATACCGGGATGGGAACCATGGCTGTACGATCGCGCTCCTTCACGCAATGGCGAGCCCAGGCTCGCGACTGCCCACATCGGTACCGCTTGGCGGTGGTCGCCCCGAATATCGCGGACGTCGTGCGCTGGACCGGCGGATGGCTGTTCGATCGAACCGTCGCGGGCTGGGAGGTCACGGTGCTGGTGACCGGTCAGGCGGATATCCGTCCGCTGCGCATCCTGGGGGCGACGGTGCTCGATCTCGAACAGTTCTCGGCCGCGCCGGTCCGCGAGACGTGGCCGCAGGCGGTCGCCGTCGCCGCCGAGACGTATCGGTCCGACAGCCGGGTTCGTGACGGCGTGCTCGACTGTCTCGACCGCGGGCTCACCGAGGTGACGATGTGGGGCGAGGGCCTTCCCGCGGAACTCGAGCATCGGGTCGGCTCGGTCCAGCACCGCGTCAGCTCGGCCGGGCGGGCCTTCAAAGCGTGCGCGCTACGGGCCGCGGGGGTCGCCACCGAGGTGGCCGGTCCCGTCGAGGTGTTCCGGACCGGGATGGCATCGCGCATGCACCCGGGATACGGCGTCGACCTCGTGCCGGCGGGGTAGCGTGCCCGCCGACGACTCGATTGCTCGGGACGCCGCTCGTGGCCGCCGTGGTCGAGCCCTCGGGGCCCGCGCGGATGGCGTCCGTTCGCCGGTACCGCGTGTGCGGTGACCTCAGATGCAGAAGCTGATGCTGGCCGGGCCCAGTGGGATATTGAGGCATACCGTGACCGAGCCGAGGGCGTCGTTCGTCGGTACGGGTGAAGCCGGTGCGGCGGAGGCTGCCGGGGCGAAAAGGGCCCCGATGGTCAGTGCGAGAGCGGCTGCGGCGATCGCTTGCGTGGCTTTGGTGATCATGGTGATTTCCTTGGCTGAGCGATAGGGCGATCCGAACCCGGCCCGGGAACGTCGATCCGAGTCCGGGGTGACTCTGATCAGATCATCCGCCGGTGCGGTGGTGTAGACAAGCCCTCCTGGCTGCCGTGCCCGCATTGGGAAGGTCGGATTTTGAAGTTAGCCTAACCTTATGGACACGACCGTGGTGGTGCGCGAGCCTGGCAAGCGGATCGTCGGATCACCGAAGCGATCCCGGAAACCGATACGGCGCAGGCTGATCTCGATCCATCGCTGGTCGGCGCTGATTCTCGGCTCGGTCCTGGTGATCCAGTCGACTTCGGGCGCGATCCTGCTCTACCACGCGGAATTGTTCCGAGCGCAACACGCTTCGTTCTATCGCCACACGGACGCGCCGGCGGTGGTCGACGCAGAACAGGCCGTCGCGATGGTGCGTGCCGCCGATCCCGGCTTCGACGTCGGCTGGGTCGGTGGAGACGGCGGCGTGATCGCGATCGGGAACACGAAGTACACCGCCGCCTACTCCGTCGATCCCGCTACCGGACGAATCAACGAGCAGGTGAACCTGGCCGACGGCGTTCTCGGCTGGCTGACCAACCTGCACAACTGCGCGTTCGGTTGTGCGCGCTACTCCGGCGCGATCCCGATCCTGGAGAATCAGGCTCCGCTCCTCGGCATCAAATGGGGCGCGGTGATTCTCGGCGCGCTCGGCGTCCTGCTGGTATCGCTCGCGGTGTCCGGCGCGGTCATCTGGTGGCCGTCACTCGCACGGCTGCGCCACGGATTCCGGGTCCGGCTGCGGAAAGGCCGCTTCGCCCGGGACCGCGACCTGCACGACGTCATCGGTATTCTCGCGGTGCCGTTCCTGTTGCTGTGGGGCATCACCGGCACCACCATCGAATGGCCTGCCGTGCAACGGGCTTGGCTCGTGGCGACCGGCGGCACCACGACCCTAGAACGAACCGAGCGGTCTTTCGTGCCGCGGTCGAGCGATGCCCGACGGCCCCCGCTGTCCATCGGCGAGGCCACGGCGATCGCGGATCGAGCCGCGCCGGGCCGACTCGCCTACCTGTTGCTGCCCACGGACGACGCCCCGTACTACCGCGCCGTCGTCGCCGGGGCCTACTCCCCGCGCGAGCACCGCCTCTTCTACAGCGGTGACGTCATGGTCTACGTGAACGCCCATGACGATTCCGACATCAAGGTGGTCGACGCGAGCCACGACCGGCCGCTGGCGAACACCTTCTACGCCAAGGTCTTCGAGCCCGCCCACTTCGGCTGGCTGGTGAACGGCTGGTGGCGACTGATCTGGCTGGCATTCGGCCTGACACCGCTCGCGCTGGCGATCACCGGCCTGTCGACCTGGCTGTTCCGGCGCCGGACCCGGCGCCGCCGCGCTCACGCGACGACGTAGCCGCCGACCCCGCTCACGACGGGAAATGGATCACCTGGCGGGAGAAGAGCGCTTGGGGCTCGGCGATGTGATTCGCCGCCGCGACGACTCCCACTCTGGTGTCCAGATCCGCAGGACCGTAGTGGTCCTCGCACATCGAGCGCAGCGTGTCGCCCGCGACGCCGCGGCGGCGGTTCAGGCCGGGCACGACGAGCACGTGGCCGGGAGCCGGTTGGCTGCCCGAGGGCAAGTGGTTGGCCAGTTCGATCATCACGCCGAGATTCGCGTCGCCGTACCAGCGCTCGGCGAGTATCGCCAGGGTTTCGCTTTCGGTCACCGTGTGGTGACCGACATCGGCGAGCTCCGGAATGTGCAGCCACGCGCCGGGCTGGATGGCACGTTGCGCCACGCCGTTGACGACTTCCCAGATCAGCTGGACTCCGGTGTCCTCGGTTCCGTAGTAGCGCTGGGTGATCTGCTTCCGCGCCGCGGTGGAGTCGGGCGTGGTGAGGAGGTGGCGCCGCGTGATGTAGGGGATCAGGAGCTGTTGTCCGACATCGATCGAATTCGGATCGGCGAGATGGTTCTGGCGCGCGATCGCCGGGAACAGGCTGCCGTCTCCATACTCCCGATGGGCGATCGCGGAGAGGGTGTCGCCGGGTTGGACTTCGTACTTCTTCATCTCTTCGGCCTTTCTGCACTGCTGACAGCCGGCGCCGCGGACACCGATTCCGGCTTGTCTCGCACGCGCACCTGCCGTCCACGAACGGTTGTGGCGCTACCGAATGCTCGTCGCGATCGGCCGCGCGATCGTGCGTAGGCGACTACTCGTTTCCGGCGGCGCTCGCCGCGACTCCGCCGGGGCGGCGTCCCGATTACCCGGTTGGTCTCGCCGGATACGCAGGTGGCGCCCGGCCGGTCTGGCCGGGTCGGATGCCGCGACCAGCTTCCCGGGGCGGCTCGGAGAAGCCGTTTCCGGGCAGTTCTTTTCGATCGTGTGAAGAAGCTCCGAGGCTGATTCGAGCACTGGGGCAGGGGTAGCACGAAGACGTGGCGCCAAGAGCCACAGTCGGTTTCATCCGCTACCGAAAGGAGCAAGTGATGGCAGACCAGAAGAACCCGGGCCAGTTCGGCAACCGTTCCGACACCGAGGAGCAGGCGCGTCGCGGCGGCCAGGCCAGCACCGGCAGCTTCGGCGAGCGTAACTCGGCCGATCCGAGTGCGGCCGGACGCAAGGGCGCCGAAGCGCAGCCCAACGAAGCGAAGGTACGCGGCGGACAGCACAGCCACGCCGGTCGCTGACGTCGACCGAACACGGGCCGGGCGGTACAACCGCCCGGCCCGTTTCGTTGTGCGGCGGTCATGATCCAGCGGTGACACGGCAGCGAGAAGACTGAGTGACCGACTGTCTATGTGACTAGCTATTTGCGACTGGTTCAGGTGGTGATAAGCGGAGAGAACCTGATGGCACGCCGGATGCCGTTCTATCGGTGAGTCGCTGGTCAAGTGTTCAAATTCGGCGAATATGCTGATCATCTGCGATTCAGCGCCGGAGCTGCCCGAGTGTCGGTCATGGTGCGATTGGTGCCGGCAAGTTACGGAAAGCCGGGACAGCAAGCGCCAGTGCTTGCTAAGTTAATGACTGTTCTTATCGATGCGACGGCGATGTACGAGTGCTGCCGATCTTTCGTCGCATCATCACGGCGGCGCTCGGCTCAATGAGGAGTGGCGCAGACATGGATGGACTCAGCAGGCGCAACGCGTTGAAAGCCGGTGGGGTGTTGGGCGCGCTCGGCGCGCTGGCCATGGCGACCCCCGCGCGCGCGGAGCCGTGGACGTGGTCCCCGCAGGGTTCGGTGGCCGGCTCCGGTGAAGGGGCCGATCCGCTCACCGTCTGGGATCCCGAGGCGGATCAGTTGGTCGCCTCTCTGATCGACCGGGGGGAGGTGCCGAGGGTCAACGAGTTGTTGCGCACCTGGACCGCGAACGGGCAGCCTTTGCCGGACGGATTGCCGCCGGATCTGCGCGACTTCATGGAATACGCACGTCAGCTGCCGCCCTGGGCTGATCGCGGAAAGCTGGCCACCGCCGTCGAGTTCAACAAGAAGCGCGGGCTGTATCTCGGCGTGCTCTACGGGCTGGCCAGCGGCATGATGAGCACGGTCATTCCCAAGGAGGCGCGCGCGGTCTACTACTCCAAGGGCGGTCACGACCTGAAGGACCGCATCTTGAAGACCGCCAAGCTCGGTTACGACATCGGGACCGCGAATGCCTACGCGCCCGCTGGTGAGATGGTCGTGACCTGCGTGAAGACCCGGCTGGTTCATGCCGCTGTGCGTCACCTGCTGCCGCAGTCCCCGCACTGGGTGTACTCCGCCGAGGAGGACATCCCGATCAGCCAGAACGATCTGATGGTCACCTGGCACAGCCTGCCCACCACCGTGATGAAGCATCTGACCGCGTGGCAGGTGCCGATGCCCGTCGCAGAGTCGGAGGCGTTCCTGCATTCGTGGCAGGTGGGCGCGCACATGCTCGGCATCCGTGACGAATACATTCCGAACTCCTGGGCGGAGGCCGATTCGCAGGCCGCGCAGGTGCTGGATCCGATCCTGGCGCCGACCCCGGAGGGCGCCAAGCTGGCCGACCGGCTGCTGCGCCTCGGGGCGAACCTCGACTTCGCCGTCCTCACCAAACCGGTGCTCGGCGCCTTCACCCGCTTCCTGCTCGGCGACAAGATCGCCGACGGGCTGGCCATCGCCAGAGAGCCGGTCTGGGACCCGCTGCTGCGGGTGAGCTGGGGGCCTTTCATCGCCGTGCGTGAAGGTCTGCTGCCCGTGGTGCCGCTCGCGCCGGATGCCTACTGGCTGTTCGACGAATTCCTCCGCAGGGCGGCGCTGCTCTATCTGGCGGAACTGCGGATGCCGATCAGTATCGAGATCCCCACCATGAACCGGGACATGAGCCAGCCGCCGCGCTGAGCCTTCCGGACGCCGATGCGCTCTCGAAGCCTTCTGGAGTGCATCGGCGATAGCTGGTAAGTTACTGATTGTTCTTTGCGTTAGATCGCCGAGATGAACCGTCACCTCGTCATAAGTGCGCTGGTGAGTGCGCGATCGAAGGGTTGATCTCGGACTAAGTTGCGAGGAGTTCTGGAACGTGAGCCATAGGACGCTCGGCCCTCCACATGGCTCGACCGCGCTGCGACCGATGTCTGGAGGTGGCGCGGAGCATGCCGTACCGACAACACACCGGACAGTGCGGTGGACATGACGAACCCGCAGCATATCCGGCACATCCACATCGAATCCGGCGCCCTTGTCCTGGACTACCGGGCGTGCGCGGAACAGGCCCGGAGTCTGGCCGCCGACTTGGCGCACAGTCATCCGGACCTGATCGTCACGATCGATGACGATGTCCACGTCGAGTTGCCCGAGCTGCCCTGCGGAGGTCTGTGGCGGTGATCGGCGCCCGGCTCGAGTAGATTGACGATGATCTGACCCACGACGAGGGAGCGTCGGACCATGACAGCGATTCGCCATGAGATCGTGATCGACGCTTCGCCGCGCCACATCTGGGATGTCGTGCGTGATGTCGGCGCCGTGCATCGACGCCTGCTGCCCGGCCGGGTCGTCGACACCCGCCTGGAGGGAGCGCGGCGTTCGCTGACTTTCCCGGACGGGCATGTGATCCGTGAACTGATCGTCTCCATCGATGACGAGGCCCGCCGCTTGGCGTACTCCGTCGTCGAAGGGGCCAGGCCCGCGCTGGACTATCACCACGCTTCGTTCGAGGTTCGCGCCGAGGGGGAGCGTGGCCGACTGATCTGGATCACCGACGTCTTGCCGGAGTCGGCCGCGCCGGAAGTGCGGATTCGTACCGAATACGGCCTCGCGGAGATGAAGCAGGCCATCGAGGCCGCGGCGGCCGAGTCGTAGCGGGATCGGGAGGTGTCGGACATGTGGCAAGGCACCGCGACGCTGTACCCGGGCAGATTGTTGTACACGGGGCGGCTCGGGAGCGCGCACCGCCACCATCATGCCGCCGCGCAATTGATCTTCAGTGCCAACGGCTCCGTCGGTCTGCGCGACGACGCCGGCCGCCCCTGGGCCGGGCGAGCGGCGCTGATCCCTCCCGGTGTACCGCACGAAACCACCGGCACGGCAACGGGATTGCTCGTCTTCGCCGACGCGCAGTCGCCCCTCGGGCGCGCGCTGACCGATTGTGTGCGGCGCACCGGGAGCGCCGTCGACTCGGTCACCGCGTGGTCGCGGGCCGCGCTGCCACTGCTCGACCTCGACGACGGCGAGCGGGATCCCCAGCAACTGGCGCACGCCGCACTGACGGCCTTGATCGGCGATCCCGCTCCCACCGGCGCTGCCCGGCACCCGGCGCTGCGTGGCGCGCTGGAGCTGCTGCCGGACCTGCTCGACGGCCCGCTGCGTCTGGCCGAGCTCGCCGCCGCGGTCGGACTGTCCGCGAGTCGACTCGGTCATCTGTTCCGTGCCGAGCTCGGGCTGGCGTTCCCGCCGTATGTGCGGTGGGCGCGCCTGCGACAAGCGATGGACCACGCCCGTCGCGGCGGCACGCTCACCGAGGCCGCGCACGCCGCGGGTTTCGCCGACAGCGCGCATCTCACCCGAGTCTGTCGCGAGATGTTCGGGCTCACCCCCTCCGAACTCGCCGGTGCGGTCACCATGGTGCGGCCGTAGCGAATCCGTTCAAGCGCCGCCGGGACCGCGGCCCCCACGCTGAACGGCATGCACACCTTGGTTCGCTACGGCTACGTGCCGTTCATGCTCTTGGCGGTCAACGGCGCCGCGCTCGCCGTCATCGCCACCGGCGCCGGCAAATTATGGCTGTTGCCGCTGCTGGTACTCGCGATCGCCGCATCGTTCGCCGCCGAACGGATCCTGCCCTACCACGACGACTGGAACCGCGCCCACGACGACGGTCGGCGCGACACCGCGCACGCCGTGGTCAACGAACTGCTCACCCTCGGCGGCGTGGCCGCACTGCCGCTGATGGCCGCGCTGATCCCTTCCGCCGATGTCTGGCCGCACCGGTGGCCCTTCCCGATTCAGGTGCTGGTCGCGGTTCTGCTCGCAGATCTCGGCATCACGCTGACCCACTTGGCCAGCCACAAGATTCCCGCGCTGTGGCGGCTGCACGCCGTGCACCACAGCGTCGAACGCGCCTACGGTTTCAACGGCCTGATGAAACATCCTCTGCACCAGACCCTGGAGACCGTCGCCGGTGTCACCCCGCTCGTACTGCTGGGCCTGCCCACCTCGGTAGCTTCGGCCCTCGCGTTCACCGTCGCGGTGCAACTCCTACTGCAACATTCGAACGTCGACTACCGCGTAGGCCCCCTGCGTACCGTGCTCGCGCTCAACCAGGCACACCGGTTCCACCACTTGAAATGGGCGGGCATCGGCGACGTCAACTTCGGACTGTTCACCTTGTTCTGGGATCACCTGTTGCGCACCTACTCCTACGACCCGGACCGCCGCTTCACCAGCGACGACCTCGGGATGGCCGCCAAGCCCGACTACCCCAGCGGCTATCTCGCCCAACTCGTCGAACCCTTCCGGCCCAGCGGCGCTTGCGGGGCCACGAAACCCGCTCAGCGCTCATTGCCCGCGCGCAGCCAGGCGATGTAGTCGGCGGTCGCGCGTTCGGTGTCGTAGTCGGGCCGGTAGCCGGTGTCCTGCTGGATACGGGTGATATCGAGGTAGTTGCGTTGTCCGGACCCACCGGTGGGGAGGTCGATCCCGGCGTCCGGGACGACCTTCTCGATCGCGGCGATGACTTCGGCGTTGGTAGTCGCGCGGCCGGAAGCGACGTTGTAGGTGCGGTGATTGAGCCGGTCTGCCAGTTGCAGGAGTGCGATGGCCCGGCCGCAGTCCTTCACGTAGCACAGGTCGATCGCGTCTTCCGCGTAAGCGGGGAAGCGCAGCGACGACAGGTCCGGCGCGGTGCCGCGGGTGGCGGCATGGACGAGCTGAGGGGCCGGGAAGAACGGGTCCGCGGGTCGGCCGCGCGGGCCCCAGATGGCGGAGATTCGGTAATTGACGATCTCGATGCCGGTCGCCCCGGTCAAATGGTCGGCGAGCAGCTCACCGATCTTCTTGAAGCTCGGTATCGGATGGGGTGCGGTCAGCGGAACGGGCATGTCTTCCCGCAGTGGACCCGCACCGGTCAGGCCGGCGTAGACGCCGATCGTGCTCGCGACGCCGACCCGCGGCACGCCCCAGGCCTCGGCGGCTTCGATCACATTGAACAGACTGCCGATCGCCTTCCGCGCGCCATCGATGGGCTTGTCGGAGCCGGGTGGCCAGGGCATCGAACCCGCGAGATGCACGATGCCGGTGATCTTGTGGCGCGTGCCCACGTCGAGCAACGCCGTCAGATCGGTGATGTCGGCCCGCTCCACCGCCACCTGCGCACCGGCGAACTCGGCCGGTACCTCGCCGGTTCGACGCTGGACCAGCACGCAGCCCTCGCCCAGGTCGAGCAGGGCCCGCACCGTGTGGGAGCCGATGAACCCGAGCCCTCCGGTGACCAAGATCATCACACGAGCCTTTCTGTCGTCTAGCTGATTATCAGTACTACTGACGATCAGGCTAGCGATAGAATCTGCGGGTGTCTAGGACGGATGGGCCGGGCCCCGAATTGACCAGCCGGTTGGGCTACCTGCTCAAGCACGCGCAGTCGCGGATGGCCGAGCTGAACACGAAAGCGTTGGCGCCGTACGGTATCGACGGGCGCGAGCTCGGCGTGCTGTCCGTCCTCGCGGGCCGTGAACCCACGTCCCAACAGCAGGCGGCGCAGCGGCTGGGCATCGACCGCACCACGATGGTCACGATGCTGGACACTCTGGAAGGCAAGGGCCTGGTGGCACGTCAGCCGGACGCGAACGACCGGCGTCGCAACGTGGTCGCACTGACCGATGCCGGACAGGACACTCTTCGCCGGGCCACCGAGGCGAGCGATGCCGCCGAGCGTGAGTTCCTGGCACAGCTCAGTCCGCAGGCCGCGCAGCAACTGCGGAACTCGTTGCAAACCATCGTGACCCATCCCGAGCAAGAGCAGTCCTGACGCTGTGGACCGTATGGGCGGAGAACCGGAGCCGTCGGCAGCCGATGGGCGAATCGCGCCGTTCATACTCGGCTTCCGGCCTACGCGAATCCGCGTAGGAGATCGTGATCGGCTGCGTCGGTCGTCGTAGTCGATCGCGCATCCGGTCCGGAGCGCGAGCGCTCGCGGATGCCGTACGCTCACGGCATGGTTCAGCAGGCGGCGGCACGACGGCTGTCCGCCTGGTTCTCGCGTCGGCCCGCCTGGTTCCCGGATGTCCTGCTGGCGCTGTTCGTCACCGTGATCCAGGTGCAGAGTGCCGCGATACCGGTGCCGCTCGAGCCGGCCTACACGCCGGTGTCGGGATTCGGATATGTCCTGCTGATCGTCAGCGGCCTGGCGGTCGCCGCCCGCCGCAGGCAGCCGGTCGCGGTGTTCGGCGTGACGGCGCTGGCCAGTCTGATCTATTTCGGTCTCGGCTTCCCCGATCGGCTTTCCTATCTCGGACTCTTCGTCGCCCTGTACACCCTGGCCGCCTACGGCGACGGGCGGCGGACGCTGATGATCGCCGGTGCGGGCATCGCGGTCCTCGCCGTCGGCTGGCTGATCGCCGCGGCGGATATCAAGCCGCTGGTAGCCATCGGCTGGGTGTTCTTCCGGATCGGCGCGTCGGTGATCAGCACGATCCTCGGTGAGTCCGTGCGATCCCGCCGGGTCATCGCCGCCGATGCGCAAGAACGAGCGGAACTGGCCGAACGGTCCCGCGACGAGGAAGCCAGAGCGCGGGTCGACGCCGAACGACTGCGGATCGCCCGCGAAGTCCACGACACGGTCGCCCACGCGATCGCCATCATCAATGTGCAATCCGGGGTCACCGCACACGTGCTCGACAAGCGACCGGAACAGGCCCGGGAAGCCCTGCGCACCATCGAGCAGACCAGTTCGCGGGCACTGCGCGAGATGCGCGCGATCCTCGGTGTACTGCGTGATGGCGACGAGCGCGAACCCTACCCGGGGCTCGGCCAGATCGACGAACTCGTCGGCAAGGCCCGCGATGCCGGGCTCGACATCGCTTTCGAGCAGACTCCCCCGGTGACGCCGCTACCGAGCGCGGTGGGCAGCGCCGCCTATCGCATCGTGCAGGAATCGATCACCAACGTGATCCGGCACGTCGGTCCGACCAGGGTGACCGTGGCGCTCGAACCCGGCATCGACGCCTTGCGGATACGGGTCGCCGACGAGGGTCGCGCCGCCGCACCGGTCCGCACGGATAGCAGCACCACGACCGGACGCGGCATCGTCGGGATGCGCGAACGCTGCCGGCTGCTCGGCGGTGAACTCGACGCGACGCCGCGTCCCGGCGGCGGGTTCGAGGTCACCGCCCGCCTACCCTTGACCCCGGTCGGATCGCGCTCGTGAACGCCACACCACCCATCAAAGTCGTGCTCGCCGACGACGAACGCCTGGTCCGTTCCGGCTTCAAGGTTCTGCTCGACCTGGAAGACGACATCACGGTGGTCGGTGAAGCCACCAACGGCGCGGAAGCCGTCGAACTCGCTCGCGCCACCCGCCCCGACGTGGTCCTGATGGACATCCGCATGCCACGACTGGACGGGATACGCGCCACCGCCCAGATCGCCGCGGCCGCCGGGATGGAGCGGGTCAAGGTGCTCATCCTCACCACCTACGACACCGACGAGAACGTCTTCGACGCCTTGCAGGCGGGCGCGAGCGGGTTCCTGCTCAAGGACGCGGGCCCGGCCGAACTGCTGCACGCCATCCGAGTGATCGCCGCTGGTGACGCACTGCTCGCACCTCGGATCACCCGGCGGCTCATCGGTCAGTTCACCGCGCAGCGCCGGGCAGCCAAGTCCGCCGAGGACCGGCTCGCCGTGCTGACCGACCGTGAGCGCGAAGTCCTGGCGCTGGTGGGACAGGGCATGAGCAACGACGAGATCGGCGCCGCGCTGTTCCTCAGTCCCGCGACCGCACGCACCCATGTGAGCCGCGCGATGGTGAAACTGGGTGCGCGCGACCGAGCGCAGCTCGTCGTGATCGCCTACCAGACCGGGCTGACCGGCTTCACCTCGTAGCGATCAGCGGGTTGACCTCGCTGCCGAGGCGTTCGCGGCCTGGGACTCGAATCACGTTGACTCACAATGCCATAGCACTGGCGAGTACGGCCGCGCGTTCGGCTACGACGACCTGCGCAGCCGATCGCCGTCGGCGTACGCGCGTTCACGTAGACGGCGACTCCCGTCGGCGGAAGCCCAGCAGGTGCCGAGGGCGCGACCATCGACGGCATGATCTTGGACCCCGAACTCGAAGCCTCAGTCGCGTTCTTCCCCCCGGCCGACCTGAGCGACCCGCGCGCCGCCCGGGAGCGCCTCGCCGAGTTGGTCGCCGCCCTTCCGGTACCGGACATCGCGGGCGTGTCGATCGAAAATCGCACGGTGCCGGGCGATTTCGACGTGCCGATACGAATCTATCGGCCGGACCGGGCGCAGGGCGCTGCCCTCATCTGGCTGCGCGGCGGCGGATTCGTCATGGGCGATCTGGACACCGAACATCCGTGGGCCGGCCTGCTGGCGGACAACTCTGGTGTGACAGTGATCTCGGTCGGCTACCGCTCGGCCCCCGAACATCCGTTCCCCGCCGCGCACGACGACGTCTACGCGGTGCTGATCTGGACGGCCGAGCACGCGGTCGAGCTCGGCATCGACCCGGCGCGGATCGCGATCGGCGGCCACAGCGCCGGGGCGGGAATCGCGACCGCGGTCGCGTTGCGGGCCCGCGACGAGCAAGGGCCGCCGATCCGCTTCCAACTGCTCAACCAACCCGTCCTCGATGACCGCCAGCTGGCCTGGTCGGCGCGCACTTTCACCGATACGCCGTTCGTGACCCGGGCGAAAGTGGCCCAGATGTGGCAGCACTATCTGGGTTCCGCGCCCGCGACGCCGTACGCCGCTCCGGCGCGGGCGACGGATCTGTCCGGTATGCCTCCCGCCTACATCGCCACCGCCGAGTACTGCCCGAACCGCGACGAGGACATCGAGTACGCGCTGCGTCTGTTGCAAGCGGGCGTGCCGGTCGAGCTGCACCAATGGCCCGGCACGTTCCACGGGTCGCAGGCGATCCTGTCCGCGGATGTGTCCCAGCGCCAGAGCGCCGAATTCGCCGCCGCGCTGCGTCGCGCGCTGCACCCCGCGACCGGCGCGCAAAGCGCGTAGCCGCAAAGGGATTGCGAAGAGGGGAGAACGATGACCACCATCGACCTCGCCGAGGCGAGGAAGCAGTCCACACCGCCCCCGTCGGATGCCGATTCCCCGGCGGGAGGAAATGGGACGGGGTTGCTGCGCCCGTACCTGGGCGGTTTCGCCGTCGTCGTCGTCCTGCAGATCATCGGTGCCGTCGCCGGTCTGGCGCCGCTGCTCGCGGTCGTCGAATTGGGTCGAACGCTGTTGTCGCCGGGCCCGATCGATCACGGCCATGTCCGGATGATCGTGATCGCGGGGGCGGCCGGGTTGTTCGTCCGGCTGGTGTTCACGGCCGCGTCGTCCGGCATCGGGCACCTGCTCGACAGCCGGGTGCAACTGTCGCTGCGCCGAAAACTGGCCGCGCGACTGGGTCGGGTGCCGATCGGCTGGTTCTCCCGGCGCGGCTCCGGCGAGTTGTCGAAGATCGTGGGCAAGGACGTCGGCACCGTGCATTCACTCATCGCCCACACCCCCGGCGAGCTCGTCGCCGCGTTCGTCGTGCCGCTGGTGTCGTTGACCTACCTGTTCACCGTCGACTGGCGGCTCACGTTGATCACGCTGATACCGGTCGCGCTGGCCGTGGCGCTGGTCCCCTTGATGATGACCCCGGCCCGGCTGCGTGCGCAGCAGGAGTTCGACGCGGGGATGGCGCGGATCGCGAGTGCCACCGTCGAGTTCGTACAGGGCATCTCGGTGGTCAAGGCGTTCGGCGCGGGCGAGCGCGCGCACCGCAGATTCCGCACGGCCGCGGACGATTTCACCGACTCCTTCCTTCGCATGGTGCGGGGTCTAGCCGGACTCGGCGCGGCGATGCAGGTGGTGTTGTCGCCGCCGTTCGTGCTGCTGGTCGTGCTGACCGGTGGTGCGGTCCTGATCACCGGCGGCGCCATGGCCCCGGCTGACCTGCTGCCCTTCCTGCTGCTCGGACTTGGTCTGACCGCACCGGTGGCGGCGCTCGGCCACGGCTTCGACGACTTGCGGGCGGCCCGGCGCGCGGTCGACCGGATCCGGGAGGTCCTCGCGGTGCCGTCGCTGCCGGAACCTTCGCGCCCGCTCGCGCCGCAGGGGCACCGGGTGGAACTGCGGGAGGTGCGATTCGGCTACGACGCCGAGCACGAGGTGCTGCGCGGCATCGACCTGGTCCTGGAGCCGGGGACGGTCACCGCGATCGTCGGGCCGTCGGGCAGCGGAAAATCCACGCTGGTTCAGCTCCTTCCTCGATTCTTCGACCCCACACACGGTTCGGTGCTGCTCGGCGGGGTCGACCTGCGCGAGCTCGGCAGCCGGGCGCTCTATCGGATGGTCTCCTTCGTCTTCCAGGACGTGCGGTTGCTGCGCGCGTCGGTCGCGGACAACATCGCACTGGCGCTACCGCAGGCCGACCGCGACGACGTGGTGCGCGCCGCCCGGCTGGCGAACATTCACGATCGGATTCTCGAGCTGCCGCGCGGCTACGACACGGTGCTCGGTGCGGAGGCCGAGCTGTCGGGCGGTGAAGCGCAACGGATCTCGATCGCCCGGGCACTGCTCGCCGATACTCCCGTACTGGTGCTCGACGAGGCCACCGCCTTCGCCGACCCGCACACCGAGCAGGCGGTGCGCCGAGCCCTGGCGACACTGGAAGGCGATCGGACGATCCTGGTCATCGCTCACCGGCTGGAGACCATCGCCGACGCGGACACCGTCGTGCTGCTGGAGAACGGGTCGATCACCGAGCGTGGCAAGCCCGGCGAATTGCTGTCCCGCAACGGGAAATTCGCCGAATTCTGGCGATCGCACCGGTCCACGCTCACCGAAGAGGTCGAAACCCTCGGTGGCATGCTCCGGCGTGAGCTCGGGCCATGGAGCAGGCAGCGGAGCGTGCCTGCACGCCCGCTCGCCGACGAGACATCGCGAGGAGAGGAGCGCCGATGATCCGAATGCTGCTGCGCGTGCTGGGCGACGAGTACGCCCAGCCCGTACGACGCACCGTGGCCCTGATGACGGCGACCTCGGTAGCGGAAGGTTTGTCTTACGCACTTCTGGTTCCGGTGCTGCGAGCGCTGTTCGGGAGCACGCCCACGGACGCCTGGCCGTGGCTGCTCGCGTTCGGGGCGGCGATCGCGTGCTACGCGGCGCTGCGCTATCGCAGCGATCTGTCCGGCTTCCTCGTGGGCACCACGCTGCTGCGCGGTGTCTACCACCGTTTCGGCGATCGCCTGGCCCGGCTACCGCTCGGCTGGTTCACCGCCGGTCGCGTCGGAGAGGTGTCGGTGCTCGCCGGCGAGGGTGTGCTGCAGGCGATGAGCGTGATCGCGCATCTGCTGGCGCCGACGATCGCCGCCGCTGTGACTCCGCTGACGATCGTCGCCGTGCTGCTCGCCTTCGACTGGCACATGGGGCTGGCCGCGCTGGCCGCGGTGCCGATCGTGGCGGCGATCCAGATCTGGACGGGACGTTCGATGGCCGCCGCCGACGCCGAACGCGTCGAACGCACCAAGGAGGCAACCGGGCGAGTCGTCGAGTATCTCCAGGCACAGCCGGTGCTGCGAGCCGGTGGCCGAACGGCCGAGCGATTCCGGCTGCTCGACGACGCGCTGTCGGGATTGGAGCGGGCGTCCCGCCGTGCCGTGCTGTCGGCGCTGCCAGGGATCGTGGGGCTGACGCTCACGGTCCAGGCGATGTTCACCGTGCTGCTGGCCCTTGGCGCCTACCTCGCGCTCGGCGGGAACGTCGGCGCGGCGGAGATGGTGGCGATGCTGGTGTTGGTGGCCCGCTGCGCGGATCCGCTGCTGTCGCTCTCGGAGATCGGCGGCAAACTCCGCAGCGCGCGTACCGTGCTGGGCGGGCTCGACACCGTGTTGCGCACCGAGCCGCTGCCGGAACCTCGCGAACCGATCCGGCCGGTGGGCAACGACCTGGCGTTCGAGTCCGTCGCCTTCCGGCACGGCGGTCGTACCGTGATCGACGACGTGTCGCTGTCGGTACCCGAGGGACAGCGGGTCGCCATCGTCGGACCGTCGGGCGCGGGCAAGAGCACACTGCTGCAACTGCTCGCACGGTTCTACGACGTGGACGACGGCGCCGTGCGCGTCGGCGGCGTGGACGTGCGCGCGATCAGCACCGAAGTATTGATGGAACGGATCGCCGTCGTCTTCCAGAACGTCTATCTGTTCGACGGCACGATCGAGGAGAACGTGCGTCTGGGCCGTCCCGATGCCACCGAATCCGAGGTGCGCGCGGCGGCGACCGCGGCGGGGTTGGACGAAGTCATCGATCGGCTGCCCGGCGGATGGGCGACGAACGTCGGCGAGGGCGGCGCACTGTTGTCGGGCGGTGAGCGCCAACGCGTCTCGATCGCGCGAGCCCTGCTGAAGAACGCGCCGATCGTCCTGCTGGACGAGGTGACCTCCGCGCTGGACCCGGTGAACGAGGCCGCCGTCCACGAGGGCATCGAACGCCTGATGGCGGGCCGGACGGTGGTGATGGTCGCGCACCGGCTGCGGACCGTCCGGCGGGCCGATCACATCGTCTTCCTGGACGACGGCCGGATCGTGGAGGAGGGCAGCCACGACGAGCTGCTGCGTCTCGGTGGCCGCTACGCCGACTTCTGGGAGTTGTCCATGGCGACCGTGGCAACCGAATGAGCCGCGATGTCGATCACGGGGTGCTCTCGTGCTTCTCGAGCCAATCCCGGTAGTGCGTTGCGGCCAGACGGGCGTCCGGGCCCGCCGTGAGAACGTCGCCGGGAACGTCCGCGAACATGCCCGCGGTGTCGTCGGTGACGACGGTGCGGATGTCGCGCCGAGCGGCCAGGGTGAGCCTGCCGAGGTCGTCGAGGCGGAAGACCTCCGGACCGGCGACATTGCGGACCCCGCCCAGCGGAGCGCCGGTGGCGACCTCGACGACCGCGTCGACCACGTCCGCGGCGGCCATCGGCTGGATCGGGGTGGCGGGCAGGCGGACGGTGTCGTCGTCGGAGGTCCAGGACAGCACCGCGTCCATGAACTCGAAGAACTGGGTGGCGCGCACGATGGAGTACGGCGTTGGGCCCAGCCGCAGCAGGTCTTCCTGCAAGCTCTTGGCCCGGTAGTAGTCCAGGCCGGGCACCTGGTCGACGCCCACGATGGACAGCACGACCTGATGCCCGACACCGGCTTTCTCTCCGGCGTCCAGCAGGTTGCGCATGGAGATGCGGAAGAAATCCACCGACGCCTCGTCGAAGGTCGGCGAGTTCGCAAGGTCGATGACGACCTGGGCCCCCGCCAGCGCCCGGTCCAGGCCCTCTCCGGTGATCACGTCGACACCGGTGGACATCGACGCGGGCACGGCCTCGTGCCCGGCCGCGGCCAGCTTCCGCACCACTCGAGAGCCGATCCGCCCGGTACCGCCGATGACTGTCAGTTTCATGGTTCTCGCCTTTCCCGGCGTGCCACCGGGCGAGCCCGCGATTCATGGAACCGTTATCGGTTCGTTCCGGTCTCGGTACCACGACGCCCGATCTCGCCACGGGCATCGGTCGTCGGTCCCGGTGTCGATCGCTCGGGCAGGTGGCCGTCGTACACCGTTCTCCCGCAACACCGTTTCGTCGCACTGATGTAAGAGCGGCGACAGCCCCTGTAGGGGTGTTGGTGGGGCAGGTCGTGCACGCTCGGTTTCCGGAGAAGACCGGAGAGGTGACCGGGGGCGAGATGACCGAACGGTGCACCGGTGGCGCTGTCCACGCGCAGCGGCGCGACGACGGACGGCGGATCGGATCGCGGTTGACCGCCACGGCGGTCGTGCTGAATATCGCCCAGCTCTTCGGGCTCCCGCTGCTGATTCCCGGCGACCCAGCATGGGGCTGGGCCCTGCTGCCGTTGCTACTGCTGACGACGACATTCTGGTCGGTGATCCACGAGGCCGTGCACGGCAATCTGCACCACTCGCGGTCTCGCAACGACCGGTACGGCCGCGTCCTCGCCGTGCTGTACGGGTCGCCGTTCGCGCTGCTCAAAGCCGGTCACCTGCTGCACCACCGCTACAACCGGACTCGGGAGCGGGCCGAGGTCTACGACCCGGCGAGTTCCACCTGGGCGAAGGTCGCGCCCGGGTACTACCTGCGGCTGTTCGGCGGGCTGTATCTGCTCGAGGTGGCGGCGATCATGCTGGCGGCGTTGCCCGTCGCGGCGGTGCACGGGCTCGCCCGGGCGGTGGACGGGCCGGACACGGTGGCGGGGCCGCTACTCGAACGCCTCGCGCGACCCGAGGTGTTCCGGCAGTTCCGCGTCGACGCGGCCGTCGTCGTAGGGCTGCACGGTGCGGCGTTCGCCGCCTACGGTCCGCACTGGTGGATGTTGCTCGCGGCGCTGGCCGGGCGCGGCGTGATCGTCTCGCTGTCGGACAACGCCTATCACTACGGCACCGATCTCGACGAGCCGCTCGAGGCGCTGAACCTGAAACTGCCCGCGCCACTGGAAGTACTGGCGCTGAGCTTCAACCTGCACGGCGTGCATCACCTGCGCCCCGGCCTGCGCTGGTACGAACTCCGGCCCGCCTTCGACGCCGAGGGCGGCCGACACGACATAGGCTGGTTCCGCGCGGTGGCCCGCCAGATACGCGGCCCCCTCCGGCTCACCGATCGGTGACTGCCGCCCGCCGCGGACGCGCCCCCGCCGCGATCACTCCTCAATTTCCATGTGCGAATCCATCCGCGAGAGGATCTCCTCGATCCGGTCGCGCACCATGTGCCGCTCACCCGCCCAGCTGTCCGCCCGACGCGTGGTCGATATCGGTCAGCGAGTCGGCGGCCTCGCGCTGCCCTCCGACATTGATTACACCGCAGTGAGTCGAGCCTTCATCAAAGGCCAAGCGAATTCTGATCGCGCGCAGCATGAATCGATCGATGGACATCGAAAAATTGTTTTCGGCAACTCCGTTCGTTCCCGTGCGACTACGACGCCGAACCGTTCCCCGACAACCACCTCTCCCCACCCGAGATCTATCGAGCGGACCTCGAAGTCTTTCCGCGAGACCGGCTGTCGCTGTGGCTGGCCGCCCGTATCGGGCATGCCGATCGGCAATCGCGGCCCGCCGACACGGCGGCCAGGGCCGAGCCGGGCGTGGCAGTGGTGGAGGACGGTGTGCCCGCGCTGCCGTTGCTGCCGGCGCGCTGGGCGGTGCTGTCCGCGGCATTCGTGGCAGTGGGCTCTCCGTGGGTCCGAGAGTCTTACCAGCGCTCGGGTTGTTCGAGGGAGCCGAGCGCAGCGGCTCCTCGCTCCGGATCGTGCCCGGCGACGGGGCCGTGCTCTCCGGTGGCGTGTGGAACGATCCCGTCCTCGACGCCGTCTACAACGCCGGGGCGCCGATGCCGGACCCTCTCCTTCGTCAGCGGCACAGCGCCGTCTCGCGCTCCATGCGGGACAGCTTCTCGGGATTGCGCACGGCGTAGAGGCCGGTGACGAGGCCGTCGTCGATGCGAAGCGCCAAGACGGTGTCGATCTCGCCGTCACGCCGCAAGATCAGCGCCGGATATCCGTTGACCTGCGCGGGCTGCCTCGACACCGCGGCGAGCCTGCCCAGCCCGGCCGCCAGTATCCTGGCCACGCTGTCGGCTCCGAGGACGGGCGCGAGGGTGGCCTGCACGACGCCGCCGCCGTCACCGAGCAGGACGACGTCCGGCGCGAGGATGTCGAGCAGATGCTGCAGATCGCCCGTTTCGGTCGCTCGCTGGAACGCCTCGAGGGCGCTACGGGTCTCGGCGGGCGAAACGACTCCGCGCGGTCGGCGTGCCGCGACGTGCGCACGGGCCCGGTACGCGAGCTGGCGGACCGCGCCGGGGCTCTTGTCGACGGCTTCGGCGATCTCGTCGTAGCTCAGATCGAATACCTCGCGCAGTACGAAGACCGCTCGCTCGATCGGCGTCAACGTCTCCAGCACGAGCAGCATGGCCATCGACACGCTGTCGGCGAGCTCGACGTCCTCGGCCACGTCGGGCGCGGTGAGCAGCGGCTCGGGCAACCACGGGCCGACGTAGGACTCCTTGCGCCGCCCCAGTGTCCGCAACCGGTCGAGCGACTGGCGGGTGACGATCCGCACCAGGTACGCGCGCTGATCCTGGACGGTGCCGAGGTCGACGCCCGCCCACCGCAGCCAGGTCTCCTGCAGCACGTCCTCGGCGTCGGCGGCCGAGCCGAGCATCTCGTAGGCGACGGTGAACAGCAGATTCCGGTGGGTGACGAACGCCGCGGTAGCCGGGGCGGGGTGGTGATCGCCCGGCGTCTTCTGCGATGTGTCGGCCATGAAGTGGCTCCTGTTCCCTCTCGGCTGTGTCACCCATCAGACGCCTGTCCCTGCCGTCTTGTAACACCGATACGCAGTGGCGCAGGTCACTTCGGTGCGCTGTTACGAGGCTCGGGCAGCCGACGTCTGGTGTTCGTTCAGTGCACAGCACACGACATCACGAGTGAGGACCACGTCATGGGACCCCGTATCAATCTCAACGACAGCGAGATCGGCGCCAAGATCGGCAAGCGGTTCGCGAACACCAGCCTGGCGATCCTGCAGTCGACGGTGCCGAAGGCCACGATGGAGCTGATGGAGCTGCGCGCAAGCCAGATCAACGGCTGCGGTTGGTGCACCGACGTGCACACCAAGGACCTGGCGGCCGCCGGTGAAGCCGCGGTCCGCATCAACCTGGTCGCCGCCTGGCGTGAGTCCAGCGTGTTCACCGAGGCCGAACGGGCCGCGCTGGCGCTGGCCGAGGAGGGTACCCGGCTCGCCGACGCCTACCGAGGCGTCTCCGACGAGACCTGGGCCGAGGTGCGCGAGCACTACGACGACGACCAGATCGCCGCGCTGGTCTACCTGGTCGCCATGATCAACGCTTCCAACCGGCTCGGCGTGATCACGCGCATGCCGGGAGGTTCCTATCAGCCCGGCATGTTCGACGCCATCACGAACTGATCGGCGGGTGCGATCCGAGCCTCCGGCAGGAGTCACCGGAGTGGCGGTCCCCATCCGGCCTCGCGCGTGGTGACCGCCACCGCGCTCGATCAGGGCCATGTCGAGATCTCATCGTTGCCAGGCGAATTCGCTACTCGGCCATGGTCCACGACGACGACCGATCGGCATCGCCGCTCACTTCGGACGGCGGGTCCGGCGCAGCGCTGATCGTTCGGCAGGTGGTCAGCCACGGTCGTGCAGGGCGTGCGCCAGGCTGCGCAGGGCGGGGACCGCGGCCAGCAATCTGCCGACCTCGGTCTCGTCGACGGTGGCCAGCGCGTCGAGAACCAGGCGGGTGCGCGCCGCGTCGATGCGAGCGGCATTCTCGATCGCCTTGCGGGTGGGCAGGATCCGGCTGCTGCGGCGGTCGGCGGGGTCGGTCTCGCGTTCGATCAGTCCCAGTTCGGTCAGGTGGCGCAGCACGGTGCTGACGTTGCTGGGTCGCATGCCGGTCACCACGGCCAGGTGCCCGGGAACGGTACCCGGCTCGTGCACGATCACCCGGAGTACTTCGGCCTGTGCCTGGGTGAGCGGCTCCATCCGGGTCAAGCGCTCGGCCGCGCGATGTACGGCGCGCGAGAGCTCTCGCAGTGCGGCGTCGAGCTCGCGCAGATCGGATTCACGGCCCATACCCTCCATGATAAATTACTTATGCATAAATAAGTATCTGGAGGTGTCGTCGTGCTGAAATCGACCGCATCGGGGGTCTCGGGACCGCTGCTGGTGGTGCTGGGGCTGCTGTCGGCGGTGGCGCCGTTCGCGACCGACATGTATCTGCCGTCGTTCACCGGGTTGGCCGCCGACCTGCACACCGGCGCGTCGAGCGTGCAACTGACACTGACGACCTTCCTGATCGGGTTGGCGCTGGGGCAGCTCGTCATCGGGCCGCTGTCCGACCGGTTCGGGCGGCGGCGGCCGCTGTTGCTGGCCACGGCGACCGCGACCGTCATGACGGTGCTGTGCGCGCTGGCGCCGAACATCTGGCTGCTGGTCGTGCTGCGCTTCGCACAAGGGTTTTCGGGCGCGGCCGGGATCGTGATCGGCCGCGCAGTGGCGGCCGACCGCGTGAGCGGCGCGGCGGCCGCGCGGATCTTCACGCTGTTCGCCAGCATCGGAGGCATCGCGCCGGTGGTCGCGCCCCTGCTGGGCGGTGCGCTGGTTCCGGTCGGCTGGCGCAGCGAGTTCTGGGTCCTGAGCGCGATCTTCCTGGCGATGTTCTGCGGCGCCCTGCTCGTGGTGCCGGAATCGCTGCCCGCCGACCACCGCCACGTCGGCGGGCTCGCCACCACCGGCCGCGTGGTGCGGACCCTGGTGGCCGATCGCGGCTACCTCGGGTACACCCTCGTGTTCGCGCTCGGCTTCGCCGGGTTGATGGGCTATATCTCGGCGTCCCCGTTCGTGATCGAGAACGTGCTCGGGCTGTCGACCGCCGAGTACACGGTGGTCTTCGCCGTCAACGCGCTGGGCATGATGGCCGTCGGCGTGCTCAGCTCGCGGCTGACCAAGCGTTTCCGCCCGCAGTCGATCCTGTCGGCCGGGCAGGGCGTGATCCTGGTCCTGTGCGTCGCGCTGCTGGTTCTGTTCGCCGCGGGCGCCTCGGCGGCGCTGATCCTGCCGGTGCTGTTCGTCCTGGTCAGCTCGTTCACGACGATTCTCGGCACGGCGAGCGCGCTGGCCGTCGGCCGGGCCCCGCATGCCGCGGGCAGCGCCTCGGCCTTGTTGGGCGCGCTCCAGTTCCTGCTCGGCGCCCTGGTGTCCCCGCTGGTCGGGCTCGGCGGCACCGCGACCGGAATCCCGATGGCGGTCACCATCGTGATCAGCGCCGTGCTCGCGCTCGCCGCCCGGCTACTCGTCCGTGGCTCGGGTCCGGTCATGGCGGTGCGACGCGAAACCGACACCGTCGCCGTATGATCCGCCGCTCCCAGAGGAGCGGGCGCGGCAGGTTCGGCTTCAGTCGTTCTCGGGAGCGGCGATCGTGAGGACCGCGTCGGCGATATGCGGGTTGCGTTCGAGTTCGCGCTCGAGCGCGCGCAGCGTGAGGGCGATGCTCGACTCGGCCGGGTCGCCGACCAGGTCGACGCTCGCGACGAGGAAGACCTGCCGAGGGCCGACGTATTCCAGGCGCACGAAGCGCACCGAGGCCACTTCGGGCATCTCCTCGATGCGGGCCGCCGCGGCGGCGCGGAGTTCGGGCGAGGCGGGCTCACCGGTCAGGAAGCGCCGGTTACGGTCGATGAGCACTACGGCGATCACCCCGAGCAGCACGCCGACGAGCACCGATCCGAGTGCGTCCCAGGCCGCCACGCCGGTGAGCTGGTGCAGCCCCATTCCCGCGAAGGCGATGACGATGCCGATCAGTGCGGCGCTGTCCTCCGCGAAAACCGCGCGCAAAGTCGGATCGGAGGTCTTCAGTACGTACTCGAGGATGTCTTGATCGAAGCTCTCCGCCTCGCCGCCGAGTTGCCGCGTGGCCTGTAGCCACGAGGTTCCCTCCAAGACGAAGGCGATTCCGAGCACGAGGTAGGCGATCGCGTAATCCTGTCCACCTCGACCTTCGTGCAGCAGTTCGGTGATCCCGTGCCACACCGACACCGCGGCGCCCGCGACGAACAGTCCCACCGCCGCCAGCAACGACCAGACATATGCCTCGCGTCCGTACCCGAGGGGTCGTTTCGCGTCCGCGGTGCGAGCGCTTCGACGGTTGGCTATGAGCAGGAAGATCTGGTTGCCGGTGTCCGCCCAGGAATGTGCGGCTTCGGCGACCATGGACGCCGAGCCGGACAGCGTCGCGGCGACCGTTTTGGCCACCGCCACCGCGACGTTCGCGCCGAAGGCGACGATCACCGTGCGAGTGCTCTCCCCACCGGCGGTGGGTGCGGATCTCTCGTCGTGGAAAGCGTTCGCTCGCTCCATCTACGCCAGTGTGGCACGACCCCGCCGACTCTGTTTGCCGCACCATGCGTGGGGTATGCGCGGGTCGTGATCAGGCACGACCGCATAGCCGAACCCTGGGGCCACCGGACGCCGTACGAACCGGGAAAGCCGTGGCCCGCCCGCGTGGACATGCATCTGGCGGACGGAGTCCGGGAGCAGGACGTCGACGAGTGGGTACAGTCGGCGTCGATCCTGCACAGCAACGGTGATGCGCTGGACATCGCCGTCAAGGACGGCGGCATCGTCGGGGTCCGTGGACGCGCGGGAGACCGGGTCAATCACGGTCGGCTCGGCCCGAAAGACCTGTTCGGATGGCAGGCGAACGCGTCACCCGACCGGCTGACCAGGCCGCTGATCCGTGTCGGCGGGCGCTTGGTCGAGACCGACTGGGACACGGCGATGAACCGCGTCGTCCAGCGCAGCAAGGAGCTGCTCGCCGAGCAGGGGCCCAGTGCGCTGGGTTTCTACACCAGCGGGCAGCTGTTCCTGGAGGAGTACTACACCCTCGGTGTGATCGCGCACGGGGCGATCGGCACCAACCATCTCGACGGCAACACGCGGTTGTGCACCGCCACCGCGGCCCAGGCACTCAAAGAGTCGTTCGCCAGTGACGGCCAGCCCGGCAGCTACACCGATGTCGACCACGCCGACGTCATCGCGTTGTTCGGACACAACGTCGCCGAAACCCAGACCGTCCTGTGGACGCGCATGCTCGACCGCCTGGCCGGAGCGCAACCCCCGGCGTTGCTGTGCGTCGATCCGCGCCCGACACCCGTAGCCAAGGCCGCGACCGTGCATCTGGCTCCGCTGCCGGGAACGAATGTCGCGCTGATGAACGGATTGCTGCGCGAGATCATCGAGCACGACTGGATCGACCGCGACTACATCGACGCCCACGCCGTCGGATTCGACGAATTGGCCTCGGCGGTGGCCGACTACACCCCGGAGCGGGTGGCCGAGATCTGCGGCGTCGCCGCCGCGGACGTGCGCAGGGCGGCCGAGTTGCTGGGCACCGCGCGACGACTGCTGTCGACCGTGTTGCAGGGCTTCTACCAATCCCACCAGGCGACGGCGGCTGCGGTGCAGGTCAACAACATTCACATCCTGCGCGGGATGCTCGGCAAGCCGGGGTGCGGGATATTGCAGATGAACGGCCAACCCACCGCCGAGAACACCCGGGAGTGCGGGGCGGACGGCGACTTGGCCGGTTTCCGCAATTGGGCCAACGACGAGCACGTCGCCGAATTGGCGAAGTTGTGGAATATCGAGACGCACCGGATTCCGCACTACGCGCCCCCGACGCACGCGATGCAGATCTTCCGCTACGCGGAGCAGGGCACGATTCGAATGCTGTGGATCAGCGCCACCAATCCGGCGGTGTCACTGCCGCAATTGGGTCGCATCCGGTCCATTCTCGCTCAGGAGAGACTGTTTCTGGTGGTGCAGGATCTGTTCCGCACCGAAACCGCCGAACTCGCCGACGTCGTCCTTCCCGCGGCGACCTGGGGCGAGAAGACCGGGACCTTCACCAATGCCGATCGGACCGTGCACATCTCCGACAAAGCGATCGACCCACCCGGTCAGGCGCGAGCGGACCTGGACATCTTCCTCGACTACGCCCGGCGCATGGACTTCCGGGACAAAGACGGCGACCCATTGCCGCCGTGGCGCGACCCGGAATCGGCGTTCGAGGCTTGGAAGAAGTGCAGTGCCGGGCGGCCTTGTGACTACACCGGGATCACCTACGAACGCCTGCGTGGCGGCAGCGGCATCCAATGGCCCTGCAACGACGAGCATCCCGACGGGGCCGAGCGACTGTATGAAAACGGCGAGTTCTTCGCTTCCCCGCAGTACTGCGAAAGCTACGGCAAGGACCTGGTCACGGGAACGCCGGTGGAACCGACCGAGTATCGCGCACTCAATCCCGATGGCAAGGCGATCATCAAGGCCGCCCGCTATGTGCCGCCGCACGAGCAGCCCGGCGACGACTATCCCTTCGCCCTGATCACCGGCCGCACCCTCTACCACTTCCACACTCGCACCAAGACGGCGCGTGCGCCGCAGTTGCAGGCGGCCGCCCCGCGGGTGTGGGTGGAACTGTCTACCGAGGACGCGACGAAACTCGGCGTGGCCGAAGGCGATATGGTGCGGATCTCCTCGCCACGCGGCGCGATCCGGGCACGGGCGCGAATCACCGGCATTCGCACCGGCGTGCTGTTCGTGCCGTTCCACTACGGCTACTGGGATGATCCCGCAGGTGCGCACGAGCACGAGCGGGCAGCCAACGAAATGACCATCACCGACTGGGATCCCGCCTCCAAACAGCCGATCTTCAAGACCGCCGCCGCCGAGCTCGAACGGCTCGCGGGCGCCGACGGGCATCCGGCGCCTGCCCCCACCGCCACCGCGTCCGCGCCGATCACGTCGGGGATCGCCGCCACCGTGGGCGGGACCGCGGCACTCGACGACGAACTGCTCGAGGTCCCGAACCGATGAAACTCCGCATCGCGCTGCGCGAATTGCACCGATCCGAGCGCAAACTCGCCCGGGAGTTGTCCGCGATCTCCGCACGCCACGTCACCGAACACGAAATCCGGCACGTGGCGTTGGACATTCGGCGCTGGTCCCTCGACCACATCGCCGACCTTGCCGACGCGAGCCGCCGATACGGGCTGAAGCTGCGCCCCGAGCCCCGCACCGACGCCCTCGGCGCGGCTCTGCAGGAACGTCTGAGCGCCCGGTTGGGCCGTCGGCCGGAACCGGCCCTGCTTCTGCTCGCCGATCTGCGCCGTCTGCACCGCGTCGCGGCGGGCGTGTCCCTCGACTGGGAACTGCTGGCCCAAGGAGCCCAAGCGGCACAGGACCTCGAATTGGTCGACCTCTGTCAGCGCTGCCACCCGCAAACGCTGCGGCAACTGCGCTGGGCGAACGGGATGCTGAAGACACTGTCGCCGCAGGCATTAGTGAGCTGACGACCGCACGGCCGCTCATCTGTCACCAGTCCACGGGAGCTTCCAACGCCGTGAAGCCACCGCGCTGCGGTTTTGGTTGTGCTATCAACTTTGGTTCCCCATCGGCGTTCTCGCACTTATAATGGGCCAACACATAACGGCACGTTATATAGGTGCACGGTGGTGAGACTGGGTCGGCGGTTCCTCCCACCTCGACGATGGGATTCGACATGGTCGGGAGTTCAGCAGAACCGTCGGACTGGTCCGTCGAGCGCAAGGGCGCCGAATGGGTCGCGGACGAGGAACGTCGAGGCAAGCCACGCGCCTTGTTCTGGCCGTGGGCGGGCACCAGCTGCAATGTGGTCCTGGTGTCGTTCGGTCCGTACGTCACCGCGCTCGGCCTGGACTGGCATGTGGCGGCGCTGGCCGCGGCGGTGGGCGCGGTGCTCTCCTTCCTGCTGCTCGGCTTGGTGTCGCTGGCCGGGCAGCAAGGGGGAGCGGCGACCATGGTGGCCGGCCGCGCCGCGTTCGGGTTCCACGGCAACAAGATTCCGGCACTGCTGAGCTACCTGGCGTTGGTCGGATGGGAGACCTTCTCGGCGGTGCTGGCGACCCTCGCGGCCCGCACGGTGGCACACCGGCTCGACCCGGATATGGACACCGCACCGCTCATGGTCGTCACTCTCGTCACTGTCATCGTGGTGACCACGGTGATCGGAATCTACGGCTGTCACGTGATCCTGCGGATCCAGAAGTGGTTCGCCCTCGCATTCACCGCGCTGTCGGTGGTCTATGTAGTGCTGACGCTGCCCAGGATCTCGTTCGCGACGCACGGACAGGTCAGCGTGGGCGCGTTCGTGGGCGGGGTGATGCTGGTCGCCAACACGCTGGGCTTGAGCTGGGTCAACTGCGCGGCCGACTACACCCGCTACCTGCCCCGCACCGCAGGCAAACGCGCGCTGGTCGGCTGGATCACGTTCGGTGGCACCGCTCCCGCCCTCGTTCTGATGGGACTCGGCACGGTGCTCGCGGCGGGGGATCCGGACATCGCGGCGACGGCGGCCACCGATCCGATCAGCGCGCTGTCGGCCCACTTGCCCACCTGGTTTCTGGTGCCCTACCTGATCCTGGCGCTGGTGGGCTTCGTGTCGGGCTCCATCATCGGCCTCTACTCCTCCGGGCTCGCGCTGCAGACGTTGGGCGTCCGGATATCCCGGCACTACACCGTTCTGATCGACGCGGCCCTGATCGCCGCTGCCGGCGGCTATGTGGCATTCGCGGCCCCCGGGTTCTTCGCTCCGTTCCAGGCGTTCCTGACCACCACCGGTGTGGTGATGGCCGCATGGACCGGAATCTTCGTGGTCGACCTGTGGCAGCGTCGCCGCGTCGGCTACGACCGGACGGCCCTGTACAGCCCGGTCGGCGGCTACGGCAAGGTGAACCGCGTCGGAGTCGGCTGTCTGATCGTCGCGACCATCGCCGGGCTCGGCTTGGTCACCTCGCCCGATCCGCATGTCGGCCCGCTGCTCGGCTACCTGTTCACGCCTGCCGCCCGCGCGGGTGGCCTGGGCAGCAGCAACCTAGGGGTATTCGTCGCGCTGGTCTCGGCGAGCGTGGGATACGCGGCGCTGCATCGGGTAAGTCCGCTCGCGCAGGCGAGCGCGACCGAGCGGGTCGAGGACCGCGAACCGGAACCGGATCGAGTCCCGGTGTAGAAAGAACGCCGTATCGACTGGTGGTGCGGGCTTTTCGCCGCGACGGTCACACGTGCGCGGCGATCCGCCGATCGATCACCGACAGCGTGAACTCTCCCCATCGGATGTTCTCCTGCTCGAAGGAGATTCCGCGCAGCAGTGTGAGATAGGGGCCGACCCGCTCGGCCTCGGCCAGGTACGCCTGCTCGCTGCGGCCGTCCAGCAACCGGGAACGCAGGCGTTCGTAGCGGGCCAGTTTCGACTTGGACCACTCCAGCTTGTCCGCTACCGCGGCACGCACGGCGGGGGCGTCCTCGACGTCCATGCCCTGCACCTTCACCATCATCTCGTCGCGGATGGCGGTGGGCTTGGCCGGCTTCTCGACGAATTCGTGGAGAGCCGCGCGCCCGGCGGGGGTGATGGCGTGCAGGCGCTTGTTGGGCCTGCGTTCCTGCTGCACGACCCGGGTCTCGATGAGGCCATCGGCCGCCATCCGCTCCAGCTCCTTGTACAGCTGCTGGGGCGTGGCCATCCAGAAGTTGGCCACCGAGGCGTCGAAGCTCTTGGCCAGGTCGTAGCCGGAAGCCTCGCCCTCCAGCAGGGCGGCCAGCACCGCGTTACGTAGCGCCATCGGCTCAGGCTACCACTCGAGAAGATTAATCAAATATCTGTCCTTCGAGCTATGGACAGGTCGACTCGACCTGGATACGGTTCAAGTCACCTATTAAATTTCTTGAGTATAGGAGGTGGGAGATGCACCCCTTCCGCGTAGCCGTGGAAGCTCGTGACGAGGCCGCTATCGAGGCGCTGCTGGCCGACAACGTGGTGTTCACCAGTCCGGTGGCATTCCAGCCGTACCCGGGCAAGGCGATCACCGCGGCCATCCTGCGCGCGGTGATCCGCGTGTTCGAAGATTTCCGCTATGTGCGCGAGATCGCCGATGCGGACGGTCGTGATCACGCGTTCGTGTTCGAGGCCACCGTCGACGGCAAGCGGCTGACCGGCTGCGACTTCCTGCACTTCGACGAGGACGGCAAGATCGACGACTTCATGGTCATGGTGCGTCCGCTCTCGGCGGCACAGGCCCTCGCGGCGCGTATGGGTGAGCAGTTCGAGCGGATCAAGGCCGAGGCCGCCGCGCAGCTCGAGCGGGAAGCCGCCGGAGCGTGAGCGACTACGACGCCATCGTCATCGGCGCGGGCAATGCCGGGCTGACCGCCGCCGCGACCCTCCAGCGCGCGGGCGCGCGAACCCTCCTGCTCGAGCGGCACAATATTCCCGGGGGCTGCGGAACATCCTTCCGCCGTGGACGTTTCGAGTTCGAGGTCGCGTTGCACCAGCTGTCCGGCGTTGGCATCGATGGTCAGCCGATGTCGTTGCGAGAAGGGCTGTTCCAGCAACTCGGCATCGCCGACAAGCTGGAGTTCGTGCAAGAACACGACCTCTATCGTGCCGTGATTCCCGGCCGGCTGGATCTCACCTTGCCCGCGGACTGGGACGGCGCGGTCGCCGCCATCGAGGCCGAGTTCCCCGGCAACCGCGACCGGGCCGCGAAATTCTTCGACCTGATCCGGCAGGTGAGCTTCTGGCAGATCGCCGCCATGCGGAGGATGCCGGTCGAGCAGATCGACCCGGTGCTGTTCGAGTACGGATTGCGGCCGTTGAAGGACGTGCTCGACGAGTTCTTCGATGACGACCGCATCAAGGTCGCGCTTGGCATGTACTGGACCTATCTCGGGCAGCCGCCGTCGAGACTGCGATTCCAGGATCTGGCGCTGACACTGTTCGCCTACTTCGAGTTCAAGCCCTGGCATGTGCGCGGTGGGTCGCAGGCGATGTCCACCGCCATCCTCGACGCCTTCCTCGCCGCGGGGGGCGAAGTGCGGTTCAACACCGGCGCCGAGGCCGTTCTCACCGAATCCGGCCGGGTTCTGGGTGTGCGGCTGGAAGACGGTTCGGAGGTCACCGCCGCCGACGTTGTCTCCAACGCGTCACTGCCGACCACCTACGGCATGCTCGAAGGCATCGACGTGCCCGCCGAGGTGCGCAACGATCTGGCCACCAGGCGAATCGGTGTCTCCGGCTTCGTGCTGCACATGGGTCTGGACGCGACTCCGGCCGAACTGGGTTTCACCACCAGCACGACGTTCGTCAACATGGACGCCGACGACGACCGCACCTACCGGGCGTGGAAATCGTTCGAGCCCGCGCGGGGCATCTGCGTCAGCTCCTACGATGTCGCGCCGATCGGATTCGCGCCCGCCGGCGCCACGCACGTCAGCCTGATGACGTTGCAGTACGCCGACATCTGGAAGAACATCGCCGCATCGGAGTACGCGCGCACCAAGTTCGCCTACGCCGAAACCCTGCTCGACCTGTGCGAAACCATCACCCCCGGCATCCGCGACGCCATCGAAGAGGTCGACGTCGCGACACCGTTGACCATGATGCGCTACCTGGGGCATCCGGGCGGCGCGATCTACGGCTACGACCAGGACGCCACCGAAGGCTGGCTGTTCCGCGACAGCGAACGCCGAACCCATGTTCCCGGACTCCATCTGGCCGGCTCCTGGGCCGGGATCGGCGGATTCCAGCCCACCCTGGAGGCCGGTGCGCGCGTCGCCCGCCGTCTCCTGCGCTCCAAAGCCGCCTGATCGGAGGACACTACGTGAAGCACCCACTCGCAGAACGGTTCGACGGGGCGGCGGAGATCCTCGCCGAGATCGATGCCCGCGTCCCCGATACGCGCGACTACTCCGCAGAAACACGCGCAACCATCGACGCCTACCACCCCAAGCGGCTGCGGTTGGTGGTCACCGCGATCATCGAGGAGACCGCCACCGCCAAGACCTTGCGACTCGAGCGCGCCGACCGGTTCGAGCTGCCGCCCTTCCTGGCGGGCCAGTACGTGAACGTCTTCATCGACGGCACCAGCCGCCCGTTCGCGATCTCCTCCAGCCCGTCCCGGCTGACCCACTACGACCTCACCGTCCGCCGTGTCCCCGGCGGACGCGTCAGCAACCTGCTCGTCGACACCGCCGAGATCGGGCAGGTGCTCACCACCACCGGCCCGATGGGCACCTTCCACCACAACCCGCTTTTTCACGGCAACGACGTGGTGTTTCTCGCGGGCGGTTCGGGCGTGGCTCCGGCCATGAGCATGATTCGTGAGATCGCCGATCTGGGTCTCGATCGCGCCTTCCACCTGATCTACGGCTCCCGCGACGCCTCCGACATCATCTTCGGCGCGGAACTGGACGAGATCGCCGCCACCCACCCCGGCATCGACGTGGACCATGTCATCGCCGAACCCGCCGCCGGCTGGACCGGAGCCACCGGCTTCCTCACCGCGGAAACCATCGACCGGCTGGTGGGCGAACTCGACGGCCGTATGGTCTACGTGTGCGGCCCGCAGGCGCTGTACCCCTACGCCCTCGGGCAGCTCACCGCGCTGGGCCACCCGCGCAAACGCATCCGTTTCGAGGCCAACGGCGCGCCCAGCGATCCCACCGCCCAATCGCACTGGCCCGCCGGTATCGATCCGGCGCAGGAGGTCACCGTCACCGTCGGCAACACCTCCTTCCGCACCCCGCGCAACCGTCCACTTCTGGACGCTCTGGAAGACAACGGTATTCGTCCCGAGGCCGCCTGCCGTTCCGGCGAATGCAGCCTGTGCCGGGTGCGGATTCTGAAGGGTGAGGTGCACAACGCCGAGGAGGCGAAACTCCGGCTCTCCGACGCTCGATTCGATTACACCCATTCGTGTGTGGCCTACCCGATCACCGATGTGGAGCTGGGCTTGTGACCTACCGAACCTATGTCGCGCTCGGTGACAGTCAGACCGAGGGCGTCGGCGACGGCGACGACCGGACCGGATTGCGCGGCCTGGCCGACCGGCTCGCCGAACGCCTCGCGCAGGCCGATCCCGGCCTGCTCTACGCCAATCTCGCGGTTCGGGGCAAACTCGCCCGGCAGATCCGCGCCGAGCAACTCGATGCCGCCCTGGCGCTGCGACCGGACCTCGCGACCGTGGTCGCCGGAGTCAACGACCTGCTGCGGCCGAATTTCGACGCCGACGAGGTCGCCGGACACTTGGACGCGATGTTCGCCGCCCTCACCGCCAACGGCGCGGTCGTGGCGACGTTGACCTTCCCCGACCTCGCGCGCATCACCCCGCTCGCGCGCCCGCTCGGCGGTCGCGTCACCGCGCTCAACCAGCGCATCCGCGCCTCGGCGGCACGGCACGGCGTCGTCCTCGCCGAAACCGCCCACCACGCCGCCGTCACCGATCCCCGCCTGTGGAGCACCGACCGGCTACACGCCAACTCGCTCGGACATCAGCGCATCGCCGACGCTCTCGCCCACGCCTTGGGTCTAGCCGGCGCCGACGAAAGCTGGGCCGCGCCCTTGACGCCGCCGCTGCCCGCCGACACCCGAATGGCGACGGTGAGGAGCGAAATACGTTGGGCCGCAACCTTCCTAGGTCCTTGGCTCGGTAGGCGGCTCACCGGACGCTCCTCCGGCGACGGACGTACCGCCAAACGCCCGCACCTCCTCCCGGTGCACGGCCGCACGGCGACCGCCGCGCCCACGGAACGGTTCCAGCCGTGACCACGGTGTCGGGGCGCTCTGTGCGGGCTCGTATTGCCGCTCGTCGGTTCCCCAGCACTCTCCCGCGAGACGAGCGCCGCTTACCCGGCAGGTAATCGACTGTGGTCGATCGCCATGCCACGATCACGCTATGACCGCTTACGCCATAGCTCACCTGCAGGACGCCGCCGCGCACCCGGAGATCGCGGACTACATGGAACGTCTTTCGTCGACCCTCGAGCCGTATGGCGGCCACTACCTCGTGCACGCGACACCGCACGAGGTGAAAGAAGGCAGCTGGCCCGGCGCCGTGGTGATGCTGGGCTTCCCCGGGATCGCCGAGGCGCGAGCGTGGTGGGACTCGCCCGCGTACCGGGAGATCGCACCGCTGCGCACGCGGCACATCGAGGGTGACCTCATCCTCGTCGAAGGTGTCCCCCCCGGCCACGCCCCGACCGCCGCCGTGAAAGCCATCCGGGAGGCCGTGTCCGCCGACTAGCTGTGATGTCCGGGGAGGTTGGTCAGTCGGGTGACCGGTGGGCGACCGCCGATGGCGGAGTGGGCTCGGTGGTGATTGTAGAAGTGGAGCC
>NZ_JBIUCG010000030.1:43657-123612 GCF_044548645.1 Nocardia sp. NPDC051929 | reverse complement strand
GGCGCCCGGAAGCTGGTTCGCGCCCCGCACCAGGCGGTCTAGCCCGGCGCCGGACGCCCGGGAGCCGCACTCCCCCCCACCGGGGGCAAGGGCCCCCCCCGGGCGGGGGGCCCGCCTTTCGTCCGCACGGTCTACAGCAGCGTCTTGATGTCCGCCGCGGCTTCGGGACCGTAGGCCTGGCTGAGGCGCTCGAGCGCGGACTCCTTGGTCAGCGTCCACTCCTGGGTGCCCATGGTCTCCAGCACGAGCACGGCGATCAGCGAGCCCAGCTGCGCGGAACGCTCCAGGCTCAGCCCGGCGGTGTGCGCGGTGAGGAAGCCGGCGCGGAAGGCGTCACCGACGCCGGTCGGCTCGACCTTCTCGATCTCGGGCACGACGCCGACGGTCACGTCGGTGCCGTCGCGATCGACGATCCGCACGCCGTCCGCGCCCAGGGTGGTGACGCGGACGCCGACCTTCTGGGCGACCTCTTCCTCGGTCAGGCCGGTCTTCTGCAGCAGCAGGCCCCACTCGTACTTGTTCGTGAAAAGGTATGCGGCGCCGTCGATCAGCTGCACGGACTGGTCGCCGTCCAAGCGGGCCAGCTGCTGCGAGGGATCGGCGGCGAACGGGATCCCCAATTCGCGGCACTCGGCGGTGTGCCGCAGCATCGCCTCCGGGTCGTTGGCGCCGATCAGGACGAGGTCGAGGTCCCGCGTCTCGGCGAGTTCGGCGATGGAGATGTCGCGGGCCTCGCTCATCGCGCCGGGGTAGAACGACGCGAGCTGGGCCATGTCGTCGTCGGTGGTGCAGACGAAACGCGCGGTGTGCGCGCGGTCGGACACCAGCACGGTGGAGCAGTCGACCCCGTGCTTCTCCAACCAGGCGCGGTACTCGCCGAAGTCGGCGCCGACGGCTCCGATCAGCAGGGGCGTCCGATTGAGCAGGCCCATGGCATAGGCGATGTTGCCACCGACGCCTCCGCGACGGATCTGCAGATCGTCGACGAGGAAGCTCAGCGACACGTGGTCGAGCTGATCGGCCAGCAGTACGTCGGCGAACCGTCCGGGAAAACGCATGAGGTGGTCGGTCGCAATGGACGCGGAAACGGCGATGGACACGTGGCTGAGCCCCTTCAACGGTAGGCGGCAGGCGGTGCAGACCGGGACGCGAGTCCCGATCTCACCGTAGCTGATGCCGCCTCTCCGGGTCTTCAGGCCGTACTAGTTGAGCGGCACCGGATTTGCGTTCAGGTCTTGCGCAAGTGCCGCTCGGGTCCTGGGCGTTCCCGACGAGTTACCCATGTCCTTACGAGATCAGTTGTTCCGATCGAACGCGGCCGATCTCCGCGACCGCGCCGGGACGCTATTCCCTCAGTTGAAGGAGTCGCCGCAGGCGCAGGAGCCGGTGGCGTTCGGGTTGTCGATGGTGAAGCCCTGCTTCTCGATGGTGTCGACGAAGTCGATCGAGGCGCCCTGCACGTACGGCGCGCTCATCCGGTCGACGGCCAGCGTGACGCCACCGAAGTCGACGGTCAGGTCGCCGTCGAGCGAGCGGTCGTCGAAGAACAGCTGGTAACGCAGGCCGGCGCAACCACCCGGCTGCACCGCGATCCGCAGCGCCAGGTCGTCGCGGCCCTCCTGGTCGAGCAGGGCCTTCGCCTTCGTGGCGGCGGCGTCGGTCAGAGTCACACCGTGGGTGGCGGTCTCGTTCTGCACAGTCATGAACTCTCCTCGAGGAACCTGTGGTCGAACCCGTGGAACAGCGCACGGGTCGTGTCGGTAAACACCACTCGGCGGGCTGCTATTCCTCCATCTTGCCACCAGCCGGTCCGCGGTGACACGCAACCTCCGTGAGCCCGCACACTCCGGGCGAATCGGACCGCATTTCTCGCCGCGCCACCCATCGAATAGCCTGGTCGGTGTGAAATTGTTCCGTCGCGGCGAGTCCAGCACCACCGACGCGACCGCCGCATCGACGGTGGTCACGAACGGCGACTCGGCCGCAAGCAGCACCCGCGCGGCGGCCACGGCCACCGCGGGCAAGGGCCGTCCCACCCCGAAACGCCGTGACGCGCAAGGCAAGCGCCGCGGCCCGATAGCACCCGCTCCGCTCACCGCGAAGGAGGCCCGCGCCCGGCGCAAGGCCGCGCGGGGCACCAGAGCGGAGCGCAAGGCGGCGTCCGCGAAGCGGCGCGAGGCCGCCGCGGATCGACGGGAGCGCATGCTCGCGGGCGAGGACAAATACCTGCCGCCCCGCGACCAGGGCCCGGTCCGGGCCTTCGTCCGCGACATCGTCGACGCCCGGCGCAACCTGGTCGGCCTGTTCATGCCGATGGCGCTGGTGCTGATCTTCTCGATGTTCCTCGCGCCCGCGCTGCAGACCGTCGTCACCCTGGCCATGCTGGTGATGATGCTGTTCATGGGCATCGAGGGCGTCCTGCTCGGCCGCGTGGTGAACAACCGGGTCAGGGAGCGTTTCCCGGAGACCACCGACGGCGGCTACCGCCTCGGCTGGTACGCCTTCGTCCGCGCCTCGCAGATCCGCAAGATGCGCGCCCCGAAGCCGCGAGTAACCCCCGGCGAAGCTGTGTAGTTTTGCCAGCGCCTGCGGCGCTGGTTGGTCAGCGGTGGTGGGTGTTGCGGCCGAGCATCGCCGTCAGCTCGGAGTGCAGCCGCTGTACGTCGCGGTCGATCACTTGCGCGGATCCCGCGCGGTCGGTGCCGCGGGTGATGAGTGTGGCGAAAGCCACGATGACCGCCAGGGTGATGAGAAAAGTAACCATGGCAGTAATTTTGCGGTCAGTGATTTACCGCCGAAAGTGGCGGTACTGAAATAGTTCGCAAAAATACGGCCACTAGACTGGGCGCATGCTGTCGAAGGTCGCCGTGGTGCTGTCCGAACGCATGGCCATGTTCGAATTCGGGGTCATCTGCGAGGTTTTCGGCCTCGACCGCACGGCCGACGGACTGCCCGCCTTCGATTTCCGGGTGTGCGGGGCCGAGCCGGGTGTCCCGCTGCACTCGACCAGCCCTGGCATCACAGTCACACCGGAGTACGGGCTGGAGGAACTGGCGGCGGCCGATCTGGTGGCCATTCCCGCCGCCGCGGCCGACCATGGATTCGATCCGCGGGTCGTCACGGCCATCCGCGACGCTGCTGCCGCCGGGGCGACCGTGCTCACCGTGTGTTCCGGAGCGTTCCTGGCCGGGGCGGCCGGGTTGCTCGACGGCCGCAAATGCACCACGCACTGGCGCTACGTGGAGAAACTCGCGGCCGAGTACCCCGAGGCAACTGTCGATCCGGACGTGCTGTTCGTCGACGAGGGTGACCTGATCACCAGCGCAGGCACCGCCGCGGGCATCGATGCCTGCCTGCACCTGGTGCGGCGCGAACTCGGCAGCGGCGTGGCCAACGCGATCGCGCGGCGGATGGTGGTCCCCCCGCAGCGCGACGGCGGGCAGCGCCAGTTCATCGAACGCCCCGTCGCGGCCTGCACCTCCGACAGCCTGATCCCCACCTTGGAGTGGATGAACGAACACCTCGACCTGCCGCACACGGTGGAAGACCTGGCCGCCCGCGCCAACATGTCCACCCGCACCTTCGCGCGCCGATTCGCCGCCGAGACCGGAACCACCCCCGTGAAATGGCTCACCAACCAGCGCGTGCTGCTGGCCAAGCAACTGCTCGAGGAAACCGACCTCGGACTGGAGCACATCGCCGACCGCTCCGGCTTCGGCTCCGGCGCCCTCCTGCGCCACCACTTCCAGCGCCTCGTCGGCATCGCCCCCACCGAGTACCGCCGCCGCTTCGGACGCAGCTCGGACACACCCGGCTGATCGCGGAACGGCGAGGGGACCCCGCGCCCGCCCGGCACGTCTCGCCGCAGGCCGCATTCCGAAGTTCGCCGGAGCACGGCACACGCCGGGCGGGCA
Source organism: Nocardia sp. NPDC051929 (assembly GCF_044548645.1). Taxonomy (NCBI): domain Bacteria; kingdom Bacillati; phylum Actinomycetota; class Actinomycetes; order Mycobacteriales; family Nocardiaceae; genus Nocardia; species Nocardia sp. NPDC051929. Next base: position 119,698 of record NZ_JBIUCG010000030.1, on the reverse strand, counting down.
TCGGCAGTCACGCGGCAATCCGCCGTTCGATTGATACCGTGCACTCGTGTCGGAAAGTCCCTCGCCCGCGGCGGCGCGCAGCATCCTCGTCCTGGGTGGCGCGCGGTCCGGGAAGTCGGCGTTCGCGGAGGATCTCGCGCTCCGGGCCGGCGGCCCGGTGCGCTATCTCGCGACCGCCGTGCCCGATCCCGCCGACCATGATTTCGCCGAGCGCATCGCCAAACATCGCGGCCGACGCCCGGCGGGCTGGTCGACCATCGAAAGCGCGGACCCGACAGCGATTCTCACCGCGTTCATGCCCACGCCGCCCGACGTGACCCTGATCGACGACATCGGCACCTGGCTGACGGCCCGCATCGACGCGCGCGAGGCTTGGGAGGCTCCGCGCGGCACGGTCTCCCCCGACACCGACGCACTGGTCGCGGCCGTCGCCGCCTACACCGGTGATCTCGTGATCGTCAGCCCGGAGGTAGGCATGGGCGTCATCCCGGCCACGCGTTCGGGCCGCCTCTTCCGCGACGAGATCGGCACCCTCAACCAGCGCTTGGCCCAGGTCTGCGACGAGGCCTTCTTGGTCGTAGCGGGCCTTCCCCTCCGTCTCAAGTAGCCCGCGCGACTACGAGCGACGACCGGCGGTGAACCGCGCTGATCGGTCGCACCGCCCACCGCCGGAGATCAGGTCACGAACCCACGGCGCGAAGGGGCAATGGCAAGATTGGGCGGCGTAGTCGGCGGAACCGCCATGACCGAAAGGCTCGATAGTGACGCACGGATTCGGACCGGTAGCGCCTCCGGACACACAGTTTCGTGCGGCGGCCGAGCAACGGCAGGCGCAGCTGACCAAACCCGCTGGCGCACTGGGCCGATTGGAGCAACTCGGCAATTGGGTGGCGGCCTGCCAGGGCACGTGCCCGCCGAAGCAGTTCGAGCGCGCCAGGGTCGTGGTCTTCGCCGGGGATCACGGCGTCGCGCGGCACGGGGTGTCGGCGTATCCGAGTGAGGTCACCGCGCAGATGGTCGCGAACTTCCTGGGTGGCGGCGCCGCGGTGAACGCGCTGGCGGCGGTGGCGGGCGCGACGGTTCGGGTGGCGGACATCTCCGTCGACGCCGACACCGATCCGCGGGTGTCCGAGCACAAGGTGCGCCGCTCCAGCGGGGCGATCGATCGCGAGGACGCGCTCACCGCCGAGGAGGTCCGAGCGGCGATCGAAGCAGGCCGTGCCATCGCCGACGAGGAGATCGACGCGGGCGCCGACCTGCTGATCGCGGGTGACATGGGCATCGGCAACACCACTCCGGCCACCGTGCTCGTCGCGAGCCTGACCGATACCGAGCCGGTCGCGGCGGTCGGCCGCGGCACCGGCGTCGACGACGCCGGATGGATCCGCAAGGTCGCCGCGATCCGCGACGCGATGCGCCGTGCCCGCCCGGTGGTGAAGGACCCGGTCGAACTTCTCCGCGTGGCCGCGGGCGCCGACTTCGCCGCGATGGCGGCGTTCCTCGCCCAGGCCGCCACCCGTCGTACGCCCGTCGTCCTGGACGGCGTCGTCGTCACGGCCGCGGCGATGGTCGCCGAGGATCTCGCCGCGGGCGCGAGCGCCTGGTGGCTGGCCGGTCACCGCTCCACCGAACCGGCACACGAACTCGCGCTGCGGCACCTGCGCCTGGATCCGCTGCTCGACCTGACCATGCGCCTCGGCGAAGGCTCCGGCGCCCTGACCGCCCTTCCGATCCTCCGCTCGGCGGTGGCCGCGCTCGCGGAGATGTCCACCTTCGCCGAAGCGGGCGTCAGCACGTCCGACGCCGAACCGGCGAGCGCCCCGCCGAACCTGCGCAAGTGAAGTCCGCCCTGCCGCGAGGCCGCCGCCTGCCTCCGACTCGGCGCGGCTGCCGTGACCTGGTTCCTGCGGGACAGTTCAGGGCTTCGAGCGGTGATCCGCAGGCGCCGGCAGTCCGCCCGCGGCACCCGGCCCCCAGGGAAGCGCCGCCCGTCCGCGGAGGACCGGCGTGAACGGGGTTCGGCTGGCGATCTCCTGGCTCACGGTGCTCCCGGTGCGCGGGCCGGATGCCGTGGACCGCGCGGCGGCGGGGCGGGCGATCCTGCTGGCGCCGCTGGTCGGCGCCCTGCTCGGGGCCGGGGCGGCGGGCCTGCTCTGGGCGCTGACCGAGGCCGGGGCGAGCGCCGCGCTGGCCGGGCTGCTGGTGGTCGGCGCGCTGGCGTTGATCACCAGGGGTATGCATCTCGACGGCCTGGCCGACACCTTGGACGGGCTCGGCAGCTATGGGCCGCCGGAGCGGGCAAGGCAGATCATGAAAAGCGGCGGGGCCGGACCATTCGGCGTCGCCGGGCTGGCGTTCGTCATCGGCATACAGGCGTTCTCGTTCGCGTCCTTGGCCGATTCGGGCCGGTGGTTCGCCGCCGCTCTCGCCGTGGTGACCGGCCGTGTCGCGGTGATCCTCGCTTGCCGGGGTGTCCCGGCCGCGCCGGGCACCGGGTTCGGTGTTCTGGTGGCAGGCACGCAATCGGCCGCCGCCGCGGTCATGTGGCCGGTGACCACGGCGGGTCTCGCCGTGTTCGCCGTGCCGGGCCGCCCGTGGCTCGGCCCGCTGGCCGTGACGCTCGGACTGGCCGCGTCGACGGTTCTGGTCCGGCACTGCGCGCGCCGTTTCGGCGGGCTCTCCGGTGACGTCCTCGGCGCCGCGATCGAGACCACGGTGGCCCTCACCGCGGCCGTGCTGTCCCTCACGATCCAGCCCGGCTGACCGTCTCCGGCGGGCCTTGGGGGCGAGAGTCTGGGTCACTGGAATTTTTCCGGCGGTGGCGCGCGGATCGTCTGGGTCGGGCAATAAGGTGGGCGGTATGTCTTCTGAGCGCCTGTACTTTCGCCAGCTGTTGTCGGGACGCGACTACGCCGTGGGCGATCCGATCGCGACGCAGATGCGCAACTTCGCGTATCTGATCGGCGATCGGGAAACGGGCGACTGCGTGGTGATCGATCCGGCCTACGCCGCGGGTGATCTGGTGGACATCGCCGAGGGCGACGGCCTGCGGCTGAGCGGGGTGCTCGCCACCCACCACCACCCCGATCACGTGGGCGGCACGATGCTCGGCTTCACCCTGCGCGGTGTGCGCGAGCTGCTCGAAAAGACAAGCGTCCCAGTGCATGTCAACGCCAAAGAACTGCCGTGGGTGGCCAACGTCACCGGGATCGCCGAGAGCGAGTTCACCGGCCACGAGCACGGCGACAAGGTCACCGTCGGAGCTTTCGACATCGAGTTACTACACACGCCCGGCCACACGCCGGGCAGTCAGTGCTTCCTGTTCGACAACCGCCTCATCGCGGGCGACACCCTGTTCGTCGACGGCTGTGGCCGCACCGATTTCCCCGGCGGCGATTCGGACGAAATGTTCCGCAGCCTGCGCTACCTGGCCGGACTCGCCGGCGACCCGGTCGTCTATCCGGGCCACTGGTACTCGCAGGAACCCAGCGCCGCTCTGTCCACTGTCCGGGACAAAAACTACGTCATGCGTCCGCAGACGCTGGAGCAGTGGCACATGCTGATGCCGGGCTGAGTCACATCCGCCGCATCCACCCGTGCTTGTCGGCGAAGGTGCCGCGCTGGATGCCGGTGAGGGTGTCGCGCAGGGCCATGGTGACCGCGCCGGGCTCGCCACCGCCGATGGTGAATTCGCCCTCACCGGAGCGAACCCAGCCGACCGGCGTGATCACCGCGGCGGTGCCGCACGCGAAAACCTCTGTGATCTCACCGGATTCGGCGCCCTTGCGCCATTCCTCGACCGAGATCTTGCGCTCCTCGACCGGGAAGCCGGAATCGGCGGCGAGGGTGAGCAGCGAGTCGCGGGTGATGCCGGGCAACAGCGAGCCGGACAGTTCCGGGGTGACCAGGCGCGCGTCGGAGCCGGAACCGAAGACGAAGAACAGGTTGTTGGTACCCATCTCCTCGACGTAGCGGCGCTCACACGCGTCCAGCCACACCACCTGGTCGCAGCCCTTGGCCGACGCCTCGGCCTGGGCCAGCAGCGAAGCCGCGTAGTTGCCGGCGACCTTCGCCTCGCCGGTGCCGCCCGGCGCGGCGCGCACGTATTCGGTGGACAGCCAGACCCGCACCGGCTTGACGCCACGCGGGAAGTACGCCCCCGCCGGGGAACCGAGCAGCAGGTACTTGTACGCCGCGGCGGGCTTCACGCCGAGTCCGGCCTCGGTCGCGAACATGAACGGCCGCAGGTACAGCGATTCCTCGCCGCCCGCCGCGGGCACCCACTCGCGGTCCACCTCGAGCAGTTGGCGCACCGACTCGATGAACAGCTCGTCGGGCAGCTCGGCCATCGCCATCCGGCGAGACGACCGGCGGAAACGCGCGGCGTTGGCGTCGATGCGGAAGCAGGAGACGCTGCCGTCACCGTGCCGGTAGGCCTTGAGTCCCTCGAAGATGGCCTGGCCGTAGTGGAACACCATGGTGGCGGGGTCCAGCGCCAGCGGCCCGTACGGCTCCACCCGCGCGTTCGTCCACGTGCCACCGACGTAATCGATCGAGACCATGTGATCGGTGAAGTACCGCCCGAACCCCGGCTCCGCCAGTACCTCCTGTCGCCGCTGCGCCGGAAGCGGCGCGGGGTGCGGAATACGGGTGAACTGTGCGGCAGCGGTCATGGCGACGATCCTATCCGGCCCGATTCCGGCCATTTCGCCTTGGTCCACACCCCTCAGCGCAGCGCCGCCCGCAGCCGATCGCCCATGCGTCCGGGAGAAGGATGGGTCACTTGGTGCTGGTCCGCACGAACGGCGGGCGCACGATTTCGCAGCGCACGCGGCGGCCGCGCACGTCGACCTCGACCTCGGCGCCGGGTTGGATGTCCGCCGCGGTGTCGAGCAATGCCAGCGCGATGCCGACCTTGAGGGTGGGCGAGAAGGTGCCGGAAGTGGTTTCGCCGACGGGCTCGCCATCACGCAGCACGGTCTGCCCTTGCCGGAGCACACCCCGGTCGAGTGCTTTCAGCCCCAGCAGGATTCGACGCGGACCGGCCGACTTCTCCTGTTCCAGAGCGGCCTTCCCCCAGAACTCCGGCTTCTGCCAGCCGACCGCCCACCCGCAGCGCGCCTGCACCGGGGAGATGTCCAGGGAGAGTTCGTGCCCGTGCAGCGGATAGCCCATCTCCGTACGCAGGGTGTCGCGGGCCCCGAGCCCGGCCACCTGGCCCGCGGCGGCGCGCACCCGCTCGACCAAGGCGCGGAACAGCGATTCGGCGTCGGCCCAGCGCGGCAGCAATTCGTAGCCGTGCTCGCCGGTGTATCCGGTGCGGCAGACCCGGACGGGACGGCCGTCCCACTCGGCGTCGGCGTAGGCCATGTACTCGAGGTCGGTGGGCAGCCCGAGCGCGCTCAGCACCTCGCCGGAGCGCGGGCCCTGCACGGCGAACACGGCGTAGTCGCGATGCTCGTCGGTCACCGTGACGCCCTCGGGCGCGACCTTGCTCAGTTCCGCGACGACCGCCGCGGTGTTGGCGGCGTTCGGCACCAGGAAGATCTCCTCGTCGCCGACGTAGTAGGCGATCAGGTCGTCGATCACTCCGCCGTCCGGGGCGCAGCACAGTGTGTACTGCGCCTTGCCCGCCCGGATCCGGCCGAGATCGTTGGTCAGGGCCGAGTTCACGAACGCCGCGGCGCCCTGGCCGCGCACCGTCGCCTTGCCGAGATGGCTGACGTCGAACAGCCCCACCGTCGTGCGAACCGCCTGGTGCTCGGTCACCGTGCCCGCATAGGACACCGGCATCTCCCAGCCGCCGAACGGCGCGAAGGTCGCCCCCAGCTCGACGTGCACGGCGTGGATGGGTCCTTGCAGCAGGTTCGTCTCGGTCACCAGCCGAGCTTATCCGGGACCAGGGCGTCCGACGCTCGCACGCACTGAGGCCGGAACCACATCGGGATGAGCGTCGGGCCGTTCTGCGGCAAAGTGTGCGTCGTTCCGGTCGGCGCGAATCCGCAGCGGCTGTAGAGCCGGGCGGATCGTTCGGTGCTGGCTTCCAGGAACGCCGGGACGTCCGCTTGGGATGCCGCCTTCAACCGATCGGCGAGAATCGCCGCACCGGCCCCCTTTCCGCGATGCTCCGGCACCGTGACGATCACCTGCAGGTACCGATGCGGGAACTCCCGGGGGTGTTCGCGGGCGAGCAGGTCGGTGACGATCACCAGCCGCTGCGCCACGCGCAGATCGGGAGCCTGCTCGAGCATGGTCCGCGCCTCGGCGGCTTCGTCGGCGAATCGTTCGACCGAGGTGACGTGCTGCCAGATCGACATCGACCAGATCTCCTCGCCCGCGCCCGCGACCCAGATCTCGTCGTCGCGCAACGCTCGATCGACCAGACCGGGCACGAACGCGGTACGGAAACCCGTGTCGGGCTGTCCTTCGAGCACCCACGCGGTCACCACCTCGTCCGCGCTGGCGATGCCGAACGCCTCGATCAGCGCGTCACGGTCCTGGACACCCGCCTGGCGAGCGGTGATCTCCATCCGCCTCCCCTTTCCCTGCGAACACCGTATTCACGCATGAATCTAGGCAGGTCGAAGCCGTATCACTACCATTTCGTCACACCTGTTCGTGTGTCGAAACGGAATCCGGATGACCTGCGCTATCTGCCACGGCGACCTCGCCCAGCCCAGCCGGGGCCGACGGCGCAAGTACTGCTCGCGCTCCTGCCAGGCCCGCGCCTATCGCGCCCGCCGCGCGGCGATTCCGGTGCGCCGCCCCACCCGTCCGGCGCGGCTCACCACCGTCGGCATCGCACGCGCGGCGGTGGAGCTGGCCGACCGCGACGGGCTCGACGGTCTCACCATGCGCCGCCTGGCCGGCGCGCTCGGCGTCGCGACCGCCACCCTCTACCGCCACTTCCCCGACCGCGAAGCGCTCCTGGCGAGCATGGCGGAGCTGGCGCTCGACGAGATCCCGCCGCCCGGGACGGAGTGCGGCGGCTGGCGTCCCCGGCTACGGCACGAAGCGCGCGAGGAGTGGCGCCTCTACCGCAGGCATCCGTGGATGCTGCCGCTGCTGGCGCGCGTCCGTCCGCCGCTGGGCCCGGCGCTGCTGGACGTCCTGGAGCGCAACTTCGCCGCCCTCGACCATCCCGGCCTGACCCGGCAGACCGGATTCGCGATCTACCTCGCACTGTCGGGCCTGGTCCAAGGGCTCGCGCTGTTGTGGAGTTCCGAGCGCGCCGACCGCCTCGGCGATCCGCGCGACGCCGCCGAGACAGCCGCGCCACGCGAACTCGCCGAACTGCTCGACCCGGCGCTGCGTCCCGTCCTGCACCGTTACTTCACCGGCCTCGACTCCACCTTCGAGATGGACTTCGACGACCTGCTCGCGACCTCGGTGGAACTCCTGCTCGACGGCGTCGCGGTGCGCCATCCGGAACGAAGCGAATAGCCTGTGCCAATGACCGCTGTTGCAGATCGCTCGCTCGGACCGGAACTGGCACGCACCGAGACCATCGGCGCGGACACCGATGTGCTCGTCATCGGGTTGACCTCCTCGGAGGACGGTCCCGCCATCGTGCCCGAGGACCTGTTCGGCGACCTGCTCACCGCCGACGTGCGCACGGAACTGCTCGATCAGCTCGGCGTGGTGGGCGCCAAGGGCAAAGCCGAGGAGCTGACCCGCATCCCGGCGCCGGTCGGGCTGGACGGCGTGAGCAGCGTCCTGGCCGTCGGCCTCGGCTCCGCCGAGAAGCTCGACGCCGAGCAGATCCGCCGTTCGGCGGGTGTGGCCGCCCGCTCGCTGTCCGGCACCGAACTGGTGGTGACCACGCTGTCCGGGCTGGATATCGGCGCCGCCGCCGAGGGCTTCTACCTGGGCGCCTACTCGTTCACGCCGTTCCGCTCGGACAAGTCGGCGCCCAAGCCGGACGAGCGGCCGGTGGCCCGCGTCGAGTTGCTCGTGCCCGAGCCGGGATTCGGCGAAGAAGCCTTGTTCCGTGCGCAGGTCACCGCCGAGGCCGTCGCCACCGCACGGGATTTCGTGAACACCCCGCCCAGCCACCTGTTCCCGGCCGAGTTCGCGTCGCGTGCTCAGGAACTCGCCGAGGCCGCGGGCCTCACCGTGGAGGTGCTCGATGAGAAAGCGCTGGAAGCGGGCGGTTACGGCGGCGTGCTCGGCGTGGGCAAGGGTTCCTCGCGCCCGCCGCGCCTGATCCGGATCACCTACGCGGGCGGCCCGAAGAAGGTCGCCCTGGTCGGCAAGGGCATCACCTTCGACACCGGCGGCATCTCCATCAAGCCCGCGCAGAACATGGAGAACATGACCTCCGACATGGCGGGCGCCGCCGCCGTGATCGCCACGACGCTGCTGGCCGCGCGGCTGAGCCTGCCCATCACCGTCACCGCGACCGTGCCGATGGCGGAGAACATGCCGTCGGCCACCGCGCAGCGCCCCGGCGACGTGCTCACCCAGTACGGCGGCATCACCGTCGAGGTGCTCAACACCGACGCCGAGGGCCGGTTGATCCTCGCCGACGCGATCGTGCGCGCGAGCGAGGACGACCCGGAGTACCTGATCGACGTGGCCACCCTGACCGGGGCGCAGATGGTCGCGCTCGGCACCCGCACGCCCGGCGTGATGGGCACCGACGACTTCCGCGACCGGGTCGCCCGCATCTCCCGCGAGGTCGGGGAGAACGGCTGGGCCATGCCGCTTCCCGCCGAACTGCGCGGCGACCTGAACTCCAAGATCGCCGACCTGGCCAATGTCGCGCCGCACCGCTGGGGCGGCATGCTCTCGGCCGGGCTGTTCCTCAAGGAGTTCGTCCCGGAGAACGTGCAGTGGGCCCACCTCGACGTGGCGGGCCCGGCCTATAACACCGGCGGTCCGTTCGGCTACATCGGCAAGGGCGGCACCGGCGTCCCCGTTCGCACGCTGATCGCCGTGCTCCAGGACATCGCCGGGGAGTGAGCGCGACGCGCGTCGTCCGGGACGACTCCCGGACGACGCGCACAGGCCACCCCGCCCGACCGCATCACGTGTTCCATGCTCCTGGCCGGACTCCGGACCGACATTCCGGCGCGGCCGGCTCGCGTCACTGACGGCAAGCGAGACGGCTCCGCGGCACCCCCACGGGTCCGGCGGGAATCGGGCGCAACGGACAATCCGACGGCTCAGAGGTCGTACAGATCTCGCTCCATTTCGCGCTGCCGCTCCACTCGCTTACGCGCGTCGTAGTCGCGCATGCGTTGCGGATACCCGGTCTTGCGGACGTCGTAGACGGGGATGTGCAAATCCTTGGCAAGCCGTTGCGCCCCGCGCTCGCCGACGATCCGGCGTGTCCATTCACCATCCGCGGCAATAAGGACGACTGTGACATCTGTCACCGTGGTCTTCGGTTCGATGCAGCCCTCGACGCCCACGTGCGTGCGCACCCAATCGGCCAGATAACGAGCGTCCGGCCCGGACACCGAACCCCCACGTGAAGTGCCGCCACCCCAGGCGGCGCCGCCGCGGAAACGATCCAGCAAACCCAACGACGCCGACCTCCTTTCCTGCACCGGAGAATGTTCACCGCCGGTCTTCCCATACTGCCAGCTCCGCGCAGTACGCCGCCCTGTGCTACATGGCTTGCGCGCGAGTGCAAGGATGGACCGCGGTACAAGAACCACACGGATCTCCGGTGCCACGCACAATGATCGGTGGCTTCCGGACTCCCGTCGCGACCCGCGCCGGGCGTCCGCAGTGAGATCAACTGTTGTAGAACCCCGTCGAGCAGTCAGAGGAGTCAACGGACATGGCCTTCTCCGTCCAGATGCCCGCTCTTGGTGAGAGCGTCACCGAGGGAACGGTGACCAGGTGGCTGAAGCAGGAAGGAGACACGGTCGAGGTCGACGAGCCGCTGCTCGAAGTCTCCACCGACAAGGTCGACACCGAAATCCCGTCCCCCGCGGCGGGTGTGCTGTCGAAGATCGTCGCGAACGAAGACGACGTGGTCGAGGTCGGCGGCGAGCTCGGCGTGATCAGCGAGCCCGGTGAGGCGGCTTCTTCCGCTCCCGCGCCCGCTCCCGAAGCCGCGGCGCCCGCGCAGGAGACCCCGGTCCCTTCGGAGGAAGCGCCTGCCGCCGAGCCCCAGCCCGCTCCCGCCGAGCAGCCCGCGCCCGCCGCCCAGGCCGCTCCCGCGTCGTCGGGTGACGGCACGCCGGTGAAGATGCCGGAACTCGGCGAGTCGGTCACCGAGGGCACCGTCACCCGCTGGCTGAAGGCGGTCGGTGACGAGGTCGCCGTCGACGAGCCGTTGCTCGAGGTCTCCACCGACAAGGTCGACACCGAGATCCCCTCGCCCGTCGCGGGCACCCTGCTGGAGATCTCCGCCCAGGAAGACGACATCGTGGCCGTCGGTGGGCAGCTCGGCGTCATCGGCAGCGGAGCACCGGCGGCCGCCGCCCCGGCTCCCGCGCCCGCCCCGGCACCTGCTCCGGCACCTGCTCCGAAGCCCGAACCGGCCCCGAAGCCCGAACCGGCCCCGGTCGCCGCCGCCCCGGCTCCCGCGCCCGCCCAGGCTCCGGCTCCGGCTCCCAAGCCCGAACCGGCTCCCGCGCCCGCTGCCGCGGCGGCCGCCGAATCCTCCAACGGCGCAACCCCATACGTCACTCCGCTGGTCCGCAAGCTGGCCGACGAGCACAACGTCGACCTCGCCGCGATCACCGGTTCCGGTGTCGGGGGCCGCATTCGCAAGCAGGATGTGCTCGCCGCCGCCGAGGCCAAGAAGGCGGCTGCTCCCGCCGCGGCCGCGCCCGCGGCACAGGCGCCCGCCGCCGCCCGTTCCCAGCTGGCCCACCTGGTCGGCACGGTGCAGAAGGCCAACCGCATCCGCCAGATCACCGCGACCAAGACCCGCGAGTCGCTGCAGACCACCGCGCAGCTGACCCAGGTGCACGAGGCCGACGTCACCAAGATCGCGGCGCTGCGCAATCAGGCCAAGGCGGCGTTCAAGGAGCGCGAAGGCGTCAACCTGACGTTCCTGCCCTTCTTCGCCAAGGCCGTGGTCGAGGCGCTGGGCGTGCACCCGAACGTCAACGCCAGCTACGACGAGTCCAGCAAGGAGATCACCTACCACGCCTCGGTGCACCTCGGCATCGCCGTCGACACCGAGCAGGGCCTGCTGTCCCCGGTGATCCACAACGCCAGCGACCTGTCGCTGGCCGGGCTGGCGCGGGCCATCGCCGACATCGCCAACCGGGCCCGCAACGGCGGACTCAAGCCCGACGAGCTGGCCGGCGGCACCTTCACCATCACCAACATCGGCAGCCAGGGCGCGCTGTTCGACACCCCGATCCTGGTTCCGCCGCAGGCGGCCATGCTGGGCACGGGCGCGATCGTCAAGCGTCCGGTCGTCGTGACCGACGAGACCGGCAACGAGTCCATCGGCGTCCGCTCGATGTGCTACCTGCCGCTTACCTACGACCACCGCCTGATCGACGGCGCCGACGCCGGGCGCTTCCTGACCACGATCCGTCACCGGCTCGAGGAAGCGGCGTTCGAGGCCGATCTCGGCCTGTGAGGAAGGTCCCGCGGCACGTATGAAGGTCGTGATCGCCGGCTCGTCCGGGTTGATCGGGACGGCGCTCGTCGCGGCTCTGCGCCGCGACGGGCACGAGGTCGCCAGGCTGGTGCGCAGGAAAACCGCGGGTCCGGACGAATTCGCCTGGAACCCGGCCCGCGCCCACCTGGACGAGCGGGCGCTTCGCGGCGCCGACGCCGTGGTCAACCTGTGCGGCGCGGGCGTGGGACGGCGCCGCTGGAACGGCAGTTTCAAACAAGAGCTGCGGGACAGCCGGATCACGCCCACCGACGTGCTGGCCGGGGCGGTGGCCGACGCGGGTGTCCCCGTGCTGCTCAACGCCAGCGGCGTGCACTACTACGGCGGCGCGACCGGCGATCGGGTGGTGGACGAGTCATCGCCCGCCGGTTCCGGATTCCTGGCCGCGCTGTGCCGTGACTGGGAGAAGGCGACCGAACCCGCCACGGCGGCCGGGGTGCGCACCGTGCTGTTGCGCAGCGCCGTGGTGCTGTCCCGGGCCGGTGGCCTGCTCGGCATGCTGCATCCGCTGTACGCGGTCGGCTTGGGCGGGCGGCTGGGCAACGGTCGCCAGTACACGCCGTGGATCTCGATGGCCGACGAGATCGGCGCGATCGTCTTCGCGCTCACCCATGACACGATGTCCGGTCCGATCAACGTGGTCGGTCCCGCACCGGTCACCAACGCCGAGTTCAGCCGCGCGCTGGGCCGGGCGCTGCATCGCCCGACTCCGCTCGTCGTCCCGGCATTCGCGCTGCACGCGCTGGTCGGCGAGATGGCGCGGGAGGCGATCCTGCACGGCCCGAGGGCCATTCCCACCGCGCTCGAGGAAGCGGGCTACCAGTTCCACCATCCCACCATCGGCGCCGCGCTCGCGGCCGCGGTGGGACGACCCGGAGATGTTCGATGACCGACCGACTCGACACCAGGCCCGCCACCGTCATCCGCGACGCCACCACCGACGATCTTCCGGCGATCCTCGACATCCACAACGCGAATATCGCCACGTCCACCGCGATCTGGGACACCGAGCGCGTCGGCTTGGACGAACGGCTCGGCTGGTTCCAGGCCCGCACCGGCGCGAGCCTGCCCGTGCTGGTCGCCGAGATCGGCGGGGAGCTGGCCGGTTACGCGAGCTACGGGCCTTGGCGAGCCAAATCGGGATACCGCTACACGGTCGAGAACTCCGTGTACGTCGACGAACGCTTCCAGCGTCGCGGCATCGCCACCGCCCTGCTCACCGAGTTGATCGACCGTGCGCGCCGCGCGGGCGCCGTGCACGCCATGATCGCCGCCATCGAATCCTCCAACACCGGTTCGATCGTGCTGCACGAACGCTTCGGCTTCCGCACCGTCGGCGTGCTGCCCGAGGTGGGCCACAAATTCGGCCGCTGGATGGATCTGACCCTCATGCAGCTGACCTTGCCGGTCGAGGTCGACTGACCCGCATCTTCGCACCTCACCTGCCGAATCTCGCGCGGAGTACCAGTTGTTCGCGCGGCAATGCGCTCGTCTACGCAGGGCGGCCGGGCCGTAGTCGAGCCTCGGCGTCGCTGCGAGCGTGTCCTTCAGATACTGCGGTCTCGGCACCTGCCCGCGAGACCCCATCGCATGGACCTGGCGACAGCCTCCAGGATGCGAGATCGCCTGTCTGAGATCAGGCCGAACAAGGACCGGGAACCTTCTCCGGTCAGCGTAAGGGCAACCCTCCAGCTCTCCACCTGGCAACCCCGCCACGACTGTGGGGGTTCCCACATCCAGGTGCTGGAACCGGCCGTCCCCGTGGGCGTACCGTCGTCGCTGTGATCAACCCGCGCACCAGCCGGTCCGCCCGATTCGATACGACCCCGATCGTGGTCGAGGATCTCGGACTCATCGACTATCACGCCGCCTGGGACCTGCAACGCGGCATCGCCGAGCAGCGCGCCGACGGCAACGGATCCGATCATCTGCTGCTGCTCGAACATCCGTCGGTGTACACCGCGGGCCGCCGCACCGAGGCCGACGACCTGCCCATCGACGGCAGTCCGGTGGTGCAGGTCGACCGCGGTGGCAAGATCACCTGGCACGGTCCGGGCCAACTGGTCGGCTACCCCATCGTGCGGCTCGCCGAGCCGGTCGACGTCGTCGACTACGTGCGCCGCCTCGAGGAGGCGTTGATCACCGTGTGCACCGGCCTCGGTCTGGTCTGTGGCCGCGTCGAGGGCCGCTCGGGCGTCTGGCTGCCCGCCACCGAGTTGTACGCCGAACGCAAGATCGCCGCGATCGGGGTGCGCGTGCAGCGTGGCGTGGCCCTGCACGGCGTCTCGTTCAACTGCAACGCCGCCATGGACGGGTTCCAGGCCATCGTCCCCTGCGGCATCCGCGACGCGGGCGTCACCACGTTGACCCGCGAACTCGGTCGAGAAGTGACCGTCGCCGAGATCAAGCCGCTGGTGGCCGACGCCATCATCCGCGCGCTCGACGGCGACCTGCCGGTCGGCGAGCACGATATCTCCCGCGTCACTCCTGGTGACACCACCCCGCGTACCACGAACGCGACGGCGTAAGGTCGATCAAGTGACCTCAGTCGATACCCCGACACCACACAACGCGTCCGCACCCAACGGCCGCAAGCTCTTGCGCATCGAAGCCCGCAACGCGGAAACCCCCATCGAGCGCAAACCCAAGTGGATTCGCACCCGCGCCACCATGGGGCCCGAGTACTCCGAACTCAAGGGTTTGGTGAAGCGCGAAGGCCTGCACACTGTTTGCGAGGAAGCGGGCTGCCCCAACATCTTCGAATGCTGGGAAGACCGCGAGGCCACCTTCCTGATCGGCGGCGAACAGTGCACGCGCCGTTGCGATTTCTGCCAGATCGACACCGGCAAGCCCGCCGCCCTGGATCGCGACGAGCCCCGCCGCGTCGCCGAAAGCGTCCAGGCCATGGGCTTGCGCTACTCGACCATCACCGGCGTCGCCCGCGACGACCTGGAAGACGGCGGCGCCTGGCTCTACGCCGAAACCGTCCGCGCCATCAAGCGTCTGAATCCGCACACGGGCGTGGAACTGCTGATCCCCGACTTCAACGCGAACCCCGACCAGCTCGCCGAGGTCTTCTCCGCGCGCCCGGAAGTGCTGGCGCACAACCTCGAAACGGTTCCGCGCATCTTCAAGCGCATCCGCCCGGCCTTCCGTTACGAGCGCTCCCTCGCGGTCCTGACCGCCGCCCGCGAAGCCGGTCTGGTCACCAAGTCGAATCTCATCCTCGGCATGGGCGAAACCCCCGAGGAAGTCACCCAGGCCATGCGCGACCTGCACGAGGCAGGCTGCGACATCCTCACCATCACCCAGTACCTGCGCCCCTCCCCCCGCCACCACCCTGTGGACCGCTGGGTGAAGCCGGAGGAATTCGTCGAGCACTCCGAGGCGGCCGAGGAAATCGGCTTCGCGGGCGTCATGGCGGGCCCCCTGGTCCGCTCCTCCTACCGGGCCGGGCGGCTCTACGCCCAGGCGATGGCCCACCATGGCCGCGAGATCGCCCCGGAAATGGCGCACCTCGCCGAAGAAGGCACCGCCTCCCAGGAGGCCAGCTCGGTGCTGGCCCGCTTCGGCAACTGATCCTTACTGTCGGCCCTCGCGCACAGCCTTCGCGCGCGAGGGCCGACGCGTGTCCGAAGCAGACCACACTCTCGGTGAGTAAACTAAGATTGATTCTTAGTAAGTTGTCACCTTAGTTCAGGAGGCGAGTGTGGAGTTCACCGGAAGGTCCGCAGACCTCGACCTGCTCACTCGTCAATTGAACTCGGTGATCGAGGGCACCGGCACCACCCGGGGCCGTGCCGTCATCGTGACCGGTCGCCGACGGGTCGGTAAATCGCGGCTCGTCCAGGAATTCTGCGATCGTTCCGACCACGGCTACCTGGTCTTTCAGGCAACGCGCGGGCGCAATCCCGTTGCCGAGCGGGAGGAGTTCACCGCTACGGTCGCTCAGTCCGGGTTCGGGCGCGCGGAGTTGATCAGCGGGTTGCAGGCCGGCGACTGGAATCAAGCTCTCCGGTCCCTGGCGATCGCCTTACCCGATGACGCGCCCTGCATCGCGGTCATCGATGAGGTGCCGTGGCTGGTCGAACAGGATCCGGAGTTCGAAGGCGCGTTGCAGACGGTGTGGGATCGCCACCTGTCGGCCAAGCAGGTGCTACTGCTCCTGGTCGGCAGCGACATCTCCGTCATGGAGGCCCTCGGATCACGCGACCGGCCGTTCTTCGGACGCGCGACGAAAATGACCATCGAACCGCTGCATTTGGCCGATGTGCAGGCCATGACCGGCCTCGACGCCGCCGACAGCGTCGACGCGCTGCTGATCACCGGCGGGTTCCCCGAGATCGTGAGTTCGTGGCGCCCAGGAATGAGCCGTACCGACTTCCTGCGTGACGCGGCCGCGAACCCGCTGGCTCCTTTGCTCGTGGCAGGCGAGTTGTCGCTGCTAGGGGAGTTTCCGGAGGGAATGCGCTCGCGCGCGGTCCTGGAAGCCATCGGCAGCGGAGAACGAACCTTCAGTACCATCGCCGCCCAAGCCGGTGGAACGAACGCACTGCCCGCGGGCACCCTCAATCCGCTGCTGAACATGTTGCAGGACAAGCGAATCGTGGCTGGCGATCTTCCGCTGTCCACGAAGCCGGATACCAAGAACAAACGCTACCGAATCGCCGACCCCTATCTCCGGTTCTGGCTCGCCTTCCTGGAACGCGGCATTCCACTCATCGAACGCGGCCGTGGCGATGTCGCACTGAACCGGATCGAACGTTCCTGGACCACCTGGCGCGGACGCGCTATCGAACCGCTGGTCCGCGAATCCCTCATGCGTCTGCTGCCCGATGCGAGGTGGCCGGACACCGAGGCGGTCGGTGGCTGGTGGAACCGGCAGAACAATCCCGAAATCGACCTGATCGGGGCCGATCGAGAACCGGTCGCCAGGGCGGTGCATTTCGTCGGCTCGATCAAGTGGCTCGAAGATCGCCCGTTCGACCGCCATGATTACGACAGTCTCGCCCGTTCACTGTCCGCAGTGCCCGGAACCGATCACGGCACCGCACTCGTAGCCGTCTCGCGTTCCGGCGTCGCGAAGAACTTGCCGCTGGCATTGCATTGGGGGCCAGAGGATCTCGTTCGAGCATGGGAGTGAATCTCGATCCGAATCGGTCTGTTGAGCCGAGCGGACGCCCGGATAATCTGCGTCCACGACTCGAGGATGCCGAGCGGTGCGAACGGAATCGACTCAACGGACGGGCGGAACTTTTCGCGGAGCGCGATCTTGCAAGCCGGTAGGAGTGGTTGCGAGGTAGTCGCGAGGTAATTGCCCATGCCCGCTCCGAGTTGTCAGGGGCACAAGCGTGGATACAGAGTTCCGGTAATCGGATCGAGACCAAGTTGGTCTCGTTACTGCAAAATACTAATTTGTGGTCCAAATCACGTTTGTTAGCAAAATGCCTGGTAGTGGCGTTGATAGGTATAGCCGATCGGCGCTTACAAGATCGCTTATCCGGATCATTAACTGACTGTTTGCCGTGCGTTAACCAGCCGTGATCAAGCTGAGATCAGGTCTGAGAGGGACCTGGGAAACAGCTCCACAGCCCACGGCTTGTTTCTCTTCGGGTACGGCAGCGGCACCGACGGGCATCGCCCCCGAGTTGTGCACCGCGTCGCGCCGCCAGGAATTCGAACCCTGGCCTTCACAACGAAATCCGAAAACCGCACACGAGCCGAGATGGCGAACACCTTACCTGGTGCCCGCCGTGGATCCGCGCTGGGTTTTCCCGGCCGGATCGCCGCACGAACAAGGAACTGATTTCTCGATGTCTGACGCACGCCTTTCTTTCCTCCGCCGCCCGTCCCTTCGTAAGGGCGCTGCCCTCGCCGCCACCGTCGGCGTGATCGCCGTCGGCTTCTCCGCCGGTGTGGCGGTGGCCGATGACAGCGCTCCGGCGCCCGTTACGCCGGTCGCCGCGCCGTTCGACCTCCCGGCTCTGCCGGGACTGCCCGCGCTGCCCGAGCTGCCCGCGTTGCCAGGGCTGCCCGCGCCCGCGCCCGAGGGTCTCGTGCCCGCCCCGCCGCAGGTCTACGAGAACAACCTCGACGGCTGGATCCGCCAGTCCCTCGACGTCATGCGCCTGCACGGCATTCCGGGGAGCTACGACGGCATCCACCGCAACATCATGCGCGAATCCGGCGGCAACCCCAAGGCCATCAACCTGTCGGACTCCAACGCCGCCAAAGGCACCCCCTCCAAGGGCCTGCTCCAGGTGATCGACCCGACCTTCAACGCCTACCACGTCGACGGCACCGCCTTCGACATCTGGGACCCGGTCGCCAACATCACCGCCGCCTGCAACTACGCGGCTCATCGGTACGGCTCGATGGACAACGTCAACGGGGCCTACTGAGCCTCGAACTCGGATCCGGCAAGCGCCTCCTCGTCTCCTCGACGCGGAGGCGCTGCCGTTTCCGGGTGCGACCGCACCACCGCGGCACCGCTGTTTCGGCCCTGTCCCCACGACTCGGGCTGGACTTCCTCGACGCGGAGGCCGTCGACGCTTGCGGACAGCTTTGCCGGGCTGGGCTCAGCCGACTACTTCACGAAGTCGCGCACGCCCTCGAAAACCGTCGACGAGGACAGCAGCGCGATATGGCCGAGGCACGCCGTCTGGGTATTGGTGGCACCGCTGAGAATCGTGCTCTGATCGGGGTTGATGATCTCATCGCACGGCGACCACCAGGTGCCGTAGTTCACCCGGCCGGGGGTTTCGTCGGTGCTGTTGAGTTCGGCGAGGAAGGCTGAGCCGGGCCGCATCTCCGCGCAGGAGGCGTCGAAGCATCCGTTGGCGACGTCGGTGCCGTGATTGGGGCCGGCGATGGAGACCCAGTCGTCGACGAAATTCAGGCCGTCCAGCTTCTTCAGGTACCAGCGACTGTTGAGGCCGCCCATCGAGTGGGAGATGATGTCGACCTTGGCGGCACCGGTTTTCGCGCGCAGCGCATCGGCCTGCGCTTTCACCTGTAGTGCGATGTCCTTGTTCGACTGGGTGGTGTCGTAGCTGAATCGTGCCATCTCTTCTGCGGAGTATCCCGCGTCGAGGAATCTGCTCCACATGTAATCCCAGTCCGCCGCCGATCCGTGCCAGCCGTGGACGAAAAGGATCGGATCTCGCGCCGGCGCCGCAGCCGCCTGTGGCGTGGCGATGCCGAGTGCGGCCGTAGCCGTCGTGACCAGGGTGATTGCGGCCATGCCTAGGCGGCGCGTGATCGATGTGATGCGCATGACTTGACTCCGATCTGCTCGCTGCACTGCGAGCAGACAGAAGGTAGCGCCTCGAAGCTCATCCGGGGGCATTGTGAGACTTGGTTGTTTCAACTCGTCGCCGAGTCCTTGGATCTGTCGCGACATTCCGCGAAGAAGGTCCCGGGGGAAGCTACGCCGCGCCGACGAGCTGGCAGCAGAGGGCAGGCCGGGAGAGGAGTCCAGAGCCTCGAACCCGTGCCCGTTGAAGTCGCGGGCCGCCTACCGTCCATACGATTCCGAATACTCACGTCAGCCCGGCAACGAATCCGACCGGCTGATGCTTGTGCCGACGCCATCACCACCGCCCGCTGAATCCGGACCAGCCGCTTGCCGCGCTGCGAGATATGGGCAAGCTTGCGGCTGCCACCCGATCGTGGGGTTACCGCATCGAATTCCGGACGTGGCATCAGGGACGGCACGGCGCGCCAAGACCCACCTTCGAGCTAGACCTCGATGCGGCGAGTCCTGGTTCGCGCTTCCCACGAGCTGGTCGATGCCGACCAACGGATACGAGGTATCAGACTTGTGCCGCGCGCCGGGCCAAGAAGTCTCGAACCTCTGGAACCCGGGAATGACCGCGAACCGTATTCGAGATGGCATCGATGCGTTGATGCAGGCGTGTGGACGCGAGTCCGGCGATGGTGTCGTAGTTGTCGGCGAGCAGTGAGCATGCTCGTGCGACGTCACCGGCGCTGACCAAGTTGCGCGCGAGGTTGAGCTGCCACGCCGCCCGCTCCCTCGGCCAAGCCGATGAGCCGTCGATGGCAGCTTGCATGTGTGTCGTTGCTGCCGCGTGCTCTCCGACCCACATTTGGGCTTTGCCGGTGATGAAGTTCAGTTCGGCCTCGGGCAGGAACACCCACTCCGGATCATGCCCCCGAGTAGATTCATACGCACGGAAGGCCCGGCTGATCGCCGTCGTCATCGCGGTCTTGTCTCCACGCGCACCGTGGGCTTCGGCTTCCCGAACCGCCATCAGCGCACGCAGTTTCGGCCCGCCTTGACGAAAAGATGCCTGTGAGGCGGCCTGCGCGTATTGCACCGCCAAAGGGTTCTTTCGCATATCTCCGGGAAGGCTGATCATCAGACAGCTGGCATTCCCCAGCGCATGCGCCGCAGCGATCCCGTCACCGGCGGCATTGGCGGCGTTCGCGGCGTCCGCGTAATACCGCCGAGCATCGTCGAGACGCCCGGCGTCGTAGTGCACCCAACCGGCGGCGGTCATCATCTCGGCGGCGGCGCTGGTGAGCGCCCGACCAACCGCCTCGGTGTAACTCCCCTGGTCGAGAAGCTGCTCGACATAGCGGACCTGATTGGCCGCCACCCGGCACAAACGGTCGCCGCCGACCACCAGATCCAGTTCGTGGATCTGATTCACGCTGTCGATGATCGCTTCGACATCGCTCGCGCCGACTTTCCCTGCGGACGCCGACGCGGCGTTCGCGGCGGCGGAAACCGACATCATGGCGGCCCCCGCGCTTACTGATGCCCCTGCTTTGAAGAAGTTGCGACGGTCCACATCTGCCTCCCGGTCCGACTCCACTACCAGTATGGCAAGCGGAACGTCCAGTGCACGGGCTACGAGCCGCAGGACCCGGACGTCGTGCGAGGCCGGGCCGCCGCGCTCCAGACCCGAGACGGCGGGCTGCGAGAAGTTGATGAGCGCGCCCAATTCCGTCTGCGTCATGCCGACGGATTTCCTGATGCGCCGAATCACTTCGCCCGTGGTCATGTACATGGCCGAGCCCCCCGATCGTTGGTCGAATTTCCCCACAGCTTTTACCCCGAAAGCGATTGCACCGGCAGGATATACGGCTCTTCGCATAGCCGGAACGGAAATCGCGATCCGTGCTCCCACCTCGGTGTTCGCGCGACCTACGTTCGGTCGCGGGTGCCCGGTACCGGGGCGACGCCGCACTCTGCGCGGCGCACCAGCTCGCCAGAGTGGCGGGCCGGTGGCGACAGCCCCCGGTACCGGGCATCGGTCGATCCGCGAGACAGAGAGGTTTCCCGTGTCCACGCATTCCCTCGCCATGTACCAGCTCATCGCCCTGTGTGACGCGGCCGCCCACCAAGCGCCGATGCGGCCGCTCAGCATCCGCCAGGCCCATGAGGTGATGCAGATCCATGTGGCTTGCCGCGCGAAACACTGCGCACGCAAAGCGGCGGCGCGACAGGTGCTGGTCGACAGCGGACGGATGGTGCCGGACCCGAGCAGGCCGCAGTGACGGCAGCTGCTCCCGGGCCGCCGAACCGGCGCCGCCACATCCAAATCGAAACCGGTCCGCTGCGCCTGGACTACCAGGCGAGCGCCGAACAGGCCGAAAGCGTCGCACGCGCACTGGCGCAACGGTTCCCGGAAATCACGGTGACTGTGGACGACGACCTGGACGACGATCTCCCGCACCTTCCTTGCGCACAGCTGTGGGACTGATCGCTCCGCGCCGCCACCCCTTCATCCTCGAAATGCGAACGGAGACTGCAACGATGCGATCTGCCCAACTCGAACAAGGCCGACTCCACCCCGGTTCGTGCTGACGGAGCGGCCATGAATACCGATCCCGCCTCCGATCCCACACTCACCCGCTGCCAGCGCTACCGGCACGTCTACGGCCTGCCGTGCTAGGTACACCAGGAAACTCGGCGAATCACCCTGCGCGCGGGAGACGTAGGCGCGGTCACCGTGCCCGAACAGCTCGGCAGAATGGTCCACTCCGACCTCGCCGGGCAATACTTGCTCGGCCCCGTCATCGCACACGGCTCCGGACGCTGGACGATCCTCGTCCGCCCCGACGACACCCACCAGCTCGCCAACGACACCGACATCTTCGTCGCACTGCTGCGCGCCTCCGCGACGATCGTCCCCGACGGCGGCGAGATCCTGCTGCCCTCCCCCGCCGACGAACGAACTGGATACCGCCGGTGGGTCGTCGCACCACGCGACGCGTTCCGCCCGCACATCAGCACCGTCGTCCAGTCGATCATCATCTGCGCGGACCGAACTGCACACCACCACTATGGGTTCCAAAAGCCCGACCAGCCGCGAGACCAACCCTAGCAACGCTCACCCACCTGCGCGCCCGTCGATCAGATGACGCAACGACCCGAAGCTCCTGATCCGAACGAACCGAATCCGATGGAACCGGAGACCCTGTATATGCGTCATAGACTTCAGGGACGACTTTGACGGCCCGGATCGGGAGGCTTCGTGGGACGACGGACGAGGGCGACAGTTGTAGCACTCGCTGGGGTGGCGCTGGTCGCTTCGGGGTGTGATTCGGGCACGAACGGGACTGCCACGCCCAGCACGACGATCGACACTTCGGCGGCCACGGCCGCCCTGTGGGATCCGTGCACGCAAGTGTCGGACCAGCACCTGCAACGGATCGGCGTGGTCTCGTCCACGAAGAAGTCGGGCATCGCTGGTGTCGAGCAACCAGGATGGAAGGTTTGCTCTTGGCATGATGCGGCTTCTCAGTGGAATTACTCGCTGGGAGTGTGGTCGACGATCTACTCCATTGATGATCTCAGGAAGAAGCCGGAGAACACCGACTTTGTGCCCATCAATGTCGGCGGCCGCGACGGATTTCGTTTCCGAAACACGTCCGATGTCGACGGAGAAGATTGCGATCTGGCGTTCCCCGCAGATCAGGGCGCACTACAGATCACTGTCTTCAACACATCGCCTAAGAGCAACCTAGCGCCATGCGATCGGGCCATGAACGCTGCAGAAGTGCTTGCGCCGACGTTTCCGCGCTGATCAGGGAGAACTTTCTATGTCGATGAGCGAGGAGGTATCGCGGTGGCGATACCTTGCCAATGAGGCCAATGCTGGCAGGCTTTATCTCGACCGCGCGGTCGCAGAGAGTTGCCGGGATGCTTGTAACCGTCAGATCGATCTGTATGTCACTCTCCTCGAAGACCTGAAGATGATGGCCCGGGTAACCGGCCTCGGCGACTTCGACTGCTCCAACGATCTAGCTAACATGCTGGGCGCCAAGGCAATCGGCGGCGACGGCGATGTGGACTCCGCGCTCAAAGAACACATCGAGGTCCTGACCCTGATGCGTGATACGATCCAGATTTCCGTGGACCGCATCGGCGCGACGGACGACTCCAATGCGCAAGACACGAGCAATCTGCTGAACTGACCGGGGGATAATCATGGGCCTGCCGTTCTTGGTAGCGATTGGCGCCGCGCTGTACGAGCAGTCGAAATCCGGCCCGCCGGACAGCGGTTCGCGCGACGAGAGCCCCGACGCGGCCATCGCGCGGAACCGCATCACCGAAATCATGCGCGCCGGTAGTGATTTGCAGACCCAGTCGCCGAAAGTTCCGGAGAGCGCGTACAAGAACCCGGACGGCATGGACGATCTCTATCAACGCGTGCAGGCGATGTCGATCGATGGAGTCGTCGCGCTGCACCAGCGGTGGGAGTCCATTCGCAACCGGCTCGAGCAGGGTTTGCAAGGTTTCGCCCCGGAGATCGGCAAGGCCATGGAAGGCAAATGGGAGGGGGCGGCGGCGAAGGCCGCGGCGGACGGGATCAAGGAATATGTCGACAAGTCCGGCGGACTGATCAGTTCGGTGCAGATCGTCGCCGAGAAGGTGAAGATCATCCGGTCGGGTATCGAGGTCACCCGGCCCGCCGTGCAAGAAGCACCCGCCCATACGTGGACCAGCAACGTCGCGAGTTGGGTGCCGGGCCCGACCTGGAAGCTGAACCAGCATCGCGAGGACGCCGCGCACGACGCGTCCGTGAACGTCGTCAAGAACGTCTTCTACCCTGCCGTCCGGGAAGCCGATACCGGCGTTCCACTGGTGCCCAAGCCGTACAACCCGGTGCACAATTCGAGCGATCAGCCGTACACGCCGAACAACGGCTGGCAGCCGTCGTCGTCCGGCACCGGCACCGGCACCGCCGACAAAGCCACCACGGCGGACCCAGCACAGCAACCGGGTACCGAGAACACGCCGGAGACCACCGTCCCGTCCAGCACGAATCCTGTTGCCGAGCAGGAAAGCACGACCGAACAGAGCGCGACCACACCCGCGAGCACGAACCCGTCGACCCAACCGGCGAGCACCAATCCCGGAACCGATCCATCGCTGACCCGCCCCGGAACACCGAGTCCCGGATCTCCCGGCACGCACAGCCCGGGCACACTCAACCCGAACGCTCCCGGCCTCGGCGCTCCCGCACCGGGTCGCAGCATCAACGGTGTCCCGGGCGGCGTTCCCGCCGCCGCTTCCGCGCGGCCCGGCACCGGTCGGCCGAGAGCGAGCGGCATGCCGGGCATGATGGCGCCGGGCGCTCGCGGCAAGGGCGACGACGACAAGGAGCACCAGACGAAGGACTACCTGGTGAACCAGCGCAACGGTGAGGAACTCACCGGTCTCGGTGCGGAGAACAGTGTGAAGTCGGTGCCACCGGTGATCGGCGAATGAGCCGGACCGGTCTCGACGCCACGCCACCACGCGCGCGGTCCATGACGAAGGAGCCGGTCGCATGAGCCGACGGGACTGGTCGTTCACCGCGCTCGGCTTCACGGTGCTGTGGCGGGCCGTCGAGCGCGACGTGCTGCCATACCCCTTGCAGTATCGATCCACGGCGGAGACCGTCGCCGATTACGAGTCGGAGTGGAAGTCCGAAGCCGCCGGACTGCACCGTCGCCTCGACGAGTCCCTGTACAGCGCTCTGCGTGTGCTGGCCGAACCCGAGGCACGCATCGAGATGGCGGGATTCAGCGGGGAGGACAAACTGCGCGTCCACGCGGCCGTCCATTATCGGCATGCCGTGCTGCTGGTACAGGAGCCCACCGCATCGCCGGATCGCGGTGGAGCCGTGCACATGTCACTGATCGCTGCGGAGAGCGTGAGCCGTCGGGTCATCGACCACCTACCCGACGCCGCACGCGGCAGCGGCCCCG
Source organism: Nocardia sp. NPDC051929 (assembly GCF_044548645.1). Classification (NCBI taxonomy): domain Bacteria; kingdom Bacillati; phylum Actinomycetota; class Actinomycetes; order Mycobacteriales; family Nocardiaceae; genus Nocardia; species Nocardia sp. NPDC051929. The sequence goes on along the minus strand of NZ_JBIUCG010000030.1, from coordinate 94,875 downwards.
GCATCGAGATCTCCCGGCACGAACTCGACGCCGAGGACGAGGAACCGTACCGCGTGGGCGCACCGGCCCCGCCCCGGGCCCGAGCCGAGCAGTTCTTCGAACGCCCCCGCACCACCATCGCCCACGTCGCGGTCTACGCGGGCCCGGCCTGGGACAACCGCCCGGCGCCCGCCCGCGGCTTCCACGTGATGGACTACCCCGACGGCCGCTACCTCGTCCGCAGCGGAACCACCATCAAGGCCGTCCCCGCCGACACCACGGAAGTGCGAACCCAACTCGACCGGGTCGTACACGCAACGGTCGCGGCCTTCCGCGAGGAAAACGATCCCAGCTACACCTGACCCACCTAGCCGGGACCAGGCGCGCCAGAGAAAGTAGCCAACGATCCAGCGCCGCAAACGCACCGGAGTCCACCAGCCCGATTCTCCGGACAAGACCTTGATTTCGGTGGCAGGCCTTGTTCGATGGCCTACGTGTGGTGTACCGGCTCAGCGACGACCGGATCGTCGAACCCGGCTGAGCGGGGAGACGACCAGAGGCCGAGAGGTCCTGCACAAGTCGATCGGGACCACGCCGCCGAGCGGGGACAGCGGGCTGCTTCACTCTACAGCCCGCGCACCGGACACAAGAGCTGCTGCAACCACTGCACGTCGACCAGCCCCCGCCGAACTGTAGTTCAATCCGATGACGCGGGCATTACTCACGCCACGTATGTACTCACCCCCGGAAGAACGCGCCCGGCTCCACAACGGCCGCCGAATCAACCCGCCACGGTGACCGTGACTTCGTGTGTGGCCCCAGCGAGGGATCGCCCGCCGCAACGACGCCATCGCTCGGAGCAAGTTCGAGTCCAGCTGGGTCCGGAGCTTGCGGGGCACTCGCGCCTGGCGAGAGGTGGCGGGGTGCTGTGGTCGATGAGCGACGTACGCTGCCCCACAGACGATTTCGGCATCAACCGCAGTGCCTGTTGCGCCACGTAGTCGCCACGTGAACGGCCCATCAGCCCGACAACGGCCCATCGATGCAGGTCACACCGCTACTCCCGCCAGTGACAACAAACACAGCGCCGGGTGAACATAACCTTGCCCTATGCCTCGCTGGAGTACGCACCGACGGAAGCCGGCGGAGGTGGGACGGCTGGCACGAGTCGGCGGGGATCCCGAATCATTCTCGGCAGCAACACTTTCCAGATCAATAACCAGATCCATCACCGCCGCCGCGAGTGGGCCCGGCGCATCGTCGAACGCGCACAACCAAGCACCGCCGCAGCCACGAGTACATCCGGGCGCACTCGCACCGAAGAGCGAATCCGATTCGCAGACCACAGTGATGGCGATGCCTCCGCTGCCACCACCACGTCAGGACGACGCGCCGCACCGGCTGCATCACTCGGGCGCGGCCGCTTTCGTCGGACTCTGCGTCGGTGTGGTGCTCCTGCTGGTGTCGGGGTGTCTGCTGGTGAATCACCCGACGGGGACGTCGGCGTCATCCACGGCGCTGCGCACCAGCGCACCGAGCACTCCGGCACCTACGTCCACCGTGCGAACGACCGCGCCGGTAGCCGCTCCCCCGCCCGTCCGGACGGGCATCGGTGTCACCTTCGGAAAGGTCGTGGCCAATGACGGCACGACATTGGTGGTCAGAAACGCGTTCACCAGCAGCAGCGTCAAGGTCCGCGCCGACGCCAACACCAAGGTGAACGTCCTGGTTGCCAAACAGGCGACGGACATCCGCGTCGGCGCTATCGTCGCCGTCTACGGACGGCAGTATCCCGATCACACGATCGTCGCGGAGTTCATCACCGGCATTTCGATCGGGGCCCCGACCCGGTGAGCACGGGCGTACGCGGATCGCCGCGTCAATCACGCCCGCGCAACGCCGCTTCCACCGCCGCGTCGTCGACCGGCTCGGTCTGTCCCCACACGTCTCGCGCCAGCCGCAGCTTTCCGCACATGCTGGCCACCAACGCCGCCTCAGCCGCCGCGTCGGCCCCGCCCTGCCCGATTGCTTTGCGGTAGCGGACCGCATCGACGACAACCGATTTGACCCGCTCGTGTGCGAGGTAGGTCCGCAGGTCGCGACGCCATCGCCCGATCGCGGCCTCGGGCTCGGCGGCGACCCACGCGGCGAGGAACGCCTCCTGCTCGTCCGGCAGGTAGCCCATCTTGTGCAGATGCGTGGCCACGTCGTAGACCGGATCGCCGTACAGCGCGAATTCCCAATCCAGGAATACGACCCGATCGTTTCGCACGATCATGTTCTTCCGGTGCACGTCGGCGTGCAGCATTCGAAAAGGCCTGGCCTCGAGCGTGTCCCACGCCGCGAGGATGTGCTCGAGCGGCTGATCGGGCACACCCAAGCGGCGGTACAGCTCGCCGAACTCCGCACTGCTGTCACGGTGCACGCGGGCGGTGACGGCGGACAATCGGCGCGCGAACCCAGCGGGTTCGTCACCCCAGTCCGGCTCGACCGGCGGCAGTAGATCTCGGGGGATGCGCCGAAGTTCCCCGAACAGCGCCGCCACATCCGCCGGTACATGAGCCGGAACTCGGACCCCGCGCGGCGCGATGCGATCCAGCAGGTCGCCGTCGATGTAGTCGTGGATCTGATAGGCGGGGTGAACCGATTCCCAGCGCAGTCTCGGCGCCGCGGCGACGAAGGGCTCGATCGCGATCAGCACCGCGGGTTCGGGCCATTGCCGCAGGTCCATCACATCGGCGCCGGCTACCGGAATCCGCACGTTCACCGCACCGGCGACGCCGTCGACGCGGACGTTGTGGTTGTAGTACCCCGCGGCCGACTGCGATCGGGACAGCGCTTCGACGTACATCGCCTCGGCGTCGACACCGATCACCCGGGCGATCACGCGTGCGGCGTCGCGGTCCAATCCCGATCCGGGCGTCGGCGGCTGAATGCGCGACCGCGCGGCCGCCGCGGCTTCGGAGATGTCGGGTTCGGTCCAGCCGTACAGCGCCAGGACCGCTCGCGCGACGAGGACCAGCCCCGGATAGACGTTCGCCCCCTGGAATTCCGCGATGGCCCAGCGGGCACTGCGGACGGCATCGTCGCGCCTCCCGCGGCGCGCGAAGACCCCCGCGCGGAACAGTTCGGCCCTGGCCCGACCGGAGCGGTACCCGGCCTGCTCGAGAATCTCGCACGCTTCGGCGAGCGCGTGCTCGGCGGCATCCAGCTCCCCGAGCGACAACCGCGCCAGACCCAATGCGGTGTAGGCCTTTCCGAGTTCGTGCAACGCGCCGAGTTCACGCTGCCGCACGATCGCCGCTCCGGCGGCCTCGATCGCCCGGGCCGGGTCCGTGAGCGCCAAGAGTTCCGCCAGGTTCGTCGCGACATTCGCCTGTCCGACAACGCTGCCCGCGGCTCGATAATGGGTGTCGGCCTCCGTCAGATACCGGGCGGCGCGTTCGGTGTCGAACGCCAATCGGTAGGCGAGATGACGCAACCGGGCGATGTCGCCGAGGAACTCGTGGTCGTCCTCCGCCATCGCGACGAGTTCCTCGCACATGCTCAGCGCCTGACCGAATCGGCCCTGGCACATGTGCAAATCGGCCGCCCACTGCCCCGCGACGAGCCGGGCCCGCCCCGATCCGCGCGACCACACGTCGTGATAGATGGCCAACGCGTCGTCGGTGTCGCCGAGTATGCGGCGTGCGTTCGCCGCGGCGACTGCCAACCGCTCCGCGATCGGGCCGGTCCGGTCCAAAGCGACCTCCCGGGTGAGCCGATCGGCTTGTTTGGCGTCGCCGAGCAGCACCGCCGCTTCCGCTTCCAGGCACCGCGTGAGTTCCGACAGTTCCGCCATACCTGTCAGGTTCTCATGCGGATCGCTCAGATAGCGGTCCAGATCGCTGATCACTCCGCCGATGCCCTGGCTGCCACCCGCCGCCTCGATCCGGTCGACGTATCCCAGCAACGTCACCGCGGACAGCAGCCCGGACCGGACACCGTGATATCCCGCCTCCCGCAAGGCCGCGACCCGGCCGAGCGACCGTTCGGCGCGTGCGAACCACAGGTCGTGCAGCACCCCGTGCAGAGTGCGCCGGACGTCCGGGTCCAAACGCCACTGCAACGCGTCCACCATCAATTGGTGCAGCTGGAAGCGCTCACCCTCGTCGTTCTCGTCCGCCGCGTACACGAACGAGTACGCGACCAGGGACTTCCACGCGGCGATGTGGTGCGGTAGCTCGAACTGCCGGGCGACCGCGGTGAAGATCTCCCGATCGAAGGTGCGCGGCAGGCCCAGCAGTTCCAGCATGCGAACTTCGTCGGGGCGCACGTGCTGGAGGAAACGCTCGAGAATCGTTTCCGGAGACACCAATTCGGCGGGCGTCACCCAACCCGCGCGGGTACGGGCATCGATGGCCAGATGCAGATAGAACGGGACACCCGCGCTCGAAGCGGCGATCGCCGCGCGCTCGTCGGGATCCTCGATGCCGGAGGAGTCGAGCAATTCGAAGCGGGCGTCCATCGGCAGGTCGTCGACGGGCACGGCCCGGATGCGGGCCGACCACTCCGAGTCGTGCCGCTCCCAGCCCAGCGGCTCGCGGCTGGCGATCACCACCAACCCGGTGTCCAGCTGCGCGACCACATCGCGTAGCCAGGCATCGGACGCCGCCGCGCGGCCTTCACGATCGGCGCCGCCTATCAGCGCTTCGTAGGCGTCCAGGAAGACCACATACGGTTTCCCCTCCGTCCCGCTCTTCAGATCCTCCGCGAACAGGTAGGAGACGGCTTCTTCCAGGCCCGCGAGACTCAACCGGTCGAGTTCCCCGAGGACCGGATCGTGGCGGATCCGGTGGGTGCGGATCACCTTGCGAGCGCCGAGTTCGAGCAACCGGGTCGCGGTGCCGAAGACCGGGATGCCGGTGGCGTCGTTGAGGATCTCGGTCAGGATCTCGCTGTGCTCGGCGAGCGCGAGCGCGTCCGAGGTCAGGCGCAGATGCGGGTGCATGCGCTGCCACAACACCGCGCGGGCGATGTCGAAGCGGTGGAACTTGATCTTCTGCGCGCCGAACTGCATGCGCAGCACGGCGAGTCCGTCCGCGGCCTGGCGATGACTCGGAACCTGCAGGTCGAGCACCGCCGCCGGGTGTTTCTTGCCGACCCGCGCCCGCAGTTCGGTGACCAGCCGGGACTTGCCGATCCCGCCGACACCGCCGAGCAGCATGACGCGGGGATGCCCGGCGGCCTCGGCGAGCAGTTCGTCGAACCGCGTCAGCACCGGCGCGCGGTCGACGAACGGACGGCTGGTCGATCCCGGCTGGAACCGCGCGGTCAACACCATGGCGTACCCCCTCCTCACGAGCCCGGCACGATTGTGCCAGAGCCGGCCACCGGCGATCTCGCACGCGCCGTCGAATGTCGGTGCCTCTTGCTAACTTTCGTCTCGTTCTGATCTGACGAAAACAGGCGAGGCGCTATGACTATCGGGGGAACCACCTATCTCGAACTGTCCGAGGACAGTGGTACCGCGCACAAGTTCTACGAGGTGATCGTCGCGGGTACGCAAGTGAGCGTCCGCTTCGGTCGCATCGGGGAACAAGGGCAGACGAAGGTGAGTTCGTTCGCCTCCGAGGAGAAGGCGCAGGCGGCCGCGTCGAAGAAGATCGGCGAGAAGGTGCGCAAGGGCTACGCGCCCGCCGTGCTGGGCGCGCGGGCCAGGCGTCCGGTGACCAGGCGCGCGATCAGCAGCGGCCGCTCCACGGCGAAGGCAGCGCCCGTGTTGTGGAGTTTCGACTCCGGCGCCGCCGCCTTCGGCATCTTCGTCGACGAGCGCCGCTGCTGGGTCGGCAACGAGAGCGGCGACGTGTTCACCCTGACTCCCGACGGTGTGGTCACCGGCCGGTACCGCCTGCCGGATTCGGTCAAGTGCATCGTGGCCGACGACTTCTGGATCTACGCCGGCTGCGACGACGGGCGCGTCTACGACCTGTCGGGCAAGGTGCCTCGGGCGGCCTACGACATCGCGGCCGATGTCGACATCTACTGGCTCGACATCCACGACGGCATCCTCGGCGTCTCCGACCGCCAAGGCGGGATCACCGTGATCGACTACGAGGAGGAGTCGCTGTGGACGCGGCGCAGCACCGGCGATTCGGGCTGGATGGTGCGCATCGACGCGAACGGCGTCTACCACGGGCATTCCGCCGGCGTCACCAAGTACGACCTGGACAGCGGAAGCACCCTGTGGCAAATGGGCACCGGCGGCGGCGTCCTGTTCGGCTGGCAGGAATCCGACGCCGTCTACGCGGGCACCGCCCGTAACCAGGTCCGCATGGTGGCCAAGAGCGGCCGGGCCGAGCGCGTCTATCAGTGCGACGCCGCGGTCTTCTCCTGCGCCACCTCGCCCGACGGCCGGTATGTCTTCGCCGGCGACAACTACTCCTCGGTGTACTGCTTCGACGCCGCCGGGAACCGCGTGTGGAAGCTCGCCACCGGCTGCGGCTCGGCGTATTCCATGCAGTACCACGACGAGAAGCTGTACTTGGTCACCACGACCGGCACGCTGGCCTGTCTCGATGTCGGCGAGGCCGCCATCCGCGACGCCGAGCAGGGTGTGCTGCCCGAAACGGTGTCGGTGAAGGCTCCCGAGATCTCGGCGGTGGTGCCCAGCGACACCGTCGAGATCACCTCCGAAGCGGGTAGCGGAATCGTCGTGGAGTGCGTGAGCCAGGGCAGTTCGCTGCGCGTGCGAGTCGTCTCGCCTGGATATCACCAGGGGTGGAATGTGCAGTTCCCCAAGGATATTCGTCTGGCTGGGGCTCGTTACGTGGTCGACGGCATAGCGGAGTCGGCGCGCGGCGGCTTCTACCGCGTCCGTGGGGACATCCGCCGGTTGTCCTGAGCGGCAGACGTTCCCGATGGAGCGTTCCTCGCACGTCGGCGCGAGATGTGCGAGGGACGTCCCTGATGGGAACACGGCTGTTCGGTGGTCCTGGCACACTGACAAAAGCGCTATCGAACAGGGGGGCTCGATGAGGGGACGATTCACATCGTTGTGTGCGGTCGCCGTGGCGCTGACGACGGTGGCCGCGCTGCTGGCCGGATGCGCATCGGACGAGCGCGAGGAACGAGGCTTTCCAACCGAGGCAGCCGAGCGGATCGACCGCATCGTGCGGCCGCAAATGGACGCGCGGCTGGCCCCCGGGGTACTGGTCGCGGTGCACGACCCGAAACGGGGGTCCTTCGTCAGGGCTTACGGCACAGCGGATCTCGCGACGGGTCGTCCGATGGACGTAGCGGATCATGTCCGGATCGGGAGTATCACCAAGACGTTCACCGCGACCGCGGTGCTGCGCGCGGCCGACGAGGGCAAACTCTCGTTGGACGACGTGCTGGAACGATATGTGCCGGGAGTGCCCAACGGCGGCACCATCACTCTCCGCGACCTGCTCGGCATGCAGGGCGGCGTCTGGGATCTCCGGGACTATCCGGCCTTCGCCGAACAGTTCGACGCGGAGCCTACGGCATCCGAATGGCACGAGGGCGACCGGTTACGCGCGATCATCGCTCAGCCGGAGCGGGCGAAGCCACCGCGTACCCGCGTGGAGTACTCGAACTCCGAGTTCTACCTGCTGGGTCTGGTGCTCGAGAAGGTCTTCGGGAAGCCGGTGCCCCAAGTCATCGGTGAAGTCGTCGCCGCGCACGGGTTGCGCGCCACGACGTATCCCACCGACGCCACCATGCCCGCGCCTGAGAGTCGCGGGTACTCCTACTTCGACGAAGCGCCCACCGACGTCACCGCGCGGACCACCCCGGCGCTCTTCGGTGCGGCGGGCACGATGGTGTCCACTATCTCCGACCTGGCCGACTACGCCCGCATGCTGGGCCGCGGCGATCTGCTGAAACCGGAGACCTTCCGGGCCAGGACCCAGTTCGCCGGAAACCTGCGCTACGGACTCGGCATGGTGGAGTCCGGCCGCTGGCTCGGCCACAGCGGCGCGGTGCTGGGCTACACCACCCACATGGGCTATCTCCCCGAGCAGGACGTCAGCGTCACCGTCGCGGTCAACGAATTCACTTCTCCACCCCTGCTCGGGGTGACCGCCTCGGTCATCTGGTTCGGCATCGCCCGTCAGCTGTATCCGGGCACGGTGCCCGACGCCCCGGCGAACACCCAGCCCGATCCACCGGCGCCCACGGTCACCGATCTCGACAATCGACTACGACAGACGCTGGACCCGGCGGTTCCCACGGAGCGGAAACCGCTGCGGATCGCGGACGACGACAAGGACCCGGAGTTGATCACCCGGGTCGCTCAGGCCTTCACCTCGATCACCACGACGGTCGGCAAAGTGACCGGCGCGGGCGGTTACCTCCTCGCGACCGTCGTTCTCGCCGGACCGAACGGCCGCCGTCCGACGATCGTGCCGTTCGTCTCGCGCGACGGCTCCTGGCGTATCGACCGGTACTGGGCGTGCGAGAACATCGCCGGGACCGGGCCGCCCTCGCCCGCCTGCGAATGACCGGCTCCGTGCCCTGATCTGCCGATTCGTCGACGGAACGCAACGCCCGGTGGGAAGGTGGATGTACGGCAGGTGTCGGGCGAAGGAGCGAGACACATGGTGGACAAGACCAACGGAGCTGCCGCGGGCGACGGCGGCGTGATGACGGCGGACCGCCCCGAGCAGATTCGCAACGTGGTCCTGGTCGGGCACAGCGGGTCGGGAAAGACCACGCTGGTCGACGCCATGGCGCTCACCGCGCGGGCGGTCAATCGCGCCGGGCGGGTCGAGGACGGCACCTCGCTGTCGGACTACGACGAGATCGAGCATCGCCAGCACCGGTCCGTGCAGCTGTCGGTGGTGCCGGTGGCGTGGGGCGGCATGAAGATCAACCTGATCGATACGCCCGGATACGCGGACTTCGTCGGCGAACTGCGGGCAGGGCTGCGCGCGGCGGATGCGGCGCTGTTCGTCATCTCGGCGGCCGAGGGCGTAGACGGGATCGCCGGAGCGACCAGGGCGCTGTGGGAGGAGTGCGCCGCGGTCGGGATGCCGCGTGCGATCGTGATCACCCATCTGGACACGGCGCGTGACGAGTACGACGTGATGACCGAGGCCTGCCGCACCGTGCTGGGCGGCGGCTCGTCGGAGAGCATCCTGCCGCTGCACCTGCCCGTGTACGGCCCGAAGAATCCGGACGGTCACCGGCCGGTCACCGGCATGGTGGAGCTGCTGCCGCACTGCGTGGGCGACTACTCCTCCGGCGAGGAGGTCCAGGGCGACCCTTCGCCCGATCAGGCGCCCGCGCTGGAGGAGGCGCGCAATCGCCTCATCGAGGGCATCATCGCGGAAAGCGAAGACGAGAGCCTGATGGAGCGCTACCTCGACGGCGAGGAGATCAGCATGGCCACGCTGGTCGCCGACCTGGAGCGCGCGGTCGCGCGGGGCAGCTTCCATCCGGTGCTGTTCGCCGCGCCCGCGCCCGAAGGGGCGAAGCAAGGCCTCGGCACGGTGGAACTCCTCGACCTGATCACCGGCGGCTTTCCGACGCCGGTCGAGCACCCCATCACCGCCGCCAACGGCGCGCAGCCGCATCCGCTGCGCTGCGACCCGGACGGCGAGCTGGCCGCCGAGGTCATCCGCACCGCGTCCGACCCGTACGTCGGGCGAGTCTGCATGGTCCGCGTCTTCTCCGGCACCTTGCACGCCGACGACACGGTGCACGTCAGCGGGCACGGCCTGGAGGATCGCGGCCACGAGTGCCACGAGCTGGACGAGCGGGTCGGCGCGATCTCGGCTCCGTTCGGCAAACAGCAACGCCCGCTACGCCAGGCCATCGCGGGCGACATCGCCTACGTCACCAAACTCGGTCACGCCGAAACCGGCGACACCCTCTCGTCCACCGACAGCCCCTTGCGGATCGAGCCGTGGCCGATGCCCGATCCCCTGCTGCCCATCGCCATCAGCGCGCACAGCAAAGCCGACGAGGACAAACTGTCGCAGAGCCTCGCCCGGCTCGCCGCCGAGGACCCGGCGCTGCGGCTGGAGCACAATGCGCAAACCCACCAGCTGGTGCTGTGGTGCCTCGGCGAAGCGCACCGCGACGTAGCGTTGGAACGATTGCGGACCCGGTTCGGCGTACAGGTGGACGTGACCGATCACCAGGTGGCGTTGCGAGAGACTCTCGCGGGCAAGGCGACCGGGCGCGGCAGGCATGTGAAGCAGTCCGGCGGACACGGCCAGTACGCCGTGTGCGAGATCGAAGTCGAACCGCTACCCGAAGGGTCCGGGATCGAGTTCGTGGACAAGGTGGTCGGCGGAGTGGTCCCGCGCCAGTTCATTCCATCGGTGGAGAAGGGCGTCCGCGCGCAAGCCAACCGCGGATTGACCGCCGGATATCCGCTCGTGGACGTGCGCGTCACCCTGTTCGACGGCAAGGCCCATTCCGTCGACTCCTCCGACGCCGCCTTCCAGACCGCGGGCGCCCTCGCCCTGCGTGAGGCAGCGGCGGCCGCGGGAATCAGAGTGCTGGAGCCTCTCGCCGAGGTCTGGGTGCTGGTCACCGACGAATACGTCGGACCGGTGCTGAGCGACCTGTCCAGCCGCCGCGGTCGCGTCCTCGGCACCGAGCCGCACGGCGCCGGGCGCACCCGGATCCACGCCGAAGTCCCCGAGCTGGAACTCAGCCGCTACGCCATCGACCTGCGCTCGATCTCCCACGGCACCGGCGATTTCACCCGTAGGTACGCGCGCCACGAACCGATGCCGAACCAGGTCGCCGCCTCGGTGCGGGGCGAAAAGGCACGAGCGTAGTCCGCTTCTGTTGACCCACTCGGCCTCGCCGATGCACCAGGGCGCCAGCCACCGCCGCTGTCCGCGCACGTCCATCGCATCGTCCGGTGACGTCCGTCGGCAGATCAGCCTGTGAGAGGCGTCCGAAAGCTCGACCGGGGTGCACTACTCTGCCCGCCGGATGCCCTGAAGTCCCTCCTTCCCACATAGTGTGGTTCTCCGGCCGCACAGTACAGTTGGCCCCGCATACGAGGCCCTTACCAGGTGGAGAAAATGGATCCTTCCCGCTGTGTCGTGCTGGTCCCGGTGCACGACTACATCGAGCCCGGATGCGCGGAAGGATTGGCGGAACTCGAACGACGCGGATATCCGGTCTGGCGCGTATACGGCTGTTCCGCGATCGACCAAGCGCGCAGCCAAATCGCCACGGATGCTTTGGCACAGGGCTTCGAAGAGTTGATGTGGATCGATGCGGACGTTCGCTTCGAACCGAAATCCGTCGAGATGTTGCGATCGCACGACTTGCCGGTGGTGGGCGGTATCTATGCCAAGAAAATGGCGCGCGAACTGGTCTGCAGTCTTCTGCCCGGCACCACGAAAATCACATTCGGCGAAGGCGGCGGCGTCATCGAGATCCGCTATGCGGCCTGCGGGTTCCTGCTCACCAGAAGAAATGTCTACGAGAAGATCCTGCAACGAGAAAAGCTTCCGGTCTGCAATACACAGTTCGGCCGTGCCAACATCCCGTTCTTCCTGCCCATGATCATTCCCGACGGCGAGAACCACTGGTACCTCGGCGAGGATTACTCCTTCTGCGAACGCGCGCGAAAAAGCGGCTTCGCCATCCACGCCGACACTCGAATCCGCCTGGAACATATCGGCAAGTATGGCTTCACCTGGGAAGATGCCGGGAACGGTCGCGATCGTTACAGCAGCTTCGACTTCACCATCCGGCAACGTTCCGTGGCTGCTGACGATCTGGCCGACGGGGACCCGATAATCGATAAGGCGAGCTGACGGCTCATCCGCCCGCGCTACCTGGCCGACCCGGCTTCACTCTCGGTCGACGCGCCGCCGAATCCATCTTCTGGTCTGCGGAATACAGTGGTATCGCTGATCTATCCCGAGGCACCCCGAAGCTTCGGGCGACATCCGAGACCGACGCGCCGTCGGCATCCCCGAGGACGCGAACCAGGGCTGCTCGAGAAGAACCCGGCCTCCGCACAGGAGTAGACCGCAGTTCGGCCGAAAACGCCCGTTTCCATTCGGGCACCCGATCGTATTGATGCACGATCGGATACAACTTGCCCGTGGACGTCCGCACGTCCGCTCCGGACCAGATCGGCTCGGGCTCGAGGAGAAACGGGCGCAGCACTCCGACCCGGTTCGGATCCGCCAACGTCCCAGCCTGACAGGCGAATCCGTCGTCGGATGTCACCAACTGCACCGCGGAACGAAACGGTTCCATGTCGAGCAGGACGTTGTACCCGCTCTGATCCGCGACCGGCACTCCAGACGAGGCGGCGACACGGGAAATGGCCACACACAGATTGGATATGGCATCGGCTCGACCGGCAAGGACACCGACGTTGCAGACCACCTTCGACCACACGCGCTCGGCGAGTTCGGGGAAGCCATGGCGCAGATTGTCCCGGTTCCACCCTTCGTCGCAGTACCGCACCCCCTCGCTGACAGCGACGAAGGTGCGGCTCAAGTGGTTTTCCAACCACTGGATCGGGTCCGCCTGAAAGTACACATCGCGCACGTCGGTGACCACGGCGAATCGAAGCGAATGCCTGAATGTCCGCAATACCTGGGCGACATCTTCGAACCGCTGATTGTAGATACTGCCGCGAAGCGACATGCGTATCGGATACAACCCCAGTGATTCCAGGTTATCGGCGATGGCGTCGCCGCGGACATCGCGGTCGTACACGATGACCGCACCCACACCGGCGAAATCGCTCGCGGCGAGGCTCCTTGCCCACGGCTCGACTTCGGGCCACCCATAGCCGGTCGCCGCCGCGATGACGATGTCCTTCTGTGCGGCCATGCTGTCCGGCCGCTCAGGTCTGTTGCGGTGGTGGCCCTACGGGCGGTGGAGCGGTCGGCTGCTGTGCCTGGCTCGTGGTGGGCGGCGGTGCCGCCGCGGCACCCAGATTGGCGTTGCCGGCATCCAAACCGGTTGGATGCACGTATCCCGTGAAATCACCGTACTTTTCTTTCAACGGTGGATTGTTGGGATCCAGTGGAACGAGATGGCCGCCGTCCAGGACGTACAACCGGTTTTGCTCCTGATCCCGCACGATCAACGCGCTGTGTCGCTCCCACTGAAGAATATCGCCCGTTTTCAACTCGCCGGGGCCGTTGACCACCGCGGGCGGATGGTCCGCTGTCAACTCACCCGCAGTCCCCTTGTACGCGGATACCGCGTCGAGGGCGACGTTCTGCACCTGCTTCTGCAAGGCCTCCGCGACCGGCGGGGCTGCCTTGACATTCGTGTTGTCGATGGGGACATCCACCGTGGTGCCCGGCGTCGTCACCGGCGGCGGAGTGCCCGCGTAGGTCGGCGCGGTCACACCGGCAGGAGAGGGCTGAGCGGTTTGCTGGGTGGTCGACGCCTGCGTAGCGCGCTCTCGTTCCCGCCGGTCGCGCTCATGCCGAGAATCCCGGTCGTCGTCGTAGCGGCTGTCGTCGCCGGTGGGCTGACGGGTCTGGTTGCCCTGCAGGGCGTTCATCAGGGCCATCTGTGTCATCAGACTGGACATATCGTTTCCGGTGCTGGCCGGAGTGGCAGTGGCGGCCGGTGTGGCCGTGGTGCCGCCCGACCCCGATCCCGAGCCTGTTCCGCCTTGCATCGCCGTGCTCGGCACAGCGGTGACCGTGCTCGACCCGGTGGTGCCGCCCGTACCGGTGTTGTCGAGGGCGGTCTGGGTGGTGTCCGCCGTGCCCGTGGTGTCCGTCCCGAGCAGGTCGTCGTAGGTGGAACTGAAGTCTTCGTTCTGACTGGCCTGCTGTGCGGTGCCTGCGGTGCCCTGAGTGCCGTTGTTGGCGCCGCCGTTGTACCCACCGTTATAGCCGCCGTTGTAACCGCCGTTGTTCACACCGCCGTTGTTGGTCGCGCCGTTGTTGTTCGCGTTGTTGTTGCCCTTGTCGCCCTTGTCGCCCTTATCACCCTTGTCGTCGCCTTTATCGCCCTTGTCGTCTCCTTTATCGCCCTTGTCACCCTTGTCGGTGGGAAATCCCGGGAAATCGCCGTATTTCTTCCCCGCGCTCTCGGCTCGAGTCGCGTAATCGGCGACCTGATCTACGCAGAACTGAACGGTCTCACGGACGATTCCGTAGACCGGCTCCTCTTCCACCACATTCTGAATACCGGGAGCTGTGAAGTTGCTGTCACTGAAAGTACTTCCGCCGAAGTATCCCGCATGAGGTTTCTTGAGTGCCGCCCAGATATCCTCATGCGCCGATTGAACTTTGTCGTACATCTTCCGATATGTACGATCGTTGTCGGCGGTGAGCTTCAGATTCTCCGTTTTGAAGTCGTCGTCCCTGGCCGACCACTGGGCGTCCAAGTCGTCGAGGAAGGCGGAAGCCGATTTGTAAGCATCGACTGCTTCGCCCTTTCCCCCGGCTTGCGCCTCCGCGCCTTTCCCCATCGAATCCGTGAACGATTTGCTGAGGTTGTTGTCCCAAATAAGGGTATCTTTGCCCTTTTCTGGGGAAGTCAAGGCGATCGGCTTCTTCTTGTCGCCCATTTGTTTCTCGAGGTACTTGAGCTGGTGGTTCGCCAAACTGATATAGGTTGTCAGGTCGTCCGAAGGGCTACCGGGAGGGAGTTTGATCTTCAGCGGAAAGTCGTCGAATTTATCGCCCTCTTCTGGATCTTTCTCCAGACCCTCCATGTATTTTTTCTTCTCGTCCGCCTCCCTCTGCTCTGCCGAGGGCCCGGTGTCGGCGGGCTTGTGATCATGTTTTTCGTCGCGCTTGTCCGGGTCGGCACGATATACGTTGTCGACCAGCTTGACTTTGTATGCGGTACCATCCGGGGTGACCACGTAATCCATGTCCCCGGCGCGGTCCCAAGAGTCGATTTTCTTGGGATCCCCACCTGGTTTTGCCTCATACAGGGTTACTGCGCCACCGGGCTCTTCCTGCGCGGTGTAGAAGCCAGACTCAGGACGGCTCGTCGATTTTGTATAGTTGCCGTTCTTGTCATAAGTGAAGTAGTTGGTCATGCGTCCTCCTAGACGGGCGGTTCACCGCGGCGCCTGTCGCGAGAGCCCTGTGCCGTTGCCTCGATCGCCGATCAGGGGAAGTGCCGCCGCCAACCCGCATCACGGGCATTGGACCCGGCCGACGAAGCCCGGATCGTTTCGCACACCCTTCAGCAGAACCCACGATCAGAATCGTGGTTCCGAACGGTCGCGAGCCGATTGCAGCCATTCTGAATCCGCCCGCCGGATACCTGCCGGCCGTTGAAGCTCAAACCTCCGCCGACGCACTCCGAACCGCCGCGCCACCCGCTCCGTCGGTGTCCTCGATCGCCCCCGCGGTCGTGTGGGAATTATCGCTCGTGCCCTGACGACCATCGGCCACCGAGGTCCAGCCGACCGCACGATCACGCCGGTACGGTCGACCGTAATTCTCCAGGAACCCGTAGGCCGCCCAACCATTCGTCGCGATGAAATTGGGTTCGTAATCAGGATCGTTCTTCGCGCGTTCCCGCAGGCCGGGGACCATGTCTTGGTTGACGTCGCGAACTCGGCGCCACTCTTGTGAATCCTGATCGAACTCGCTGGTCATATCGACGAACCCTCTCCATTCCGACCGACTTCCCCATTCTTCAGCATCCCCATCTCTGGGGATATCGAGAGCAAGCCTGGACGGTTCAGTACCCGGCGCCGAACTCCGCCTTCTCCATGAGGTTGTACTCGGCCTCGGTGGGCAAACCCAACGAGTCGGCCAGGCGCGGCAACGCGCCGTTGTACAGCAACTCCGCACGCCGCCCCACCCGAGACTTCTGGTAGGCCAGGCGGGCAACTCGAACGATTTCGGCCGCGAGCCAGCTATCGGTGTTCTCCCAGACCTCGTCGCCGAGGTGCAGACCAACGATCGTGCCGCTTCGATCGCAGGCGACCCCGACGGAATAGTCGGGATTGAACACCTCGTAGGTCAAATTCAGCCAATCGGGCGGCGCTTCGCCCTCGACGGCGCCCGAGATGCCCAGCTCTACCACGGCAACACTCCTGGGTATCGTCTAAAGTTTCGGTTCCGGCAACGACACCGCTGGTGGCCACGCCGTCTGCTGGATGGCGAGCCGGTGCTGCCGGAGGGCGTCTTCGGTGCTGTCCCGAATCGCCGCCATGATGTCGGCCACCAACTCCTGGCTACTCGACGAATGCGCGATCGTTCCCTCGGCGATGTACAGATCGGTGAGACGACCTTTCCCGTCGACCTCCGGAATCACCCTGGCGCTGGGCGAGGGCCGTCGAGCGCGGACGCCCTTGATCCGCTCCATCATGTCGTCGACGGTATGCACGAACTCGCGGCCGGATTCCAGCGCCGCCGCCGTATACGGATGCATCATGCGGACCTCCCACCCGGCAACGATCCCCGCACGCCGCCGAGCAAGGGGAGATCATTCTGCGCTACAACACGGAGACCTGGCAGCGTCCGAGCAGGCCGCATGGTCATCCGACGCACGATCGGGCCGGTGCCGACCTCTCTCCGCATGCCACCTCCTCACATGGATGATTCGTAACCATTCTTCACGCTCGACACCGACTTCCCATGCGTGAGAACGAGGCCGGAGAGCGCGCCGATGGCAGCCATGGAGCTGGTGTGAGCTTCGACGCAGACGCGAACGAGCCCATCCGGTTCGCGACCACTGAATGGTCACGAACAAGATGGGCTCGTCGACTACCGCGTCGTTCCGCGCAGAAGGACCTGCGTCGGCTTACACGTCGAAGTACAGCTCGAACTCGTACGGGTGCGGCCGCAGGTTCACCGGGGCGATCTCGCCCTCGCGCTTGAGGGTGATCCAGGTCTCGATCAGGTCCTCGGTGAAGACGTTGCCTTCGGTGAGGTAGTCGTGGTCCTGCTCGAGGCGGTCGATGACCGACGAGAGGCTGGTGGGGGCCTGCGGGATGTTCTTGGCCTCCTCCGGCGGGAGCTCGTAGAGGTCCTTGTCGACCGGGGCCAGCGGCTCGATCTTCTTCTTGATGCCGTCCAGGCCGGCCATCATCATGGCGGCGAAGGCCAGGTACGGGTTGCCCGAGGAGTCCGGCGCGCGGAACTCGAGGCGCTTGGCCTTCGGGTTGTTGCCGGTGACCGGGATGCGGACCGCGGCGGAGCGGTTGCGCTGCGAGTACACCAGGTTGATCGGGGCCTCGTAGCCGGGGACCAGGCGGTGGTAGGAGTTCACCGTCGGGTTGGTGAACGCCAGCAGCGACGGCGCGTGGTGCAGGATGCCGCCGATGTAGTGGCGGGCCAGGTCGGACAGGCCGCCGTAGCCGGCCTCGTCGTGGAACAGCGGCTTGCCGTCCTTCCACAGCGACTGGTGCACGTGCATGCCCGAGCCGTTGTCACCGAAGAGCGGCTTCGGCATGAAGGTGACGGTCTTGCCTTCCTGCCACGCGGTGTTCTTGACGATGTACTTGAACAGCTGCAGGTCGTCGGCCGCGGCGAGCAGGGTGTTGAACTTGTAGTTGATCTCGGCCTGACCGGCGGTGCCGACCTCGTGGTGGCCGCGCTCCAGCTCGAAGCCGGAGTTCTGCAGGTTGGTCGAGATCTTGTCGCGCAGGTCGACGTAGTGGTCGTAGGGCGCGACCGGGAAGTAGCCGCCCTTGTTGCGGACCTTGTAGCCGCGGTTGCGGGTGCCGTCCGGGTTGAACTCCGCGCCGGTGTTCCAGGAACCCGAGACCGACTCGATCTCGTAGAAGGCGCCGTTCATGGCCGAGTCGTAGCGGATCGAGTCGAAGATGTAGAACTCCGCCTCGGGGCCGAAGTACGCGGTGTCGGCGATGCCGGTGGAACGCAGGTACTCCTCCGCCTTGCGCGCGACGTTACGCGGGTCGCGGCTGTAGGCCTCCCGGGTGAACGGGTCGTGCACGAAGAAGTTGAGGTTCAGCGTCTTGGCGGCGCGGAACGGGTCGACACGCGCGGTGGAGAAGTCGGGCAGCAGCAGCATGTCCGACTCGTCGATGGACTGGAACCCACGGACTGAGGAGCCGTCGAACGCTAGCCCTTCTTCGGCGAGGTCGGTGGTGAAGGCCTTCCCGGGGATCGAGAAGTGCTGCTGCACACCGGGCAGGTCGCTGAACCGGATGTCGACGTACTCGATGTCCTCGTCAGCGATGAATTTGATGACCTCGTCGGCCGTGCTGAACGTCACTTGTTCTCCTTACGGATCGGTTCCCAGCCAGTGTCGCTTGCATGGGTTCGTCGCGACCAGACGCTATGGATGCCGTGTTTCCCGGCAGTCAAGGATTTGTTTCGCCGGTGTTACACGTGCGTCCGGCAGCGTGGTACTGACCACCATGACTCGAAATGCATGGTAGTCCTGCCCGCGCCGCGGTGCGCGGGGAGGCTGAACTCCGCTTATGCGGTACCGGGCGCCGGTCCGGGCGCGCCTATTCTGGGGTGCATGGCACGCATCACCGGCTCCTGGCTCTCCGGACCTCCTGCCGACTCCGGTGGCCCAGCAACCACCGAGTTCCCCGGGGCGCAACTCGGCCTGCCGAAGGCCGGAGCGGGCTCGCTGGCCGGTATGGGCCGCCGCATCGCCGCCCTGTTCGTGGACTGGCTGATCGCCCTCGGCATCGCGGCGCTGATCACGCGCAGCGGTTCGGCGTCGAGCTTGACGCTGCTGATCTGGTTCGTCATCGGCGTCGGCGCCGTCACGCTCTTCGGGTTCACGCCGGGGCAGTATTTCCTGCGGCTGCGCACGGTGCGCATCGACGCGGCTGCGCCGGTCGGCTTCGTCCGGGCGCTGGCCAGGCAGGTACTGCTGGTGTTCGTGGTGCCCGCGCTGTTCACCGACGCCGACGGGCGCGGCATGCACGACCGCGCGACCGGAACGGCGCTGGTGCGTTCACGCTGATCTTCCGACCCGCGCGGTGACGACCGGAAAGGCCCGCACCCCGGGCGGGGCGGCGGGCCTTTCGAGCGAGCAGGTCAGCGGCGGCGGATGGTGCGCTGCACGCCGCGCATCTTGGCGCCCGCGGGCATCGGCCCCTTCGGCAGGGCGGGCCCGCTGCGCGCACTGAGGGCGGCCAGCCTGCCTTCGATGAGGTCCATCCGCTTGGTGTCGATGTTGCGCGGCAGCTTGGTGAGGTAACGCTGCAGGTCCTTGAGCGGAATCTGACCTTCGTCGTTGCCGATGACGACGTCGTAGATCGGGGTGTCGCCGATCAGCCGAGCCGTGCGCTTCTTCTCCTGGGCGAGCAGCGACTTGACCCGTTGCGGTGAGCCCTCGGCGACCAGCACCACGCCGGGCAGGCCGATCACCCGGTGCACCGCGTCCAACTGCGTGGTGGCGGCGATGCCGTTGCTCACCCGCCATTTGCCCTGGAGGTTGTCCAGCACCCAGGCCGCGGCGCCCGCCTGCCCCTCGGCCTTGCGGTAGACGCTCTTCTGCACCCGCCTGCCGAAGATGATGAACGCCACCAGCGCGCCGAGCACCACGCCAAGCGGGATCAGGAACCAGGTCAGCCCGAAGATCAGGCCGATGACGGCGAAGACGGCGGTGATGCCGACCAGGGCGCCGATCATCAGCGGCAGCAGCAGCTTGTCTTCCTTGCGCTGCATCTGGAACGCCTGCCACAACTGCTTGCGGCGTTCTCTCGACTGCTGCTTGCGGGCCGCCTTCGCCGCGGCCTTCGCTTCCTTGGTGGGCTTACCTGCTGCCATGACACTCAGGATAGTGCCCAGGTAGTCGCGGCTTCGCCGTGGGACAGCGGCCCGACCGGGCGCTACCCGCGGCGCGCGATCGATCCGAGCACGGTGAGATCCAGGTCACCCGAGGCCTCGGTCCAGCCCATCGCGCGCAACTCGACCGGCGCCGCCACACCCAGGGCGTCGCGCAGGCCGACGGCGACCGAGCGCGCGAACTCGAGCAAGCTGCTCGGCGCGATGGGCCAGAAGAGGATCCTTGTCCAGTTGTCCGCGTCGTGCCGATCCGCGGGCTCGTGCCAGCCCAGTGCGCGCAACTCCTGTGCGGCGGTCTCCGGGATCGGGTCGCTCAGGTAATTGTTCCCGGCCAGTTCGGCGGACAATTTGATGTCGTATTGGACAAATTGGACATAGCGATTTCCGGGGGCGGCGATGATCAGGGTTGCCCGCGAGGGCAGCTCCGAGAGGCAGTGCGCCAGCGATTGCACGAACCGTTCCCAGTCCGCTGTCGCCGGCTCGCTCATTCTTCCCCCGGGTATTCGCACTGGCCTGATCATACGCCGACCCGGCCGGGACACCAGACGAAACTCGTTGCGACGTTGCGTAGTTCATTCGGGCTATAGCCGTTTGCCATATCCCATATCGGCTCTCGGCCGAGCACCAGCCGGACCTGCGGCGTCTCCACCGGCGACACCGAGTCGGGCCGGTGCGGCGCGCACGGATCAGGCAGCGGAACCCCGGAGCGCAATTGAGGTTTTCGTTTCCGCCCCGGCGTTTTCCGCCGACGCAGGAATGGGTCCGGCGGAATGCTTTCGATGGGAGACCGTAGCGTTCGGGTTCGCGCTTGGAATCGCGCTATGGATTTCGTCTCGGCGGCATGGAGTCCGGCGTGGGACGAGTAGGAGCGGTATCGGGTGGGAACCCAGTACCTGTTCACCTCGACCACGGGCCGAGTCGTCGCATGCCCGGGTTCCGGAAAACGCATAGGCGCCCCTGCTGGTGCGAGCGTTCCGTCGCCTTCGATCTGCCGGTGCGGCCCGCCTGGACGGACATCTGGTGATCGGCGGTACGCATCTTTCAGCCGAGTGCACCGCGCTGTTCAGCTGACGGCCACCGGGCGGTGTTAGCTTCCCCGACGTGTGTGCGCGGTTGGTGGTGAGCGTCCATGACGTCGCACCGGCGAGTGCGGCGGAGACGGAGCGCTGGTGCGCCGATGCCGATCGGTTCGGAATTCCCGTGTCGTTGTTGGTGATACCGGGGCCGTGGCGGGGCAGGCGGTTGGCCGACGAACCCGATTACGCGGCGTTCTTGCGGGAGCGCAGGCAGGCCGGTGACGACGTCTTGGTGCACGGGTGGTCGCACCGGGCGGGGCCCGAGGGTGATCGGCCGCGCCGCGCGGTAGCGCATGCGGTGGCGCGCGGCGCGGCCGAGTTCGCCGCCATCGATGTCGGCACGGCCACCGTGAAACTGCGCGCCGCCACCGAAGTGATGATCGAAGCCGGTCTGCCGACTACCGGTTTCACGCCGCCGGGCTGGCTCGCCTCGCCCGGCGCGAAACAGGCGTTGCGCGCGGCGGGTTTCACCTACACCACCTCCCACTTCGGCGCCGAGCAATTGCGCACCGGACGCCGGTTCCACGGGTTCGCGCTCTCGCACCGGCCGGGCGGCGGCTGGTCCGAGCGGTTCGGCGCGGCGCTGCTGGAGACGGCGGCGCGCCGCACGGCCGAACGCGGCGGGCTGGTCCGTCTGGCGCTGCATCCCGACGATCTGAGCAGACCGGGCCTGCGCGACACCACGTTGCGCGCCATCGACGCGGTGCTGCGCACCGGCGCGCACGCGATCACCTATCGCCAGCTGGTCGGATCGGCGGTCGACTAGTGCGGATCGTGCAGATCGCCAACTTCTACACTCCCGCCTCCGGCGGTTTGCGCACGTGCCTCGACGAAATCGGACGCGGCTATTCGGCGGCGGGGCACGACCGGGTCCTCGTCGTGCCCGGTCCGCGCGACGCCGACGAGCACACCGCGTCCGGGCATCGGATCACCGTGCGCAGCCCCAAGTTCGGCGATGCCGGCTATCACGTGCTCACCGCCCGGCGCACCCGTGCCGTGCTCGATCGGCTGGCCCCGGACGTGCTCGAGTGCAGCGACAAACTCAGCGTCCGCTGGCTGGCGCCGTGGGCGCGCGGGGCGGGCGTTCCGCTGGTGTTGTTCTCCCACGAACGCATCGACGCCATCCTGCGCTCGCGGGTGCCGCGCGGCTTCCCGCTCACCGCCGCGGCCGACCTGGCCAACCGGCGGCTTTGGGTGCGCGCCGAGAAGGTCGTGGTCACTTCGCGTTTCGCCACCGCCGAGTTCGCCCGGGTCGGCGCGCGCAACGTGCGCAGGATCCCGCTCGGCGTCGACCTCACGACCTTTCGCCCGTCGACCGAGAACCGGCGCGACGACCGCTCCGACGATCCGGTGCGGCTGGTCCTGGTGAGCAGGTTGTCCCGGGAGAAACGAGCCGAACGCGCCGTCCAGGCGGTCCGCGTCCTGGTCGAATCCGGTGTGCGCTGCGTGCTGTCGGTCATCGGGGACGGCCCGCTGCGTTCTCGCCTGGAGCAGCTGGCGGCAGGGCTTCCGGTCGTCTTCCACGGCCATCTCACCGACCGGACCGCGATGGCCGCCCTGGTCGCCGCGGCCGATGTCGCCGTGTTTCCCTCCCCTGCCGAGACTTTCGGCCTCGCCGTGCTGGAGGCGCTCGCCTGCGGGACTCCGGTCGTCGTTCCCGCGGCGGGCGCGGCTCGCGAACTCGTCGGCGACCCCGGCTCCGGCCTCGTCTGCGACGGGACTCCGCGCGGCCTCGCCGACGGCGTGCGTGAACTGCTCGCCCTGCCCGCGGCCCAGCGTCGTCGCGCGGCCCGTGCCGCGGCGGAACGCTTTCCGTGGTCGGCGACGGTGCAGAGCATGCTCGCGCTCTACGCCGATTACGAGACTCCGGCCCGCTCGGCCTGAGGAACAACCCCGGCGTTTATCACGATCGCGTTGATCCAACCGCTGAAGTCGCCCACCCGAGGCGTCGACCTGCGTGCCGCCGATTCCGCGCAGGACTCCCGGCGTCGACGAGCCGGGCAAAGGCACGTGCGCTGGCCTCGATGGGGCAAGTGCGGGTCACCGCGCCTCGGCGTGCGAATGCCGCTCACGGCGAATGATTCGCCGGTTCCAACCGCGCAGGACGCCCAGCGACCGGTATCGCGCCGGATGCTCGCATCGGCCCGGTGGTTCGCCCCGCTCGTGCCCGTCGGATCCCCTTCCTCCGGTCAGCGCGCCCCCGCATTGCGCCGGAGTTCACCGGCCTTCGCCCGTACCGCCGGGCGGGGCGCTTCCGCCGACATCTCCCGCTCGTCGTGCAGCGTCGGTGAATTCGCCAGCAGTGCGACACCGACGATCACCGCGGTGGCCGCGCAGGCAAGCAGCGTCGGGCGCGGGTGGATCGTCGCCGTGAACAGCGTGAGACCGGCCAGGTAGCTCAGCACCGGGTCGGTGATCGTCATCGCGGTCAGCGCCGTGGGCAGTGACCCGCGTGCGTACGCCTCCTGGGTCAGGATGCCGCCGAGGACGGTGGACACCGGAATGCCCAGCAGTGCCCAGCTCGGGTCCGGCAGCGTCCTCGTCGCCACCACGACGAGGACCGCCGTAGTGGCGAAACAGCAGCCCGCCGCCACCGCCACCAGCGCGGACCGCACCTGGGTGGAGCGGACCGTCCTGGACAGACCGAACAACACGACGACCGTGCCGAACACCCCCGCGCACGCCCCCGGGAGCAGCTGCGTGCGCACCGCCGAATGCTCGGGAATCCCCGGCCCGACGAGCAGCATCAGCCCCGCGCACACCGCCGACGTCCCCGCCCAGTCTCTGGCGAGCAGCGCGCGACCACGCCGCAATGCCGCGAACGGCAGCGCGAACAACAACTGCACGACCAGCAGCGCCTGCACCACCGCGATGGCGCCGAAGCGCAGCGCGACGGCGTGCACGACGAATCCGGCCACGTTCGCGCCCTGTCCGGCCAGCCAGCGGCGGTCGGTGATCAGACGACGAGCGATCGCGGCGATCACCAGGAATCGTCCCTGCCTGGACGCGGTGGCCGCCTGCCTGGCAGCGCCTTGTTGCAGGAACGCCGACACCGCGAACAGGAACGCGGCCGACAACGCCAAACCGACCGTCCCTACCGAGTCGACGGACCCGAAACCGCGCTCCGGCATGGCCTCGATGCTGACCGGTCCGGATGAACACCGGATGGCGTTCGCCCGGCTACTGGACGACCACCCCGGTTCCGGGGGCTGGACGGCCGTCCGGGCAGACTCGATAGTCCTATGGTGATCGAACGAGCCGTCCTGTCTCGTGCCCTGTGCGGCCTGTTGTTGCTGTTGGCCGCGTTCACCCCGATGCGAGCGGCCGCCGAACCGCTGGCGGTGCCCTATCAGTGGAAGCAAGCGTTCATCGACGGCACGGACGGCACCCGGCTGCACGCGGACGTCCTGCGCCCGGCCGGTGTCTCCGACGACACCCGCACACCCGTCATCCTGACCGTCAGTCCGTATCGCGCGCACCTGGCCTATCTGAGCGAGCCGCGCCTGACCGGCGGCCCGTCCACCGACAACCTCACCGCCGACCTCTTCATGAACGCGGGCTACACCTACGTCATCGTCGACCTGCGTGGGTTCGGCGGCTCCGACGGTTGCCCGGACTTCGGCGGGCCGGGGGAACGAGCCGACGTCGCCACGGCCGTGGAGTGGGCGGCGAGCCAGCCGTGGTCCACCGGCAGGGTCGGGCTGTTCGGCACGTCGTACGAAGCCTGGACCGGCCTGATGGGCCTGGCCGCCGCCCCGAAGGGCCTCGCGGCGGTGGGCGCGTTCGAGCCGGTCGTCGACCCGTACTCCTACCTGTACATGCAGGGCGTCTCGTGGAAGTTCTCCGGCAAACCGATCACCGAGAGCGGCGTGCGTCCCGCCGACTTCGCGGGACTCGAGCACCTGCTGATCGCCTCGACGCCACCGCGTCCGGAAGACTCCGGCGAATACCAGGCGAACGCGACGCAGTTGCCGTGGCAGTGCTACCAGCAATACCTGACCCAGATCGGCGACCACGATCCCGACACCGCCTTCTGGCGCGATCGCGACCTCGTCGCGCGGCTGCGCGGCGCCACGATTCCGCTGTTCCTCGGTCAAGGCTTCGTCGACTACAACACCCGTGCCTACCGTGTGTTCGATCTGTGGAACGGCCTCGGGCCCGGCGAGCACCGCGCCTGGTTCGGCCAGTGGGGACACCGCACCTGCCACGACAAATGCGGCACGCCCCACTTCGACACCGAGTTGCTCGCGTTCTTCGACAAGCACGTCGCCGCCCGCGACGTGCGGGTGCCCGGCCCGCCGATCACCGTCGGCCAGTTCGACGGCAGCTGGCGCGCGGAGAGCGCCTGGCCGCCCGCCGACGCCCGGCGGGTTCCGGTCGAGCTGCGGACCGGCGATTACACCGATCGCGGGTTGATTCCCGGACCCGATCGCGAGATCTGGTCGGTCTCCGCGCCGCTTACCGGCGAGCAGCATCTGTCCGGCATTCCCACCGCCATCCTCCGGCTCAGCGGCCCGCCGAACGCGACGGTCGCGGTCGAGCTCTACGACATCGCGCCCGACCTGCGCGCGACCGTCATCACCCGAGGGATCGCCCCGGTCCGCGACACCGCCGAGGTCAGGCTGCTCGCGCAGGACTGGCCGATCGCCGCGGGCCACCGCATCGGCGTGCGGATCACCGACGTGGTCGACGACGTGTGGTCGCACTCCCCCGCCCTCGCCGCGGTCACGGTGGCCTCCGCGAGCATCGAGTTGCCCTTGTTGACGGCGACGCGCCGCCCCGATCTGCCGGGCGAGCTCACCGAAGGCATCGTGAAGTGGCGAAACGAGAAGACCATCGCCCTCGACCCGAGCATGTTGAACAATGCAACGGTGTCCATGAATCTGCCCGACCGCACCGGTGACCGATGACGGAGCCGGTCGACGACCTGACCGCCGAACGCCTCGCCACCGCGCTGCGGTGCGCGACGGTGTCCACCGACGACCCGCGCGACACCGACAGCGCGGCGTTCGACCGCCTCGACGCGCACCTGCGGACGTCGTTCCCCCGGGTGCACGCCGAACTCGAACTGCGGAAGTTCGCGCACAGCAGGCTCTACCGCTGGCCGGGCGCCGACCAGGACCGGGTGGCCGCGATCCTGCTCGCGCATCAGGACGTGGTCCCGGTGGACGACGCCAAGCGCTGGACGCACCCGCCGTTCGCGGGAGTGGTGGACGACGAGTTCATCTGGGGCCGCGGGGCGATCGACGACAAGAGCCGCGTGCTCGCCATCCTGGAGGCGGCCGAATCGGCGCTCGCCGCGGGCCTGCGCCCCCGGCACACCGTGTACCTGGCTTTCGGGCATGACGAGGAGGTCTTCGGCGGCGAGGGCGCCGAGCGCATGGCCGAGCATCTGCGGCAGGCGGGCGTGCGCGCCGAGCTGCTGCTCGACGAGGGCGGGGTGATCACCGCTGGCGTCGTCGATGGCGTGCGGCAGCCGGTGGCGACGATCATGCTCGGCGAGAAGGGCTACGCGACGGTCCGGTTGTCGGTCACCGAGGTCGGCGGGCACTCGTCCATGCCGGGCAGGCAGACGGCGGTCGGCCGGATCGCGCGGGCGGTGGGCCGCATCCAGGACCATCCGATGCCGCTGCGCCTGACCCCGGTGATCGCGGACATGCTGACCAGGGTGCGCGAGGTCATGCCCGCGCCGCGGCGACTGCTGCTGGGCCTGGCGAATCTCGCCGCACCGGTGGTCACCCGGGTGATGGCGGCCCAGCCGCAGACCGAAGCGATGGTGCGCACCACCACGGCGCCGACGGTGATCCGCGGCGGAGTGCGGGCGAACGTGTTGCCCCAGCGGGCCGAGGCCATGGTGAACTTCCGCATCCTGCCCGGCGACACCGTCGCCTCGGTGCTGGCGCACTGCCGGAAAGTCGTGCGCGACAAGGGGATTCGATTCGATCTGGTAGGCATGTCGTCGGAGCCGTCGCGGATAACGCGGCCCGGCCCCGCATTCGATCTGATCGCCGATCTCGCCCGCGCCGTCGTCCCCGGCATCGCGGTGACCACCGGCATCGTTCCCGGCGCCACCGACTCCAGGCACTACGACGACCTGGCGGGCACCCGGTGCAATTTCGCCCCGATCGTGCTGGACGAGCGCGACCTGGCCTCGATCCACGGAACCGACGAGCGCATCTCGCGAGTCAACTACGCTCGACTCATCGAGTTCAACCGGCGGCTGATCGAGCATTTCGCTACGGTCGGCGCGCCTTCGACGTCAGGAGCGCAGGGATGACGACCGAGCCGACGGCGGGCGACACCGCGTCCACCGAGCAGCCCGCGATCCGCACCGAGTCCGGCGAGTTCGACGGTGTCGGCAGCGGAGTCGCCTGGCGGGCGTGGCTGCCGGAGGGCGCGGCGCGGGGTGTGATCGTCCTGGTGCACGGCGTGGCGGAGCATTCCGGCCGCTATGCCCATGTGGGGCAGCGTCTGGTCGCCGCCGGTTTCGCGGTCTACGCGCTCGATCACATCGGGCACGGGAAGTCCGCGGGCAGCAAGGCCAACATCGGCTCCATGGCGGGCGCCGCGGACAACGTCGCCGCCATGCTGGACATCGCGACCCGAGAGCAGCCCGGCGTGCCGCGCTTCCTGGTCGCGCACTCGATGGGCAGCCTGATCACCCTGTATCTGGCCACCCGCGCGCCGATCGACGTGGCGGGCATCGTGTTGTCCGCCCCGCCGCTGGACATCCCGGTGGGCAATCCGGTGCAGCGCATGCTCGCACCGGTGTTGAGCAGGCTCACCCCGAATCTGGGTGTGCTGAAACTGGATTCGTCGCAGATCAGCCGGGACCCGGCGGTCGTCACGGCCTACGACAACGATCCGCTGGTCTATCGCGGCATGCTGCCCGCGCGCACCGGCGCCGAGATGCTGAGCGCGACGAATACGGTCAAGCAGCGGTTGGCGAAGCTCACCGTGCCGCTGCTGGTGCTGCACGGCACCGCCGACGCGATCGCCGCGCCGTCCAGCTCCGATCTCATCGAGCGGGGCGCCGGGTCGGAGGACCTCACGGTGATCCGCTACGAGGGCCTCTACCACGAGGTGTTCAACGAGCCCGAGCAGCAGAAGGTGCTCGACGACGTCGTCGGCTGGCTGGAAGCGCACCTTACCGAACAGTAGTATCTCTCCATGAGTACTACCGGATCCATCGCGTTCATCCGCGCCAGCTGGCACAGCTCGATCGTCGAGAAGGCGTACGAGGGCTTCCGCGCCGAATACGCCGACCTCGGTTTCGATCCCGCGGGCATCGACGTCTACGAGGTGCCGGGTGCCTTCGAGATCCCGCTGCACGCCAAGCGCCTGGCGCATTCCGGCCGGTACGCCGCGATCGTCGCGTCCGCGCTGGTGGTGGACGGCGGCATCTACCGGCACGATTTCGTGGCCTCGGCGGTGATCGACGGGCTGATGCGGGTCCAGCTGGACACGGACGTGCCGGTGTTCTCGGTCGTGCTCACCCCGCACCACTTCC
This sequence comes from Nocardia sp. NPDC051929, assembly GCF_044548645.1. Classification (NCBI taxonomy): domain Bacteria; kingdom Bacillati; phylum Actinomycetota; class Actinomycetes; order Mycobacteriales; family Nocardiaceae; genus Nocardia; species Nocardia sp. NPDC051929. The sequence continues at coordinate 66,604 of NZ_JBIUCG010000030.1, read as the reverse complement.
ACGAGCACAGCGAGCACGTCACGTACTTCACCGAGCATTTCCTCACCAAGGGCGCCGAGGCGGCCCGCGCACTGGCGGGCACGCTCAGCTCGCTGCGATCGCTGCCGGTGTAGCGACTACCGGAACTTGGCCAGGCAGGCGCTCTCACCGTCCAGGACGCCGGTCCGGAACGCTTCGAGCCGCTGGTAGCCGCTCGGCACTACCTTTCCGTTCACGTCGGCGGCCGCCGCACCGTCGGCGAGCAGGCCGGAGACCGCTTCGTCCAGATCACCCGCGGACAGGTGCGGGTCGCTGCCCGGCTCGCTCAACTTGGTGGTCACCACGCCGCTGAGGCATGCGGTGCGCAGGCCCGCCGTCTCCGCGCCGGTCAGCGACAGCTTGCGATCCTGTTGCAGCGCGAGCACATAGCGCGAGACGAAGACGACGAACGCGTTGTAGTCGCCGTCCACGACCGCCGACAGCGGGTCGCCGTCGGTCATCGTTCCGCCGCGGCGGGCCAGAGCGGGCACGTCCGTGCCGATCCGGTTCGCGCTCGGGCAGTACGACACCGGCCGGGTGACGGTGCCGTCCGAGCAACCGCGGCCGACCCCGGAGTAGTCGAACTGCGGCGTCCGCGTGACCGGGAAGATCTTGGTCAGCGCCTGGCTCAGGCTGGTCAGCGCGGCGGCGTCCACCGGAAGTTGCGCCTGCTCCTCCCCGGGCTCGAAGGTGGTGGGGAGATTGCCGCGGCGCTGGGCGATCTCCTTCCTGGTGATCTTCTTGCACCCGTCGGCGCCGTCGGTGTAACCGATCTGCACCGCCGTCACCCGCTCGAAGGCCGAGCCGTGCACGTTGTCCGGATCGTTCGGGTCCCGGTCGCGCACCGCCACCGTGGCGCCGAGCACGGCGTTGAGGCCGTCGGTGGTGTTGAGCGTGAAGTGCGCCGAATTCCCTTCGGCCACATGGCGCAGGAATACACCGCCGAGGCAGTCCGCCTGCTGTTCCTGCACGAGCGGCGGGGTCAGCAGGCCCGCGAGTCTGGCCTGCCCTTGGATGGCGTGCCCGTACTCATGGGCGAGCACCATCACCACCGCCATCTCGCCGTACTTCTGCACCAGTTTCGGCAGCAGGACACCCCGGTCCCAGCCGATGGTGTGGTCACCGCCGCAGTAGGCCGCGTTCACCACCTGGTAGGTGTCGGACTTACAGAACTTGACCGACTGCGTTCTGGGCGCCTTGGCGTCCCAGGAGATGAACCTGATCACCGGCTTGAACGTGCCGGGGAAGTGCGCGGGGTACTCCTTGGTCCAGAAGTCCTGCACGTCGGCGATCGTATTGAGGGCGAGCTTGTCGATGGCGCCGCCATCGCCGTTCTCCGCCGTGAGCGGCGTGTCCGGCACACCCTTGCGGGGACCGTTCGGGCCCGAAGCCGTCATCGACCCGGCCAGTTCCCAGGTGTCGGCGGGCGGCGAGACCTGCCGTGCGGCACGGTCGTTCGTGCCCTGCGCGCATCCGGCCGACACCAGCGCCACCACCGCGAGCACGGCCACACCGAATCGCCTGTACTTCCTCATCGAACTCGCCTCCCCGAGTACCGCGTCTCGGGCTCGCCGAGCGCTCACATCGTAATCGCCGCGAGCGCGCTGCGCGCATCACAGCGCCACGATCGTCTCCGGATCGGCAAGGCGCGCAACACTTTCACGCCTGGTCAGGCGCGCAGCAGGGAATCCGGTGCGGTCGATGATGGGAGCGGCCTCAGCGCGACAATCGAAGATCACCAGAAGCCGACCGGGGTGCATCGCGACCCTGCTGGCGGCGAAGTTCGATGTGGCGGCCGTCGCGCGGGGTCTGTGCGCGCCCGACAGTGTGGGGTCACTGAAGGTGGATGTGGGAGAGTAGCGCTCGATGATCGGAGCCGGGGACCGAGAGGGTGCGCACCTCTTCGGCGGTGGCGTCGGCGAGCAGGATGTGGTCGATGCCGATCACCGGTCCCCACGCGCGGTCGGCGGGGAAGGTGGGCAGCAAGCCTGCGCCTGCCTGGTCGGCGGCCGAGGCGAAGCTTCCGCGTAGCAGGTCGCGGAAGGCGGTGTGGTCACGGGTCGCGTTGAAATCCGCGCCCACGATGGCCGGGCCCCGTTGCGCGTCGAGGATTTCCCTGGTCTTGCGCATCTCCGTCTGCCACGCGGGAAAATCGAACGGCGGCGGGACCGGATGGAACGCGAAGACGGTGATCGGTCCCCGTTCGGGGTGATCCATCGTCGCGGAGATGTTGTTGAGGATGTATCCGTCGTATTTCTTGGTGTCGCGCAGCGGATATCGGCTGTAGATGCCGGTGCCGCCACCGCCGTCGCGGGTGGGCTCGGTGTAGTGGTAGGGCAGTTCACCGACCAGGCCCGCGCCCGCCAACCGCTCCAGCGCGGCGTCGGTCAGTTCGTCCACGGTCAGCACGTCGACCCGGTCGTCCCGCACCACGCGCACAACGGCGGCCGGGTCGGCGCCGCCGAACAGCAGATTCGACTGCATGACGGTCAGCTTCGGACCGTCGGCTGCCCGGCCCTGCGGCACGAACGCGGGCACCAGCGTCCACAGCGTCGCCGCCGCCAGCACCCCGGCGACAGCGGCGCTGCGCCATCCGTGCGCGATCAGCAAGAGCACCAGGCCGACGATCGCGCCGATCATGAAGTACGACGCCCCCGACGCGAGCAACACCAGCACTCGCCGCTGCCACGCCCCGAAGTGCAGCGCTATCCCGATGGCGCCTGCGGCTACTGCGCACCACCCCACACCGAACAATGCCCGGTCCATCCATCTACGCATGCGGTCGAGCCTAGGCAATGCCGGTGAAGCTGTTGATCTGGTGCAGCTCGAGACCGGCACATAGGAAACCCGGCCACTTCGATGCCTGGCGATGTCCCTCGCCCGGGCGACGCACCTCGCGACTTCGCTGTCGGAGAATCAGCCCAGGTGGGCCGACAGCAGCCAGGCCGGAACCGACTTGCGGCCGCCGGGCTCGTCGCGTATCCCTTCGAACCGGACAGGCGCGCCCTCGGGCAACTCCGCGGGCAAGTTGGCGTGAATTCGCGCCGGCCTGATCTCATCGATCGTCCAATACTTCGACACCGCCTCCCGAAGCTCATCGGCGGTGACCGGCGACGGCCCCGGCTGGGGCACTTCGGGCAGGCCCGCCCGGTCGAACACGAGCGCGAAGTAGGACGCACCCGGCGCGGCGGCGCGTGCGATCGCCTGCTGGTAAGCATCCCGCGACTCGACCGGGATCGAATGGAACAGCGTGCTGTCGACGATGGTGCCGAAGCGGCCGTCGTAGCCGGTGAAAGAAGTGATGTCGGCGACCTCGAACGAAGCGCTCGTCAGGCCGCGCCGGGTTGCCTCGGCACGGGCCAGCTCGACCGCGGTCGGCGACAGATCCAATCCCACGATGGTGTAACCCCGCTCGGCCAGATACAGCGAGATCGCCGCCTCCCCGCAGCCGACGTCGAGCACGTCACCGTGGAATTTCCCTTCGTCGATCAGGGCGGCGAGTTCGGGTTGGGGTTCGCCGATACTCCACGGTGCTTTGACACCCGGACCGAACGGGCCGCCGGTGCCCCTATAGATGGCATCGAAATCGAAATCCTCTGGCGTCGTCATAGCAAACGAATATCAGTGCACCTGTCCGATATCGGGGACCCTCGCCCACGACGCGCTCGATCCGCTCGACGGACGGGATGACACCGGGGCTGGGCGAGATCTCCCGCACCGCTCGACACGCCACTGATCGAAGCCGGACCGTGGGCTGGGCGGCGGATCGTCGTCCATGACGAAGTCGGCCGGTCTACCCTTGGCCCAGAACTGATGGCGACGTGACGAGGGGGAGAAATGTACGTCGAGCAATTTCGCGCACAGGGACCGCTCACCGCCGAGATCGCGGAAGAGCTGGCATTCATTCCGGGCTCGTATCGTTCGTCCATCACGATCAGCGGCAACGGCCGCAGCGTGCACGCGCCCGTCCTGCCGGTGGCCTGGGACGTCCTGCGAATCCGCTCCGGCACCCAGGTCACCGTCACTACCGCGAACGGGCTCGGCGACGAAGACCGGCTCGCCTTGCGCCGGTTCGTCGATCGCTTCCAGATCTTGACCGGCGCCGCGAACACCCCACCGCAGGACGACCTGGCGTGCGGGAGTCCGTGACCCGGCCCGCGCAGTGGAGATCACCGCGCGGGCCTGGTGGTGATCCCACACCGAGCAGCGCCTCGTCCGGCCGGTGGTCGACTTGGGCGCCGCATGGAGACCGCGCGCAGGAACGTGGATCGGCCGATTCGCTCCCTGCCGAGATATAGCGGCACATTCGGCCGGGCGAACGAGCCGATGGCCACGGAACCGGCGCGCGACGCACACCGGTTCGGCGGACCGCAGCGTCAGTGGGCGTGCCGACTCATGGCCTCGGTCAGCGCGGCGGTGTCCGTGGTGAGCGATCCGCCGGTGAATTCGAGTGTGGCATGCGACCTTTCGGCCGCCGCCGGATGACCGGCGCCGCACGCGTCGGTGACGATGATCGGCAGATAACCCAGGTCCAGGCTGTGCCGAACCGTCGGCTCGATGCCCACCTCCATGGCGATGCCCGCCACGGCGTAGGTGTCGATGCCGCAGTCGCGCAGCGCGAAGTCCAGCGGGGTGGCCGCGAACGCCGACATGGTGATCTTGTCGAACACCACCTCGTCCGGACCCGGCGTCAACTCGGGCACCAAGTGGAATTGCGGCGAACCCTGCGGGAAGCTCGAACGCACGTCCGCCGGGTCGTCCACCCGCTGCCAGGACATCGCGGTGCGCAGCTGGGCGACGCCCGACGCCGCCACCGGCAAGGACATGTGCCGGGTGTAGAACACCCGGAAACCCCCCGCCCGGGCGGCGTCGCGCAGCCGCACGCACGCGCGCACGATCTCCTCGCCGCCGGGAATCTGCCGCACGATGCCGACCTGCATGTCGTAGATGAGCAGCGCCATCCGCGCGGGATCGCAGGCCTCCTGCACGGTCTGCGGGATGCTCAGGCCGAAGGCGTGGCGCATGCTCACGCGGTCCGGTCGTAGGGCTCGGCGACGTCGACGGCGGGATCCATCAGCGCCTCCAGCGGCAACGGCGCCTGCACCGGGACGAACGTCCATTCCAGGTATCCGGCCTTGGTGAGCGGGAAGTCCGCGACGTACTTCCGCGCCTCCTCGACGCTGTCGACCTCGAATACGATCACCACGCCGGGCTCGTCGGCGCGGGCGTAGTTCTCGCGGACGATGCCCGCCTTCCACAGCCGCCACACGTTGGCGACCTCCTCGGGCAGGTACGGGTTGATCGTCTCCAGGGTGACGCCTGGCTTGAAGCGGTCGAAAACGATGACCTTCACGATGTTTCGCTCCATGATTGCGGTGGTCGATACCAACGGCATTCATGGAATCGCGATGATTACAGTGTTACAAGAACGCACTTTTCAGTGAGTACCCGGAGGACAGGTGCCCGACAAGCGCTACAACTGCGCCGTGGAGGTGACCGTCGACCTGATCGGCGGCAAGTGGAAGCCGGTGATCCTGGCCCACTTGAAGGAGGGTGTGCACCGTTACGGCGAGTTGCGCAGGCGGATGCCGACCACCAGCGAGAAGATGCTGGTCCAGCAGTTGCGCGAACTGGAGTCCGACGGCTTGGTCCGGCGCACCACCTTCGACACGGTGCCTCCGCAGGTCGAATACACCCTCACCGACGAGGGCCGCACACTCGTCCCGGTCCTCACCGCGCTCTACGACTGGGGCGAACAGCGCGCCGCCCGCGCGGGTCTGACCGTCGGTCCTTGAGCCCGGCCGCGGGCTCGATTTCGTCAGGCCGAAAGGGACGTGCGCACGGACAGGAACCTCACGCGCCGAAGACTCGTTCGACGACCGCTTTGGCGCGCCGGGTGACGCGCATGTAGTGGTCGAGGAATTCGCTGCCGTCGTCGTTGGGCCACCCCGCGACGCGGGCGACGGCGGAAAGCAGCCGCCCCGGACCCGGTAGCTGATCGCTGGGTTTGCCGCGTACCAGGACCAAGGCGTTGCGGGCATTGGTGGCGGTCAGCCACGCGTCACGCAGCAGCGCGACGTCCTGCGCGTCCAGCAGCTCGGTTCGCTCGATCACGTCCAGCGCCTCGAGTGTGGAGGTGTTGTGCAAGCCGGGCACCTCGTGGGCGTGCCGCAACTGCACCAGCTGAACCGTCCACTCGATGTCGGCCAGGCCCCCACGCCCCAGTTTGGTGTGCGTGGCCGGATCGGCGCCGCGGGGCAACCGCTCGGCGTCCACTCTGGCCTTGATCCGCCGGATCTCGCGCACCGCCTCGGCGGACACACCGCCCTCCGGGTACCGCACCTTGTCGATGACGTGCAGGAAACGCACCCCGAGTTCCTGGTCACCGGCCACTTGGTGCGCGCGCAGCAACGCCTGCACCTCCCAGGGTTGCGCCCACTGCTGGTAGTACGCCTCGTAGGCGGCCAACGTGCGCACCAGCGCGCCGTTGCGCCCCTCCGGGCGCAACCCGGCGTCCACGTGCAGCGGCGGGTCGGTGCTCGGCGCGCCGAGCAGCTGCTGCACCCGGTCGGCCACCCCGATCGCCCACTTCACCGCCTTGGTCTCGTCCTCGCCCGGCCGCGGGTCGCAGACGAACAGCACGTCCGCGTCCGAGCCGTACCCGAGCTCCATGCCACCGAGTCGGCCCATGCCGATCACCGCGATGTCGGCAGGCGCGGGCGCACCCCGCTCCGCTTCGCCCGCCCGGATCACCGCACGCAACGACGCCTCGAGCACCGCCACCCACACCGACGACAACGCCCGGCACACCTGCGGCACTTCGAGCATGCCCAGCAGATCGGCCGACGCCACCCGCGCGAGTTCGTGCCTGCGCAGCGAACGGGCCGCGGCCACGGCGCGTTTCGGATCCTCGTAGCGCGCGGCGGCGGTGAGGATGCCGCGGGCCACCTCGTCGGGCTGCGGTCCGAGCAGCAGCGGGCCGCTCGGGCCGTCGGCGTACATCCGGATCGTCTCCGGGGCGTTGATCAGCAGATCGGGCAGGTACTCGGAGGAGCCGAGCACGATCATCAGCCGCTGGGCGATCGCCCCCTCGTCGCGTAGTTCGCGCAGGAACCAGATCTGGTCGGCGAGCCCCTCCGACACGCGGCGATAGGCCAGCAGGCCCGCGTCGGGATTCGGTGTCTCACCGAGCCATTCGAGCAGCGTCGGCAGCAGCAGGGCTTGGATGCGCCCTTTGCGGGACACGCCGCCGGTGAGGGCCTTCAGGTGGCCGAGGGCGTGTTCCGGCGCCGCGTAGCCGAGAGCGGCCAGCTGCCGGATGGCGGCTTCGGGGCTCAGGCGCAGCGCGTCGGGTTCCAGCCGCACCACCGAATCCAGCAGCGGCCGGTAGAACAGCTTGGCGTGCAAGCGCCGCACGCGCACCGCGTTCCGGCGGATCTCGCTGCCCAGCACACCCACCGCGTCCTGCCTGCCGTCGGGCCGGATGTGCGCCGCGCGGGCCAGCCAGCGCATGCCCTCCTCGTCGTCGTCGGCGGGCAGGGTGTGGGTGCGACGCAACCGCTGTAACTGGAGCCGGTGTTCCAGCAACCGCAGGAACTCGTAGGAAGCCGTGAGATTGGCCGCGTCGTCGCGACCGACGTAGCCGCCCGCGGCCAGCGCGGTCAGCGCCTCCACGGTGCCCTGCACGTGCAGCGTCTCGTCCACCCGCCCGTGCACCAATTGCAGGAGCTGCACGGCGAATTCGACGTCCCGGAGGCTGCCGCGCCCCAACTTGAGTTCGCGTTCGCGCAGGTCGGCGGGCACCAGATCCTCCACGCGGCGGCGCATCGCCTGCACGTCGGCGACGAAATCGGGACGCTCCGACGCCGACCACACCATCGGCATGAGCGCGGCTCGGTACTGCTCGCCGAGCGCGATGTCACCGGTCGCCGGACGATTCTTCAGCAGCGCCTGGAACTCCCAGGTGCGTGCCCAGCGCTTGTAGTAGGCGATGTGCGAATCCAGCGTCCGCACCAGCGCACCGGCCTTGCCCTCCGGTCGCAGCGCCGCATCTACCTCGAAGAACGCCTGGCTCGCCACGCTCATCATCTCCGCGGCCAGACGCGTGGCGGTGGCGTCGGCGGGCTCGGCGACGAACACGACGTCGACGTCGCTGACATAGTTCAATTCGCGCGCGCCGCACTTGCCCATCGCGATCACGCCCAGCCGCACCGGCACCGGCTCGTCCTTGCAGACCCGCGCCACCGCCACCGCCAGCGCAGCGGTCAACGCGGCGTCGGCCAGGTCGGTGAGCTGCCTGCCGACCACCTGGTAGGGCAGCACGGGCTCGTTCTCCACCGTGGCCGCCAGATCCAGCGCGGCCAGCAGCATCAAGTGATCGCGGTACCGCTTGCGCAGCGACGCCGCCACTTCGGGGCCCGAGATCGCGGCGCGGAACAGCATCGGGGTCGCGTTCGGCCCCTCCTCCGGTGCCGCGTCGACCACGGCGAGCAGATCGGCGATCAGCTCGTCGCGTCCAGGTAACTCCTTGCGGCGCAAGCCTTCCCACGACTCCGGCGCCGCGACGAGATGATCGCCGAACGCGCTGGAGGAGCCGAGCAGCGCGAACAGCCTGCCCCGCAGCGACGTATCCGTACGGATGGCCGAATCGACCGCGTCCCAACCGTCCCCGATGCTCTCGCGCAATCGCATGAGCGTGCTCAACGCGAGGTCGGCGTCCGGCGCGCGGGACAGCGACCACAGCACGGGAATGCTCTCGACGTTGTCCCAGCCCAATTCGCGCAGCGACGCGGCGGCGGACGGCTCGAGCAATCCGAGCCGACCGACACCGGGGACAGCGGAGCGCGCAGAGGGGGGCCGGACCATGGTTCTCAAATTACCTGGCCGCGATCGGTGGCACGCCGCCCCCGGGCATCGCTCGGATTACAACCCCAGGTATTCCTTGAGCTCGAACGGCGTGACCTGGCTGCGGTAGTCCGCCCACTCCCGGCGCTTGTTGCGCAAGAAGAAGTCGAACACGTGCTCGCCCAGGGTCTCGGCGACCAACTCGGAGCGCTCCATCGCTTGCAGCGCCTCGTCCAGCGTGCCGGGCAGCTCGCGGAAGCCCATCGCGCGCCGCTCGGCGACGGTCAGCGACCACACGTCGTCCTCGGCCTCCGGCGGCAGCGTGTAGCCCTTCTCGATGCCACGCAGACCGGCCGCGAGCAGCACGGCGAAGGCCAGGTAGGGGTTGCACGCGGAATCGGGGCTGCGGATCTCGACGCGCCGCGAAGAGGACTTGTTCGGTGTGTACATCGGCACACGGACCAGGGCGGAGCGGTTGGACCGGCCCCACGAGGCCGCCGTGGGCGCCTCGCCGCCGTGGATGAGGCGCTTGTAGGAGTTGACCCACTGGTTGGTGACCGCGCTGATCTCCGGGGCGTGCTCGAGGATGCCCGCGATGAACGCGCGCGCCGTCTCCGACAGGTTGATCGGGTCGTCGGGGTCGTGGAAGGCGTTGGTCTCGCCCTCGAACAGGCTCATGTGCGTGTGCATCGCCGAGCCCGGGTACTGGGCGAACGGCTTGGGCATGAAGGTCGCGCGCACACCCTCGTCGATGGCCACTTCCTTGATCAGGTAGCGGAAGGTCATCACGTTGTCTGCCATGGACAACGCGTCGGCGTAGCGCAGGTCGATCTCCTGCTGGCCCGGAGCGCCCTCGTGGTGGCTGAACTCCACGGAGATGCCCATGGACTCCAGCGCGTCGATGGCGTGGCGGCGGAAGTTCGGCGCCGAATCGTGCACGGCCTGGTCGAAGAAGCCGCCGGTGTCGGCGGGGACCGGGACGCCGTCACGCGTGCCGTTCTCCAGCAGGAAGAACTCGATCTCGGGGTGCACGTAGCAGCTGAAGCCGACGTCGCCCGCCTTGTTCAGCTGACGGCGCAGCACGTGGCGCGGGTCGGCCCAGGACGGCGAGCCGTCCGGCATGGTGATGTCGCAGAACATGCGCGCGGAGTGCTGATGGCCCTTGCTCGTGGCCCACGGCAGCACCTGGAAGGTCGACGGATCCGGCCGGGCGACCATGTCGGCCTCCGAGACACGGGCGAAGCCCTCGATGGCCGAGCCGTCGAAACCGATACCCTCTTCGAACGCGCCCTCCAGCTCGGCGGGCGCGATCGCGACGGACTTCAGGTAACCCAAGACGTCGGTGAACCAGAGACGTACGAAGCGGATGTCCCGCTCTTCGAGCGTCCGCAGCACGAATTCCTTCTGGCGATCCATGTCCGCGAGCGTAAGCATCCGGCGTTAAATCTGTGTTACATACACGCTTAAGATTGCTGACCTGGTTTTTTCGGAAGACTCCGCACAGTCGGATCGTCCGGTTTGTGAGATTCTTCTGGACCGGGCAGCATCGCGTGACCGATCAGCAACCGCGCGCGCCCGGCTCAGCAGGTGAGGCCGGAGGCGGGCTCGGTCAGGTCGACCAGATAGGCGATCACCGCGTCGTCGACGCAGGGGACGCCGCCCGCCAGCGCCACCGTGTGCCGGTTGCCCTGATAGGTGATCAGCGCGGCGCCCAACTGGTCGGCCAGGTCGACTCCGGCCTGGTACGGCGTCGCCGGGTCCTCGGTGGTCGACACCACCACCGTCTTCGGCAGACCGGTCACCGAGATGCGATGCGGTTCACTCGTGTTCGGCACCGGCCAGGCGGTGCACAGCTCCAGCGGCGCCGCGCCGGTGCCGCGCCCGTCGTCCAGGAACGGGGCCGCTTTCCGGTATTCGGCGTCCTGGCGTCCGGCGACCCCGCGATCGGTGATGCGCGGATCGTCCACGCAGCGGATCGCGTTGAACGCGTCGCTGGTGTTGGCGTAAGTGCCGTCGTCGCGACGTCCGTCGTACAGGTCGGCCAGGGCCAGCAGCGTATCGCCGCGCCCGTCGCGCAGCTCGGACAGCCCGAGCGTGAGCACCTTCCACAATTCGTCGGTGTAGAGCGCCTGGCGCACGCCGGTGAGCGCGTCGCCGTAGGTCAGACCCCGCGGATCGGTGGTCGGCGCCGGCTTGTCCCACAGCGGGTTCACCAACGCGCGGAACCGCGGCACCGCCTGCGCCGGGTCGGCGCCCAGCGGGCAGTCGGGCTGCCGCGCGCAGTCGGCGGCGTAGGCGTCGAACACCTTCTGGAAGCCCGCCGCCTGGCGCAGCGACTCCTGCACCGGATCCTGCGAGGAGTCGATGGCGCCGTCCAGCACCATGGCGCGCACGTGGTCGGGGAACCGTTCCGCGTACGCCGAACCGATCTTGGTGCCGTAGGAGTAGCCGACGTAGGTCAGCTTCGGGTCGCCGAGCGCGGCGCGCATGATGTCGAGGTCCTGCACGACCTCGCGGGTGCCGACGTGGGCGAGGAACTCCTTCCCGGTCCGATCGGCGCAGCGGCCCGCGTACCGGCGGTTGTCGGCCTCGGCGTCGGCGATGCCCGCCGGGGTGTAGTCGTCCTCCGGCTCGGCGCGCTCGGAGTCCTGCTCCTGGGGTGTCTGGCAGACGATCGAGGGGGTGGAAGAACCGACACCGCGCGGGTCGAAGCCGATCCGGTCGAAGCGCTCGGCCAATTCCGTCTTGTTGCCGAGCGACGACAGGCCGAGACCGGACTCTCCCGGCCCGCCCGGATTCATCACCAGCGAACCGACCCGCCGCCCGGTCGCCCGCGTCCGGGAGATCGCGATCTGGGCGGTCGGCCCGTCGGGCGCCGCGTAGTCCACCGGCACGGTGATCCGGGCGCACTCGGTGCTCGGCGACAGCCGGTCGTCCGGCCCGCCGAATCCGGTGCAGTCACCCCACTGCACCGCCTGGCCGTAGAACTTCTCCAGCCCGGTGGGCGGCGTGGGTGCGGGCTGCCCCGTTTCGGTGCGGGTGACGGCGCACCCCGCAACCAGCACAGCCAGCGACGCCAGCACCGCCACCGGGAGTGCACCGCGCCCATTCCGCACCATCGACATGCTGTCGATACTGCCATCGGGCGAACGCGGTGGCCGCCCCGGGCAAACCCCGTGCCGCGCTGTGACCAATCGCACCGGTCATCGGCCTTAATCCGCCTCGGTGGCGGGTGGCACACTGAAATCGTCAGACACTCCCGGGGACCCGGACGGGCCCCGAGGCGACACAGACGAAAGGGACGATGATGTCCGTATCCGACTCGGAAACCCCTGCCTACGGTGCGGCGCCCGCCGAGCCCAAGAAGATGCGCAAGACCCGGGTGCACCACCTGCAGCAGATGAAAGCCGACGGGGAACGCTGGGCGATGCTGACCGCCTACGACTATTCCTCGGCGCGGCTGTTCGAAGAAGCGGGCATTCCCGTGCTGCTGGTCGGCGATTCCGCGGCCAACGTGGTGTACGGCTACGACACCACCGTGCCGATCACTGTCGACGAGCTCATCCCGCTGGTGCGCGGGGTGGTGCGCGGCGCGCCGCACGCGCTGGTCGTGGCCGACCTGCCGTTCGGCACCTACGAGTCCTCCCCGCAGCAGGCGCTGGCGACGGCGACCCGGTTCATGAAGGAGGGCGGGGCGCACGCGGTGAAGCTGGAGGGCGGCGAGCGGGTCGTCGAGCAGATCGCGCTGATCACCGCGGCGGGCATCCCGGTCATGGCGCACATCGGCTTCACCCCGCAGAGCGTGAACACCCTCGGCGGATTCCGCGTGCAGGGTCGTGGCGACGGCGCCGAGCAACTGATCGCCGACGCCATCGCCGTTCAGGAGGCGGGCGCGTTCTCCGTGGTGATGGAGATGGTCCCGGCCGAACTGGCGGGGCAGGTCACCCGCAAGCTGACCATTCCGACCGTCGGCATCGGCGCGGGCGCCGACACCGACGCGCAGGTGCTGGTCTGGCAGGACATGGCAGGCTACACCAGCGGCAAGACCGCGAAGTTCGTCAAGCGCTTCGGCAACGTCGGCGACGAATTGCGTGCCGCAGCCGCTGCCTACGCCGACGAAGTGCGCCGGGGCACCTTCCCCGCGGCGGAGCACAGTTTCTGAAATCGCCACCTCCCTTTGATATACTGACGTATATCCGTATATCAAGGGAGGTGCGGAGCATGACGCGGACCATAGTCGATCTCGACGACGGCGCACTGGCACTCGCTCAGCAGCAGCTGGGCACACGCACCAAACGTGACACGATCAATCGGGCTTTGGCCATCGCGGCGGGCCTGACCGCGGACGATCGCGCCCGCAGTTTGGCCTGGCTGCAGGCTAATGCCGAGGACGTTTTGGACTTCGACGTTCTGGCAGGCGAGGAGCATCCCCAGCGGTGACCTACCTCGCCGATACCTCGGCCGTGTGGCGACTGCTCCGCGGCCAGGTCGATGATCCATGGCCCCGCCAGGTGGCGCAAGGACTCGTCGCGATCTGTCCGCCGGTCGAAGCCGAGCTCATGGTTTCCGTTCGATCGGGCAAGGACTTCGAACCGTTTTTCGCTGTTCTCGGACGCACGTTCGGCTGGTACCCCGCGCTCGACGATCCCTGGCGCCACGTGTTGGCGGTGCAGCGTGATCTGGTCCGCATCGGCCATCATCGCGGGCCGTCGCCGATGGACATCGTCATCGCGCTCACCGCGCTCGAGCACCGCCTGACGCTCATTCACGCGGACGCGGACTTCGACTCGATCGCGAAGGTACGACCGGAACTTCCGATGATTCGCGTCGACCGATAGAACTCGGGAAGTGCGGCAGGTAGAGCGACGCCACTCGATCACCCTGCGTCGGTGGCGAACCGAGTCCGGCCGACGCCCTGTCTCCGGGCAGTGATTCTCCGTCCATCGAGCGGCTCGGGCGTCGCATGAACACCGAAACTGCTCGACGAGCTGCGCGCGCACTTCGGCTGAACTCTTCCCACCGAAAACGGCCGGTTCGGGCCGGTCGGCGGAATCAATGGCAGACTCGATGCCGACAATACCGACACGACCAGAGGTACCCATGCCGTACAGCCGTTGGATTTCACGCAGCACCCTGCTGGTGGCGGGCGCTCTCACCGCCGCCGCGTTGACCGCTTGCGGCAGCGACTCGGGCCCGGCGCCCACCGGCAGCTCGAGTTCCACCACGGTGTCGGCCACCGCCGCTCCTGGCACGACCTCCGGCCGCGTCACGCCGACGAGCCCGGAGATCTCCGACGCGGCCGCGACCCAGCTGTGCGACATGATCCGGCCGGAGTTGTCCAACTGGCGGATCCAGGGCGGGACCCTGGGCAAGATCGGGCTGAACGCCCTGGTGCACGAGTGGGCGCTGCGCAACGGCGGCATCAACGGCGCGGTGCTGGCCGACAAGCCGATCGTCGACCGCGCCACCGTCAAGAGCTGCCCGGATGTCCGTCAGCAGGCCGTGGAGGCGCTCGGCATCCCGGATCTGGCCTCTGGTCTGGCGTTCTGAGCCGGGCGGCCGGATGCGCACCCTCTATCCCGAGATCGAGCCGCATGACTCCGGCATGCTTGCTGTCGGCGACGGTCAGTCGGTCTACTGGGAAGTCAGCGGCGATCCGGCCGGTAAGCCGGTCGTCTTCCTGCACGGTGGGCCCGGCGGCGGCACCGCGCCGTTCCATCGGCGCTTCTTCGATCCGGCCGCCTACCGGATCGTGCTGTTCGACCAGCGTGGTTGCGGCCGCTCCACTCCGCACCTGGCCGACGGCGCGAGTCTGGAACACAACACCACCGGCCACCTGATCTCCGACATCGAGAGGCTGCGCGAACATCTCGGCATCGATCGCTGGCAGGTGTTCGGCGGTTCCTGGGGCTCCACGCTCGCGCTGGCCTACGCGCAGCGACACCCCGATCGGGTGACCGAACTGGTGTTGCGCGGCATCTTCCTGTTGCGCCGCAAGGAAATCGACTGGTACTACAACGGCGCGGCGGGCTACGTCTATCCGGACGAGTGGGAGAAGTTCCTCGCGCCGGTGCCCGAAGACGAACGCGATCAAGACCTGGTCGAGGTCTACCACCGCCTGCTGCACTCGGCCGACGAAGACATCGCCCGCACGGCCGCGATCGCCTGGTCCAGCTGGGAGGGCGCGACGAGTTCGCTGCTGCCGCATCCGGATCGGGTGGCCGAGACGTCCGAGCCGCGATTCGCGCTGGCGTTCGCGAGGATCGAGAATCACTACTTCCGGCACGGCGGGTTCCTCGAAGAGGGCCAGCTGCTGCGTGACATCGACGCCATCGCGCATATCCCGGCCGTGCTCGTGCAGGGCCGCCACGACATCGTCTGTCCCGCGGTCAGCGCGTGGGAGTTGCACCGAGCCTGGCCCGGGTCGGTCCTGCACATCGTCGACGACGCGGGGCACGCGGCGAACGAGCCCGGCATCACGCATCACCTGGTCGAGGCCACCGACCGATTCGCGAAAGCGCGGACCAGCACGGTGATCACGGCGGGGTCCGCTCTGGTGGACGCGTTGCGCGAGGACATCGACCGGCTCGCGGCCGCCGAACCCGAGGTCCGCGCGGACGCGGAGGACTCGGTCCATCAGATGCGGGTGGCCACCCGCAGGCTGCGCAGCGTGTTGCGGTCCTACGGCAAACTGCTCGCCAAGAAGCCCGCCGCCGCGATGGGCGCGGAACTCAAGTGGCTGGCCGGGTTGCTCGGTGAAGCGCGGGACGCGGAGGTGCGCGCCGATCGGTTCGCCACGCTGCTGGCCGATCATGCCGAGCGAGCCGACCCGGCGGAGGTCGACGCGGTCACCGCGCGGCTGGTCGACGCCGAGCGGGAGCGCTATCGAGCGGCGCACGACGAGGTGCTGACCGCGTTGGACGGCGCCCGCTACCGCGAGCTGCGCGACGAGCTGTCCCGATGGCGCACCGACCCGCCGCTGCGCCACTCACGCGCCGATGTGGCGGCGCCGGACGTGTTCCGGGAGGTGCTGCGGCGCGACCTCGACCGGGTGGAATCCCTGATCCGCGCCGAGCCCACCGTCGATCCGCTCGAACGGGTGGAACTGCTGCACGACATCCGCAAGAGCGCCAAGCGGCTGCGGTACTCGTGCGAGGCAGCGCAGCAGGTCCTCGGCGACGACGCCGCCGATCGCGGCGTCCGGGCGAAGAAGCTGCAGACCGTGCTCGGCGACCATCGGGACGCGGTGGAGTCGCACGACGCGATCCTGCACCGGGCGGCCGAGGCCGCGGCGGCGGGCGAGCGTGCCGGCCTGTACGAGGCCCTCGCGGCCACGGAGGACGCCGCGGCGGGCCGTGAACTGAGCCGCTATCCGGCCACCGCCGCGGCGCTGTTCGGAGCGGCCGTCATCACGGGGTGATCCGGTGTCCCGGCGCTGAGCCGGTCGAGACGAGCCGATCACCGCGTTCGCCGACCAGCAGCGCCGCGGGCGGTGCCGTGACCGGTAGCGGTCGTCCGCGGCCGGGATACGACGCGGCCGCGCGTCCGGAGTCGGCAATTCGGGCCGCCTCGTGTCCGGTCGGCAACGCGGCCACCCGCCCGCGGTCGATCAACCCAGCTCGCTGGCCCGCGGTCGGTCAACCCAGCTCGCTGGCCCACGGTCGGTCAACCCAGCTCGCTGGCCAACAATCGACAACACGGCTCGCTGGCCCACAATCGACAACACGGCCGCAACCCACGGTCGGCCGCAGTGCAGACCTCTGCTCATCGGCACGCTCGCGAGACGAGGTCGTGTACGGCGCGGCCGCCGCTGCCGTTCACGCAGGGAAGGTGAAGGACACCTTCCGTTCCCTCGGGTCGGCCGACAGCAGCCGCACCCGCACGGTCTCGCCTTCCGGCGGTTTCCCCTCACACGGGCCCAGCACCGGCGGGTCGGCGACGAAGACCACGGCGGGCCGGTTGCCGTTGGCCTCGCGCACCACGACGGCGTCGAACGTCGCTCCGGTACGTGGCGCGAGCAGGGTCGATTCGGTCAGGTCGATGCAGGCGCGTTCGATCTTGCCCGCGACGCTGTCGCTGCGCCGCATGGTCTCGGCGGCGCTCACCAGCCCCTCCCGCACCCAGCGCGGCACCTCGGCCCCCGCGCACCGGGCCAGGCAGATCTCGGTCGCGAACCGGTCCGACAACCGCCGCAGCGGAGCGGTGACGTGCGCGTACGGCGCGCCGATCGCGCTGTGCCGCAGAGCTTCCGGCGCGTGCGGCGCTCCTGCCGCGCCGTCGACGACGGTGTAGGAGGCACCGCGCAGCAAGCTCGTCGCCTCGGACATCAGGACCAGTGCCGCGGGAGTGCCGGTGTCCAGCCGGGCCAGCATCCGGCCGACAGCTTCGCCGTCGGGCCAGGCCACGCCCAGCGCCTGCGCGGTCCGGCGCATCGACTCGATCGCGGATTCCGACGGTGGCGGCATGGTGCGCAGCAGCGCGACCCGGTCCAGTGCGGGCGCGTGCCCGTCCAGCATGATCCGCGCCGCGCACATGCCGGTCAGCAGCGAGACCTGCTCGTTCCAGTCGTCGGCGGCGGTGCGCGGTTCCACCACCAGGCGCCAGTGCCCGTCGGCGTGCTCGTCCTGGACCACGCTTTGCGCGGGCAACCGCAGCCCGATCGCGCCGCGCGCCAGCCCCGCCTCGATACGCCGCGTGCCGAATTCCGGCAGGGCCGCGATCGAGGGATGCAGCCGACCCGCCTCCGCGTCGGCCTGCACACGGGAGTAGTCGAGCCGGGCACGGGAGCGCACCAGGGCGCGGACAACCGAGTACCGCACCGGTTCGGCCTGCTCGTCGAGTTCGATAGTCCACAGCGCGGCCGGGCGCGTCCGGTCCGGAAGCAGGCTGGCGGACCCTTCCGACAACGCGGGTGGGTGCAGCGGGACGGTGCCGTCGGGAAGATAGAAGGTCTGGCCCCTGGCGCCGGACTCTTTGGCGAGCGCGCCGTCGGGGAAGATCACGGCGCCCACGTCGGCGATGGCGTAATGCACGAGGAAGCCGCCGGGGCCGCGTTCGATATGCAGGGCCTGGTCCAGATCCATGGCCCCGGGTGGGTCGATCGTCACGAACGGGATGTCCGTGCGATCGACCCGGTTGCCCGCGAACGCGTCGACCGCGTCGCGGGCCTCGGCACTGGCCTCGGCGGGGTACGCCGAGGCCAAGCCGAACTCGGACCGGATGGCGCCGAAATCGACCGGCGCCGACACGATCCGCTGGTGGAGTTCCACGCTGGGGCGCCGGGTCCTACTGCAGCGCCAGCATGGAGCCGTTCAACTGGTCGAACGGCCCGTAGACGGTGAACGTGACCCGGCCGTTCGGCACCGAGGACGACACCTGAGCCGCCGCGTCCAGCGCCTCGCCGAAGGAGGCGGCGGACGGATGCGGCAGCCCGGCGATAGCCAGACCGACATGATTCTGGTGCACCCATACCGTGTCGGCGGGACTCAGGTCGACCTGAACCCCGCCCGGCAGCGGGGTGACCGCGACCGCGCCGGCCGACCCCGCACCCAGCACCGCGAAAACCGAAGCGGCGCCTGCGACCAATGCGCCGGCGACCATGGAGCGAACTACTCGCATATGTGTTGAGACCTGCTTTCCCGCGATCGAAGTATGAATGGCCCGGTGCTGCCCCGCACCGGCCCTTACCAACGGCGACTACTTTATGACGTCGATCACGATCAGGGCCAGTTCCGCACGAATCGGACAGCGGAAATTCTCGCCCCGCGACACGACCCGGGCGGCGCTGCTAACGTGGCCCGCCGTGACGGGCGTGGGTTCGCCCGCACGTTTGGATATGTCCCGCACGTCGACAATTTGGGAGCTCCACAGCTATGTCATCGATTTTGTTCGACTACCTCTTGCCGCTGCTGGGCCCGGAGCAGGCCGCGTACTGGGCGCAGGTTTTCGTGATCAACCCGATCTGACCGCGCGATTCTTTTTCCCACTGCTCGTCGCCTCCCGTTAACCTGACGGGAGGCGGCGGTGGTTATAGGCGGCTAGCATGCCGCTCCGTGACAAGAACTACCGCCGCCATCGCGGCCAGCGCCACCCTCTTCGCCCTGCTCCTCACCGGGTGCGGGGACGACAAGACCAGCAATACCACCTCGTCCGCCACCACCACGGCGGCACAGGCCGCCGCCCAGGTCGACAGCGTGAAGGCGGGCGCGTTCCTCGTCAGCTTCCGCGGCGCGTTCCCCAAGCTGGCCGAGGGCAAGGACGACGCGAAGATCGCGAGCATCCTGACCGAAACCTGCGGGGACATCAAAGCGGGCAAATCCGAGGACGACGTCGTCAAGAACATCACCAAGCGCGCGGGCGGCGCCACCCAGCCCAGCGCCGAGGAAGCCAAGGCGATCTACCAAATGGCCAAACTGATGTGCTGACCCCCGCGCTATCCCGGCGTGCTTCGCACACCCGCCGAGCTCGCGGAACGCGACCTCGCGCGGAGTAGAGCCGGAGTGCGGAGCACGCGCCGGCGGGCGGACGAGTTGGTCTGTAAGCCGGATCCTGTCCCCGGCCTGAGCCGGGAGGCGGCCATCCATCTGGGCACTCCGTTGCCGGGTACCTCGAGCGGTCCACCCGCAGGCTCGGGCGAGCAGCCCTCGAGCGCCTGCGCAGCCGCACCGTAACCGGTGCGGCCTTCGACCTTGCTCCGGGCGGGGTTTACCGAGCCGCCCCGGTCACCCGGGGCGCTGGTGCGCTCTTACCGCACCGTTTCACCCTCACCGCACGACCGCTAGGCCGTGGGCGGTCTCTTTTCTGTGGCACTTTCCCGCGGGTCACCCCGGGTTGCCGTTAACAACCGCCCTGCTCTGTGGAGTCCGGACTTTCCTCGGCGCCGGGCGGCGGCACAGCCGTGCCCGTTCCCAGCGCCGCGGCCGCCCGACCAACTCGTCCGCCAGAACAGGATACTGGGTACGGTTGATGGCCATGGAACGTGTCGAGGTCGGCTTCCCATCCGGAAGCGAACAGTGCGCGGCGTGGCTATATCGCCCGGACGGCGCACCCAAACCCCGCCCGCTAGTGGTGATGGGACACGGCCTGGGGGCCAATCGGGAAATGGGACTGGATCGGTACGCGCGGCGTTTCGCCGCCGCGGGAATGGCGGTCCTGGTATTCGACTATCGGCATTTCGGCGCAAGTCAAGGCACGCCGCGCCAGTTGCTGAACATCGCGCGCCAGCGCGCGGACTGGCATGCCGCCATCGCGTTCGCGCGCACGCTGCGCGGCATCGACGCGACCCGGATCGCATTGTGGGGCACGTCGTTCGGCGGCGGCCACGTGCTTTCGGTCGCACCGGACGATGCCTACATCGCGGCCGTGGTCGCGCAGGTGCCGTTCACCAGCGGCCTGTCCTCGGCGTTGGCCAAGGGGCCGATCAGCCTGGTCAAGGTCACCACCATCGCGGCTACCGACCTGCTGCTCGGCACGCTCCGGCGCAAGCCGGTCGGCATTCGGCTGGCCGGACGCCGCGGCGCCGCGGCGCTGATGAGCGCGCCCGACGTACCGGACGGCTTTCGCAGGCTGACCGACGAGAGCGAGACCTATGAGCCGAAAGTGGCCGCGCGAGTAGCATTCTCGGCACTCTTCGACGCACCCGCGCGGCGCGCGAAGGCACTGAAGATGCCGGTGCTGTACGCGCTGTGCGATGACGATTCCGTCGCGCCGGTGAAATCGGCGCTGCGCGCCGCCGAACGCACCAAGCACGCGGTGGTGAAACGTTATCCCGCCAAGCATTTCGACATCTATTTCGACGAGGTCTTCGAGAAGACCGTGTACGACCAAACCGAATTCTTGGTGTCGGTGCTGCGACCATAGGGCGTTCGCGGCCCGGCCCGGCGGCCGGGCCGCACATCGGTGCCGCGCTCGGTAGATTGCGAAAGAGCACGCGTCGATCGAAACGAGGCACCGATGATCGATCCCTTGATCCTGGAACAACGGCGCGGCCGATTGCTGCACCGGGTACGCGAGTTGCGGCGCGACCTCGCGGCGCTGGCCGACGACTACGGCGCGTTGCCGGATTCCGGGCTGCTGATCGACACCGACGGGATCGGCGCGCTCACCACCCCCGGCTACTGCGTCGCCGGGGCACGCGAAGTCTTCGAAGAAGCGCTGATCGAACTCGCGGCGGCCGCCGACGCGCTCGACCGCGCCGCGGCGTACACGGCCCGGCTGAAACCCGTTGTGCTGGACGGCTGAACCTGTCGGTGCCCAGCGCTACTGTCCGTGCCATGCAGCCCTCCACCGCCGCGGTCGCCGAGATCGTGCGTCGGATCGCGCCCCTCGACGAGCTCGAGCGACGGCACATCGACACGACGCTGGCGTGGCTCGCGTCGACCGACGACATCTTCCGGCGGGCCAGACCGGCGACCCCGCCGCGGCACCTGGTCTGCTATGTCGTGCTGGTCGATCCGGCGGCACGGGCGGTGCTGCTGGGCAAGCATCGCCTTGCCGGGTTGTGGTTGCCGACCGGAGGGCACGTCGATCCGGGCGAGCATCCGCTCGATACCGCGCGGCGAGAAGCGGCCGAGGAGATCGGCGTCGAGGCCCGATTCGACGTCATCGGGCCCGACCCGCTGTTCCTCACCGTCACCACCACGGTCGGCTCGGACTCCGGTCACGAGGACGTCAGCCTCTGGTATGTCATCCGCGGTGACCGCGCCGACGGCCATGCCCTGGATCCGCGCGAGTTCGACGGTGAACGATGGTGGGAACTGGACGGATTCGCCCTTTACGACACCGACCCGCACTTCGGACGTTTCCGCACCAAGCTCGACATCGCTCTGCGACCCGCCGCCGACTGAGGTCTCTTCGAGTCGACGGCGGCGGCCGATGGTGTCACGATGGCGCGGATGATTGTCAGGCTTGCGCGAGAGGACGACCTCGCCGGTTTTCTCGAACTGGCGGGGCAGGTCGAGCACTGGTTCGGCGCGTCCGCCGACGATGCCGGATTTCGCGCCGCGGTGCTGCGGCACGTGCGGCGCGGTACGGCGCTCGTCGCCCGGTCCGCGGGGGCGGAAGTGCTCGGCGGCATCCTGTTCGGCTCGAACCCGCCGACCTACCGGGTGCATTGGCTGGTCGTCGCGGAACAGGCGCGCGGGCACGGGATCGGCCGGGCGCTGACCACGGACGCGATCCGCCGTTACGTGCCGACTCCCGGCACGCTCGAAGTGGTCACCTTCGGGCCCGACCATCCCGGCGCGGTCGCCAGTGGTGCGCGCGCGTTCTACGAGAACCTGGGCTTCCATCCCGCGGAGGAGGCGGATCCCGGGCCAGAGGGCGGATCTCGGCAGTTCTACCGGCGGCGCGTGTAAGGGGTCAGCCTCGACGGAACGCGCGCCAGAAAATGAAAGCCAGGACCGAGGCGGGAATCGCAGCGAGGACGGGCTTGTCGCGGAGCGTCTCCAACAGGGTGCGGCCCGGGTGCGCCACCGGGCCGGGAATTCCCGCCGCGCCGCGTTCGGCGGCGGTGGCGGCGTCCGCCTGGACTCGTTCGGCGCGCTCGGCCGCGCGTCGAACCGACTCCCCGACCGGCGTCTGCTCACGACTCCCGGCTCCGGCCGCGTGCCTCCCAGTGGATTCCGGCCCCGGTTCCGGCTTTTCCGCCGCACCAGGAGCGCTACCCGCCTGCGCAGCCGCATCGGCCGGAGTCACCGGCTCCGCCGCACCAGTCATGCGGCCCGCCTGCGCAGCCGCCGCAGAAGACACCGCCGCCGCATCGGCGGTACCGGCAGTCTGCGGGGCCGCACCGGGCGCAATCTCCGCCGAAGACACCGGCTCCGCCGCACCGGGCGCGTGGTCCGCCTGCGGGGCCGCGCCGGTACTCACGGACTCCCCCGCATCAGGCGTGCTGCCCGCCTGCGGGGCCGTGCCGGTCGAAACCTCCCCCGAAGACAGCGGCTCCCCCGCACCAGACGCGCTGCCTGCCCGCGAGGCCGCACCGGCAGTCACGGACTCCCCCGCATCAGGCGTGCTGCCCGCCTGCGGGGCCGTGCCGGTCGAAACCTCCCCCGAAGACAGCGGCTCCCCCGCACCAGACGCGCT
>NZ_JBIUCG010000030.1:0-43559 GCF_044548645.1 Nocardia sp. NPDC051929 | reverse complement strand
CTGCCTGCCCGCGAGGCCGTACCGGTCGTGACGGACTCCCCCGCATCAGGCGTGCTGCCCGCCTGCGGGGCCGTGCCGGTCGGAACCTTCCCTGAAGTCACCGTCGCCGCCGCGTCGGCGGCGCCGCCCGCCTGCACGGACGCGTCTTCCGAGACCTGCGCCGCACTCCCCGTGGCCGACGCTCCCGCGCCGCCTTCGTCGGAGTCGCCGGGCGTGCCCGCCGCGCGCCGAGTGGCGCCCGGCTCCGGCTCCCGGCCCCCGTGCGCCGCACCCTCGGCCGGTTGCCCGGTTCCGGCCGACCGGCCACCGGAGACGTCGGCGGTGTCTTGCACGTCGTCGGGTCCCTTGTCCGTGGGCTTGCGCTTGTTCATGGCTGTCTCCTGTGCTCGGCGTCGCGGTGCGGGACGGGCGTCTCGGATGCCGTCGCGGCCCGGATACCCTGCGAAGGGGCGGACAAACGGGACGGCCGCCACGCCATCTCGAATTCCCGTCGCGGGTCGCCCGGGGCCATGGGCCCGCTCACCCCGGTCCGCACGAAGCCATTGCGCAGATACAGCCGCTCCGCGAAGGCATTGTGCTCGGCGAACTCCAAACGGACGACGTCGTGTCCGCCCGCGACCGCCCAGTCGAGCACCGCGCCGACCAGCCGGTCGGACACGCCGGTCCCCCGTGCCCGCGGCGCCACCCACATCGAGATCAGGTGCACGCCACCGCGTTCCGGGTCGAGCATGCCCGCGACGGTGCCCACTTCGGTCCCGCCCGACTCCGCCACGAACTGCACCCGGTCCGACAGGGCTCGCCGCCAGTCGCTTTCGGTGCGGGCCCGCGCCTCGGCCAGGGTGGTACCGAAGAACTGCGGCGCGTCGGTCAGCGCCGCGAGCCGGACACGCCGGAACACCGCCCAGTCATCGGGCGCGAGCGATCTGATCCTGGGTATCGAGACGTCCATCCGCATGTCTCTACCGGGTCGAAGACCTCGTGCACAACGGATTTCGACCACGGCGAGGCGCTGTCACCGCGACATCGGCGACGGGCAACCCGATCCTCGCAACCTCGAACCGGCAAGGGTGTCCGGAGCAGTCGCGCGGGTCGCTTCGTCGGCGCGGCGGGACCGGTCGTCGTCGAGCACGGCGCTCACCCGAGCCTGCGCAGTCCGGCGAACTCCAGCCCGGCGAAGGTCGCCACCGCCGCCGCTCCGACGAGTAGGAATGCGAGAGCGAGCCCGGTCAACGCGAAGAATCCCGAACCGGCCAGCCCGATCATCCCGGCCGCGGAGAGCGCGTTGACCGTGACCACCGCCCCCGCGTAGCGCGCGGCGACCGCCGGGCGCCGGGCGATCGACAGCAACGCGAGCGCGCCGCCGAGCATGACGACGCCGAACGCGAGGCTCCAGCCCGTCGGTACCCCGAGCGGGTCGCGCAGCAGTCCGGCTCCGGCGAGCAACACCCCGCCGAAGATCCCGGTGCTCCAGCCGTCCACGCGCAATGCGGAGCACAGGAACGCGGCGCCGCCGTCGCGGCGAGCCAGGGTGGTGGGTCTCATGTCGTACTCCCGTGGTCGATCCGGCGGGGCCGATCGGCTCCCGGCACCAACCCTGCTGCCCGGAGATGGGCGTCTCAATAACCTCCGAGGTCATGGCCGCACCGCGCGCCGGGATGCTTAGCTGACCGGGTGACTTCGGTGCGGACACAGTCGAGAGCGGGCATCCTGCTGCGGGAATGGCGGCAACGGCGCAGGCTGAGCCAGCTCGACCTGGCGCTGGCCGCGGACACCTCGGCGCGGCACCTGTCCTACGTGGAGACCGGCCGAGCCGCGCCGAGCCGGGCGATGGTGCTGCGGCTGTGCGACACGCTGGAGGTGCCGCTGCGCGAACGCAACACCCTGCTCGTCGCGGCCGGTTTCGCGCCCGCCTACCGGGAGAGCAGCCTCGACGACGCCCATCTCGCGTCGGTCCGCTCCGCGCTGGACGCCATGCTGACCGCCCACGAACCGTATCCGGCGGTGGTCATCGATCGGCTGTGGAACGTGGTGGTGGGCAACGCGGCGATGAGCGTGCTGATGGACGGCGTCCCCGAGCACGTCCGCGCGCCCCGGCCCAACGTCTACCGGCTGGTGCTGCACCCGGACGGGCTCTCGGCCCGGTTGGCCAACCGCACCCAGGTGCGCGAGCTGTTCCTGGAGCGGCTGGCCAGGCAGGTCAGCGCGAGCGGTGACACGGAACTGACCGCACTCTACGACGAGGTCTCCGCCTACCCCGATCCGCCGGGGACGGACGCGCAGGCGCGGACCGGCATACCGTCCAGCCCGTTCGAGGTGCCGATCCGGATCAGCACCCCGGCGGGCGAACTGTCGATGTTCAGCACGATGGCGACCTTCGGCGCTCCGGCCGACGTGACGCTGTCGGAGCTGGCCATCGAATTGTTCTATCCCCTGGACGACTTCACCGCGGCCGCGCTGCGCGGGGCGGCGGCCGCGGCGAAGTCGTGAGCGGACCTCAGGCGTCCAGCATGGACTCGTCCCACTCGCGGTCCAGGTCGGGATCGGCGGCCGACAGCACCTCGTCCAACCGCAGCCCCAGCTCGCCGATGTTCGGCTCGGTCATCATGTTCAGGTGATCGCCCGGCACGTCGATCACCGTGAACCGGCGCGCCGCGTACTGCTTCCAGCCGTTGTCGGCGCTGTCGAACATGCTGCCGACGGTCTTGTGCGCCAGGTCGACGCCCGGCGGCAGGCCCTCGGTGGCGCGCAGCAGCGTGATGTCGCGCTGGTACGGCTCGAGCTTGTAGTCCAGCATGGCCGAGTAGTTGGCGAAGAACACCTCGTAGAGCCGCCGGATCGCCTGCGGCGAACTGTCGGCGGGCAGGATGCCCGACCGCACCGACTCCGCCAGCATCGCCGCGAACAGATCCTCGGAATTGTGCACGCCGGGCTCGAAATCGACCAGGGCGGAGCGGCTTCCCCGCGCGTACCACAGCAGCTCGAGGAAGAACCACCGGATGAGCTTCTCCTCCGGAATCGGGGTCCGGGTGCGTGCGCGCAGCGCCATGGTGTCCAGCAGCGTCACACTGGAGACCTCGTGCTCGGGCAGCTGGCGGGCCATCTCCAACGCGACGTAGCCGCCGAACGACCAACCCGCCAAGTGATACGGCCCCTTCGGATGCACCCGCCGCACCGCCTGCAGGTACGACTCCGTCATCGCGGGAATGGTCTTCTCCGGGGCGCTACCGGAATCCGCGCCTGCCGCCTGCAACCCGTAGATCGGGCGATCCGGATCCAGATAACGCGCGAGGGCCAGGTAGCACAGCACGTTTCCGCCGATCGGGTGCACCAGGAACAGCGGTGGCTTGCTGCCGCCGACGCTGATCGGCACCAGCGGGTCGAATGTGCGTTGCACGGCACCCGCCCGCACCAGGGTGGCGATCCCGGCGGCGGTGGGCGCGCCGATGAACGCGTCCAGCGGCACCTCGACGCCCCACCGGCGCGACAGCGCCATCACCACGCGCATCGCCCCGATCGAGGTGCCGCCCGCCGCGAAGAAGTCGTCGTCCACACCGATGGCGCGCAGTCCCGCGTACTCGGCGAGCAGTTCGACCGCCGACCGCTCGTACTCGTCGGCGGGCTCCCGCCGCGCCGACACGGTTTCCGTCGCGTCCTCGCCGTAGGCGCGCAGCGTCGCGTCGTCGCGCTTGCCGCTGGGCGTGCGGGGCAGCTCATCGAGCCAGGCGAACCGCGACGGCACCATGTGCGCGGGCAGCATCGAGCGCAGGTCGTGCCGCAACGCGGCGAGGTCGGTCTGCTCGGGCGCGCCGACCAGGAACGCGATCAGCGAGCCGTCTATGCCGCCGAAACCGCGCGCCACCACTGCGGCCTCGGTGATGCCGGGGAACTTCTCGACCAAGCTCAGGATGCACAGCTCGACTTCGGCCGGCTCCACCCGGAACCCGCGGATCTTCACCTGGCTGTCGCTGCGTCCCAGGCAGACGATGTCGCCGGAGAACAGCCGGACGCCGAGATCGCCGGTGCGGTAGCGGATTCCGCCCGCGTGCGTGGCGACGAACCGCTGCGCGGTGAGCGCGGGCCTGCCCTCGTAGCCGCGGGCGATGCTGCGGCCGCCGAGATAGATCTCGCCGATCACGCCGTCCGGCACCGGCCGCAGGGCGCTGTCGAGTAGTTCGACGGTGTCGCCGTCGACGGCGCGCCCGATGGGCGGCAGCGCGGGGAACTCGTCGGCCGGACCCGTGAGCGTGAACTTGGTCGCGACGTGGGACTCGGTGGGACCGTACTGGTTCTCCAGCACCAGGCCGGGAACCACCTTGCACAGGGCGCGGATCTCGTCGGTGATGCGCAGCTGCTCGCCGGAGGAGATCAGCACCTTCAGTTCGGTCGGGAACATCCGATGCGCCACGGCCGCCTCGGCGAACGCCTGCAAGGCCACGTACGGCAGGAAGAGCCGTTCGATGCCCTCTTCCACCACCGTGGCCAGCAGTTGCTCGACGTTCGATCGCAGATCCGCCGAACTCACCCGCAGGGTGGACCCGGCCGCGAGGGTGGTGAAGATCTCCTGGAACGAGACGTCGAAACTCAACGGCGCCAACTGCAGTGTGCTCAGCAGGCCGCTGCCGGTGGCCGCGCGATTCTGCCAGTCCACCAGAGAGGTCAGGCCGCGATGCGGCATGGCGACGCCCTTGGGCTCGCCGGTCGACCCGGAGGTGAACAGCACGTAGGCCACCGCGTCGGGCGAGACGTGGTCGGGCAGCGCCACTTCCGCGTCGGGCACGGAGTCGTCGAAGAGCGCGGCGGTGTCCAGCACCAAGGCGGCGTCGTCGACGATGTCGCGATAGGCGGCGTCGGCGATCACCCGGTGCGGGCGAGCTCGGTCGATCATCAGATTGAGCCTGGCTCGCGGGTAGCTGACATCCAGCGGAACACACGCGGCCCCGATCCTGGTCAGCGCGAGCACGAGCAGCACCAGCCGCGGGCGGCGCCCCATCAGGATGCCGACCCGGTCGCCCGGCGCCACCCCGAGCCCGACCAGGCGCCGGGCCAGCCGGTCGGAGCGATCGATCAGCTCGTCGTAGGTGACCGATTCCTCGTCACCGGCCAGGGCGATGCGGGTGGGGTCGAGCGCGGCCGCCTCGGCCACCAGCGTGCCCACGTCGCGGGCGGTCGCGGGGCCGACGCCACGGTCGATCGCCGCGTCCGGGTCGGCGACGATTCCGGCCAGCATGCGCAACTGGGTGAGCGCCACGGTCTCGCACTGCTCGGCGGTCAGCGTGTGGTCGCCGTCCACCCGCAACCACATCCGGCCGTCGCGCGGGTCGGTGGCCGCGGTGACCAGCAGTTGGAAGTTGGTCTCCTCGCGAGCGTCGAAGTCGAGCAGGCGCACGCCGTCCAGCACGAGCATGGGCTGGAAGACGTGGTAGTTGACGAAGTTGAACGCCGTCTCGAAGACCGGCCCGCCGTCGGCGAGGATCGACCGCAGCGGGTAGCGGCGGAACGGGTAGGCCTCGCGTTCGCGTCGCGCGATCTGCTCTACCGCCGCGCGCCATGTGGTCGCGGTGCCGTCCAACCGGATCGGCAGCGTGTTGAGGAACAGGCCCGCCACTCGTTCGGCGCCGGCCCGGTCCGGGCGACCGTGGCTCACCACGCCGGTGGTGACGTCCGTGCGGCCGGTCAGCGCCCGCAACGCCAGGCAGTGCGCGGCCAGGTACACCGATTTCTCCGGCACCTGGTGGCGCGTGGCGAACGCCGAGACCCGTTCGGCCAGCCTGCGCGGCACCAGCGCCCGCGCTTGCGGCACGCCCGCCACCACCGGCTGGTGCACCCCCAGCGCGGTGAGCGCGGTGGGTTCGGCGCCTTCCAGGGCGGTCAGCCAGTAAGCGCGGGCCGCGCTGTCGCGCGCGGCGCTCTGCTCGGCCCGCGCGTACTCGGCGAGCACGGTGGCCGGATGCGGGGTGGCCTCGACCCGGTTGCGAGTCATGCCGATGTGGTGGAGGTAGTCCAGCAGCAGTTCCAGCACCGACGTGGCGACACTCCAGCCGTCCAGGATGGCGTGGTGGAAGCTCAGCACCAGGTCCACCGTGCCGACCGGCTGCTGCGAGCCGGGACGGACGAATACCCGGATCGCGAAAAGCGGAGCGCGTGAGATGTCGTACTGGGCGTGGGCCCGCTCCTGGAGATAGATCTCGATCAGATCCTCGCCGTCCGCCTCGTCCATCTCGCCGAGATCGATGATCTCCAGTTCGTAGGGCGGCGCGACATGCACGATCTGCAACGGAACCGAATACCTGCTCAGCTCGAACGACGAGCGCAGCGCGGGTTGACGCCGCACCAGCCGGCCCACGGCATCCCTGAATTGCGAGGCGTCCCAGGGTACTTCGAGCCGATAGCGGAACACGTCCTTGTAGGTGACCGAGTCGGCGCGCTCGATGCTGTGATACAGCATGCCCAGTTGCAGGGCCGTTGCCGGGAACGCGTCCTCGGCCTGGTGCAGCGCGGCGCGGTCGATCAGCGGCACCGTCTCCAGGGGCGAGGCGACGCGGCCACGCTCGTCGTGGCGGTCGTCGCGCACGACGCGGGCCAGCTCCGCGATGGTGGGCGCCTGGTAGAAGGCGTCCACGTCGAAGTAGAGCCCGGCGCGTTCGGCTGCGGTGCGCACGGCCAGCGCGAGGATGGAATCGCCGCCGTGGGTGAAGAAGTTGTCGTGCACGCCGACCGACTCGACGCCCAGCACGGTGCGCCAGACCTGCGCGAGCCTGGTCTCGACATCGGTGCGCGGCTCCGCGCCCGCGACCGGCTCGCCGCCGTGGCCGAGGACGAGCTGCTCGGCCAGGGCGCGCCGGTCCAGTTTCCCGTTGCGAGTCAGCGGAATCCGGTCCACCCGGATCAGTCGCGACGGCACCATGTAGCGGGGCAGCCGGGCCGCCAGCTGCGCGGCGATCTCCTCACCGGAGACGTCGGCGCCGACGAAATAGCCGACCAGTTGCACGCCGTGCGCTTCCGAGACCTCGTCCACCACGGCCGCCGCACGGACCCCGGCGCAGCCGAGCATCGCGTTCTGCACCTCGCCGAGGGTGATCCGGTTGCCGCGGATCTTCACCTGATCGTCGAAGCGACCCAGGTATTCGAGATTGCCGTCCGGCAGCCAGCGCGCCAGGTCACCGGTCCGGTACCGGCGGCGCCCCGGCACCGCGCGATCGTCGACGAACGCCGCCGCGGTCAGCTCGGGCCTGCCGCGATAGCCGCGGGCCACGCCCACCCCCGCGATGTTCAGCTCCCCCGGCACGCCGACCGGCACCCGGCGGCCGATGTGATCGAGCACGAGCAAGTCGATGTTGTCGATCGGGCGGCCGATCGGCACCACGTCGAGCGGATCGTCGGCGGGGCAGTCGAAATAGGAGACGTCGACGGTGGCCTCGGTGGGTCCGTAGAGATTCACCAGCTGCGGCGCCGACGCCCCGGCCGCGGCGAAGACCGCGTGGAACCGGCGCACGAGCGCCGGGGGTAGCGCCTCGCCGCTGCAGAAGACCCGTCGCACGCTGCCGATGCGGGCGACCGTGGCGGGGTCGGCCGCGAGTTCGTCGACGAACGCGGCCAGCATGGAGGGCACGAAGTGCAGCACCGTCACGCCGTGTGCGGCGATCGCGTCGGCGATGCGGCGCGGATCGCGCTCGCCGCCAGGTTCCAGCAGCGCCACTTTGGCGCCGGTGATCGCCCACCAGAACAGCTCCCACACCGAGACGTCGAAGGTCACCGGCGTCTTCTGCAGGATCACGTCCGAGTCGTGTAGGGGGTAGCGTCGCTGCATCCAGGTCAGGCGGTTCACCACCGACCGGTGCTCGATCATCACGCCCTTGGGCACGCCCGTGGAACCGGAGGTGTAGATGAGATAGCTGAGATCCGCTGGATGCGAGACGTTTTCGATACCACGCGCCGGGACGGTGTCGGCCACCGTGATCCTCGTGACGCCCAGCCTGTCGAAAACCGCTCCATGCTCCGGCCCCGCCACGACGAATCGTGCCCCGCAGTCGGCGAGCACGGTCTCGATACGAGCGGCCGGGAAGTCGGGGTCGAGCGGCACATAGGCGCAACCGGCCCGCAGCGCACCGAAGATCGCGACGAGCATCTCCGTCGAGCGGGGCAGTACCACCGGGACGCATTCGTTGCCGGTCGCGCCCAATGCGTGCAGCCTCGCGGCGAAACCGTCGGCCAGCGCGGACAATTCGGCGTAGCGCAGCGGCTGCTCCCCGGACCCGGCGACCGGTTCGATCGCGATCCGGTCCGGATGGCGCGTGGCCACGTCGGCGACCAGCCGGTCGATCGTCGTGTACGGGAATTCCTCGCGCGGTCCGGATTCGAACGCGGCGACGGCCGCCTGCTCCCGCCGCGACATCAGCGGCAAGTCCGAGATCGGCGCCTCAGGCCGGTCCAGCGCCGCCACCACCAGCGCACCGACGCCGCGCACGACCGACTCGAACGGGAAATTCTCGTCGAAGACGTCCTTGTCGTAGTACAGCTGGAGGTTCAGCGAGCCGTCGCGCGCGTGCTCGACGCCGAGAATGTTCAGCGCCTCGAGCACCGTGCCCGGGTTGACGATGTCGAGGGTGCCGAGAATCTTGTCGAGGTGATCCGACGGCGGCATCTTGATGTAGGAGTACGCCACGTCGAACAGCGGCGGCGCCGTGGGATCGCTGCTGAGGGCACGTGCCAGGTCACCGTAGGGAAAACGCTCGTAGCGCTTGAGTTCCCGGATCTGCGCGGCCACTTCCGAGGCGACCGCCGACAGCGGCTCGGCGGGGTCGACCCGGATGCGCAGGGGCACCACATTCGTCCGGTGCCCGGCGGTGCGGAAGGTCTCCGCGCTGTGCCGGTTGAGCATCGGGACGCCGATCACCACCTCTTCGGAGCGGTGAATGGTGGTCAGGTAGGCGGCCAGCGCCGAAACCGTGAACGCGAAGACGGAGAAGCCGGTGGCGCGAATGCGGTCGAGAAACGCGGGTTCCACCACCACGCGCCGCCGCCCCCGGTCGACGTTGGGGGTGCTCGCACGTCCGGAGAACAGCGCGGGGACCACTCCCTCGAAGCGACGCACCAGCGCGTCGCGGTCCGCCACCCACTGCGGGGAGGACAGATACTCCTCGTGCTCGGCGGCGATCTCGCGATAGGTCGCCGCGCCGCGGTCGGTCTGCTCGGTGAACGGATCCGGCTCGGCGAGCTGCTCGAGCGAGAGGTCGGTGCGGCTGTAGTTGTCGACCAGGGCGCTCCAGAGCGCGTTCACGCCCCAGCCGTCGATCATCGCGTGGTGCATCGCCACGTAGAGATGGAAGTGGTCGGGCCCGTCGACCAGCGCGGCGATCCGGAACGGCTGCCGGGGCGGGGACGGCGTCACATTGGCCCGGTTCACCCAGTCGCGGCGCGCCGCGGCCGGGTCCGACGCCCAACTGAGATCGACCAGCTCGACCTCGGGTAGCTCGTCGGAGACCCACTGCCAGAAGCGGCCTTCGGAGAACTCGAACCGCAGGCGCAGCGCCTCGTCGGCGAGCAGCGCCCTGCGCACCACGGCCCGCAACCGGTCCATGTCGAACGGTTCATCCATGAACGCGCAGTAGGCGTTTCGGGTGACCGGCGCCGGGGCATACCGGTAGGCGACCGACAAGACATCGCGTTGGTACGCGCTGACCGGCCAGGCTTCGGGGGGTCTCTCGGAAGTAGCACTCGGTTCGAATGTCACAGTCACTCCTATCGCGACAGTCGCGGCACCGGCCGTGCGCGGATCTACTCGAGCCCACCCTGATCGCTGACACGCAAAGCTGCTACCACACTTATCCAGTTATCGATATCGCGAATCACGGCATCGGCACTGCCGATGCCGCGACTCTGCTGTTGTTATCGCGGTGTATGCGGGCCGGTCAGCAAGCTGACAGCAGCGCGCGCACGCTTTCGTCGGCCAGACGGTCGGCGCGGTCACGTGATACCGCGGGCTCGACGTAGCCGATGTTGAGGGACAGCTCGTTGTGCGTCGCATTGGCGGTGGCCATGATGAAGCCGCTGACGGACATGCCGGAGACGAACTGCGCGCCCTCCAGCTGCCAGGAGCCGATCTTGGCCGGGAACGGGTAGTCGCCGAGGTAGGTCATACAGAGATGTCCCGGGCCGCGAGTGTCCATGAGTTTCACCGTGGACGCGCTGGCGGCCACCGACTTCGGCGCGGCCACCTTCAGCAGGTTCAACGCGGACAAGTGATCGCGCCGGTCCATCCGCGCACCGTACTCGCGCTCGATCTCGGCGGCGATCTCCCACAGCGAAGCCCACGGTGCGTACTTCGCCGGGGTGGCGATCATGCCCTGATAGGTGCCGACCTCGGTGTCGCCCGCGGCGCCGTCGAGATGTTCACGGAAGTTGACCGAGCTGCCGACGGTGTACCAGGCAGCCTTGTCGGTGCCCGCCTCCCTGGCCGCCGCGGTCAGCAGCGCGGCGGAGAGCGCGGCCTGCAGGCCGACGCCGTGGCGGGCGCAGCCCGCGGTGAGCGCCTCCAACTGGTCGCCGTCGAGGCTGCGGTGCACCACCCGGCTGCGCCGCTGTGCGGGCGGGGCGAGCCTGGTCGGCTCCAGCCTGCGCGGCTTGCGCAGCTGCGACTTCTGGTCGCGCAGGAACGATCCCGCGGTGCGCAGCGCACCGCCCGCACCTTGGAAGCGCGGGGGGAACAGTTCTTCCGGGCCCGGCCGGACCGGCGCGGGCGAGAAGTCCCCCCCTTCCCCGGCGGCCACTTGGAGCACCTGCTTGGCCACCGACAACGCGCTCTCGCCGTCGGCGATGGCGTAGTGCAGCGTGACGATCAGCTCGTTGGTGCCGTCGGTCTCCTTGATCAGCACCGCCCTGGCCAGCGGGCCGGTGCGCCAGTCGAACGGCTCGCGCAGCTCCACCTCGTCGGCCTCGGTCAGCCAGTTCGTGCTGTCCTCGGATTCGATCACGCGCAGCGGGATGGGCGCTTGCACCGGAACGAAACGCGGTGCGGTGCCGTCCGGTTCGGCGGCGACGGCGACCCGCAAGAGCGGATGTCGGCGTTGTACTTCGTCCAAGCCCGCGCGAATCCGGTCGGCTTCGACGTGGCCACGAATTCGCACCCGCGACAGGATGTGCAGCGGTGCCAGCTGATCGGCGATCCAGTGCCAGCGCTCGACCGGCGAGAGCGGACGCGGCAGTCGCGCCGCCGGCCCGTCCGGCGGCGGGAACGACATCGGTTTGCCGAGTTCACGCAGGAAGAATTCGGTGGGCGCGTGGCGGAAGTAGGTGTCGCGCACTCGCACCAGGCGCGGGTCGGTGGTCTGCTCGATCTTCGCCAGCGAAGCCGATCCGTTCACGAACATGGCGGTGCGGTCGGCGCGCAACTTCTCGTAACGACGCAGGCCCGCGACCGGGTCCAGGGAGTTGCGCAGCACACTGGCCAGCACCACCGCGTCCTCGATCGCGGCGTTGGCGCCCTGGCCGAGGCTGGGCAGCATCGGGTGCGCCGCGTCGCCGAGCAGCGTCACCCGGCCGCGGCCCCACTGCGCCAGCGGCGGGCGGTCCTGAGCGGGCACGGCCAGGATCGCCGCTTCGTCGGTCTGCTCGATGCAGGCGCGCACCTCTGGCGCCCAGTCGGCGTACAAGCGCAGTAGGTCTTCCTTGTCGCCCTGCCAGTTGGCGGCCTCGTCGGCGGGGAGCGTCTTGGTGCCCCACCAGTACACCCGGCCGTGACCGATGTCGTGGATGCCGAAACGCATTCCGGTGCCCCAGAAGTGCGCCGACAATCCGCGCGCGACATTGGGGTGCTCGAACGGGATGCAGGCCAGCCAGCAGACGAAATCGCCGGGCCGCGGCTCGGCGCGACCGTGCAACTGGGCGCGCACCACCGAGTGGATACCGTCGGCGCCCACGAGCAGATCGCCCTCGGCGACCCGGCCGTCGGCGAACTCGACGCGCACGTGCTCGCCGTCGTCGACGAAGCGGGTGGCCTGCGCGCCGACGAAAGTCGGCGTGTCGCCGATCGCGTTCAGCAGCACGTCGTGCAGGTCGGTGCGGTGCAGCGCCACGGCGGGTGCGCCGAGCTGGGCGTCGAGCCGATGCACCGGGAGCACCCGGATCGGGCTGCCGTCGGGGTTGCAGAAACGGAAGGTCTCGACCCGGCCGCCGCGTTCGAGCAGCTGCTCGTCGATGCCGAGACCCAACGTGCGCAGTGCGTTGATTCCGTTGGCCTGCACGGAAAGCCCGAAGCCCTGGGCCCGCAGTTCCGGGCCCGCTTCGTATAGTTCGACGCCGAATCCCGCATGCCGCAGGGCGGCCGCGGTGGTGAGTCCTCCGATCCCTGCCCCGAGAACGACAACCTTGATCGGACTGCTCATCGAACCTGCACTCTCATCGAACCACTCGACGGCACAGGTGGTTCCCGCCGCGACGCGGCCCGCGGGCCACTCTGCCCGCGCGAAACCGTCCCGCTGAGCAGCACTGACCGAGGTCACTGCGTCGACCCCGACCAGGCAGGCAGCTAGGACGCCTGTGCCTGACCGTCCGGAAGCCTACCGCTACTCGGCGCGCAAGGCCGAGTTGAAGTGAGATTCACCGCATCGCGCGATTGTGAAACGGAAATGTGTTGCAATGAGGCATAATTCGCCCTCCACGCACCGCGTTCGCCCTCGAATCGGGCTCGTCGTCGGCTTCAGAGGTAGGACGTATCGTTCACCAGACGCACCGAAGACCCGCCGTCGAGATAGAACTCGGCTATCGAGAGCGACGCCAGATCCAGATGCAAGCGATACAGCAGCGACGGGCCGGCATCGAGGGCCAGCCGCAGCAGCGTCTTGATCGGGGTCACATGACTGACCACGACCACATTGGCGCCGGGGTACCGCTCGAGCAGGTCGCGCAGAGCCGCGTCCACCCGCGCGCGGACCTCCTCGAAGTTCTCCCCGCCGGGCGCGGCGACGGTGGGGTCACCGATCCAGCGGGCGTGTAGATCCGGGTCGCGTTGCGCGGCCTCCGCGAAGGTCAATCCCTCCCACGCGCCGAAGTCGGTCTCGATCAGCCCGTCGTGGATCTCGACCGGGACCCCGAGCGCGGCGGCGGCCGCCTCGGCGGTCTCCCTGGCCCGGCCGAGCGGAGAGCTGACCACCGCGGCGATGCCGCCTTTGGCGGCCAGCATTTTCGCGGCGCGCGCGGCCTGCTCGCGGCCCAGCGCGGTGAGCGGCGGATTGCCGCGACCGGAATAGCGGCGTTGCACCGACAACTCGGTTTGACCGTGGCGAAGCAGCAGCAAACGCGTGGGCCGACCCGTGGCACGGGTCCAACCGGGACCGTGCTGCGCGGGCTTCGACTGCTCGGCGTTCGCTTCCCTGGCTTCGTCGATCCAGCTCGGCAGATCGCGCTCGGTGTCCGCGAGAGCCGGATCGGCGGCTTCCACCGACCGGGTGGAGGCGGCCTGGGCACGGCCCTCGTCCACGTCGGCTCCGGCGTCCATAGCCTCGTTCGCGAGCCGGTCGGCATGCGAGTTCTGCGCGCGCGGGATCCAGCGGTAACTCACCCGGGCGAACCCGGCCGCGATCCTGCGGGCCTGGTCGGCGAGCGGGATCAGGGCCGCGTGCTTGATCTTCCAGCGACCGGACATCTGCTCGACGACCAGCTTGGAATCCATCCGCACCACGACCGATTCGGCGCCCAGCTCCGCGGCCGCCGCCAACCCGGCGATCAGTCCGCGATATTCGGCGACGTTGTTGGTGGCGATGCCGAGGAACTCCCGGCGCTCGGCGAGCACCCGGACGTGATCGGCGTCGTAGACCACCGCGCCGTACCCGGCCGGACCGGGATTGCCCCGCGAGCCGCCGTCGGCTTCGACGATCACTTCGGGGAAGCTCATCGCATCTCCCCGGCAATCGGTCGCGGCGAACTCACAGCCCCGATTCCCTGGTCCGGACCAGGATGGCGCCGCACTCCGGGCAGCGCACGACCACGTCGGGAGCGGTCTTGGCGATACGGGCGATCTCGCCGCGATCGAGTTCGATGCGGCACGCGCCGCAGCGCCGCGCCTGCAACAGGGCGGCGCCGACACCGTGCTGTTCCCGCTGACGGTCGTAGATGGCCAGCAGTTCGCCGGGCAGCTTCGCGACCACGCCCGCGCGATCGGTTTCGCAGCGCGTCTGCGCCACCTCCAGGTCCGCGAGCGCCTCGTCCCGCTGTCGCCTGGCATCGCCGAGTTCCTCGTCGGTCTTGCTCAACCGCGCGCCCGCGTGCTCGTGGTCGGCGGCGGAGGCTTCGCGCCGCTCCATCACCTCGAGCAGCTCGTCCTCCAGCACGGAGCGGCGGCGCTCCAGACTGCCCAGCTCGTGCTGGATCTCCGAAAGCTGTTTGGCGTTCACGGTTCCCGCGGTGAGCAGACTCTTGTCCCGCTCCTCGCGCTTGCGCACCGCCTCGACCTCGCCCTCCAGCTTGCGGATGTCGCGGTCGAGATCGTCCAGCACGATCTCCACGGCCACCGCGGCGTCGGAGTGCGCGTTGCGCTCGGCCTCCAGCCGCGCCACCTCCTGCTGCTCGGGCAGCACGGTGCGGCGGTGCGCGATCCGGGTCAGCTCGGCGTCGACGGCGGCGAGCCGCAGCAGCTCGGCCTGGATCGGGGGTTCGACATTCAACGCGGACAAACTCCTGGACGGGGTGGACGGGACTGGTGTTCAACCGTACCCCGCCGGATCGGCGGACCGGCGTCAGCCGCCGACCGTGCGAGTTTTGATGGCGTCGCGGGAGATGTAGACGTCGTATTCGCCGGGCACCGCGATCACCGCGTTGCCGTAGGCGGAGCGCACGAACGGCTGGGTCCACCAGCGGCCGGCGCGCATGTCGGCGAAGAAGTCGCGGTCGCCGTCGTTGAGGAAGATCTGGTTCTGTTTGGTCGCGACGCCGTCCAGACGCTGACCGTACAGGCGGCTGATCCGGTAGCCGGAGTGAAAGCCCAGCGCGTTCACCCACGGCTCCAACTCGACGATGCCCGCTTGCAGCACCCACATGTCGCCTTCGACCTGGTGGGTGAGACGCTGCTCGGGGTGGTCGTCGTCGCCGTACAGGGTGACATCGACGTCGAGCAGGTGTTCCTGTCCCGCCACCGGCTTGGCCACCACATGCGCCGCTTTGATCTCGCCGGTCAATCCGAGATAGGTCTGCAGCAGCGTCGCGATCCACAACAGCACCGCGGCGACCAGCAGCAGCGCGAGCCCGCCCGTTCCGCGTGCGAGCAGCGGCCGCATTCCCACCCGGCGCGCGGCGATCAGACCGGAGATGATCAGCGCTACACCGACGACCAGCAGCAGGATCAGCCCGATCTGCACGAGCCCGAAATCCACCGGGAAGTTCATGCGGTAGTTGTACCCCGCGCGAACTACTCGATTCACCCGAAACGCCCAACCCGTTCCGGCCCGGCGCGGACACGCCCCGACACGCCGTTGCCAGTTCGTCGCCGAGACAACGGGTTCGGACGCGGACGTGCGACGCTCAGCCGGGCGCGCGCACCGTCCACGGATCGGTGCGCAGCGTGGACACCCTGGTCTCCAAACCGGGAAGGGCGGTTCGCACGACCGCTTCCGCCTGCGCGCACCACGGGAATTCGGTCGCCCAGTGCGCGGCATCCACCAAGGCGGGGCCGCCCTTGCGCAGGTGCTCGTCGACCGGGTGATGGCGCAGGTCGGAGGTGAGATACACATCGACACCCAGCCCGCTGGCCCTGTTCAGATAGGAGTCACCCGCGCCGCCACACACCGCGACCGTGTAGACGGTGCGATCCGGGTCGCCCGCGGCGCGTACGCCCCACGCAGTGGGCGGGAGGGCGCGGGCCACGCGATCGGTGAAGTCGCGCAAGGATTCCGGTTGCGGCAGGGTGCCGATCCGGCCGATGCCGAGCGACGACGGCAGCTGGGCGCGTTCGCTGATGTGATACACCGGGTCGTCACCGGGATGCGCGGCCCGCAGCGCGGCGAGCACGGCCGAGCGCGCGGCGGGCGGGGCGGCCACCTCGATCCGCTCCTCCTCGACGTACTGGAGTTCGGTCAGGGAGCCTTGTTCCGCGGCTTCGGGACGGAACTGGCCGGTCGCGGGCACACGCACCGCACGGTCGCAACAGTGCCCGCTCGCGCCCGCACCGGCGGCGAAGAGCGCGGCGAGCACCGCGTCGGTGTGCGTGCGCGGCACCTGGATCACCCAGTTGTCCACGGCTGCTTCGGGTTTGGAGTCCAGCGGGCCGGTCACGGTCAGGCCGATGGCCGCGGCGAGCGCGTCGGAGACGCCGGGATCGGCGGAGTCGGCGTTCGTGTGCGCGGTGAACAGCGCACAGCCCGAACGGATCAGCCGATGCAGCAGCGCGCCTTTCGGCGTGCTCGCCGCGACGGTGTCGACGCCGCGCAGCAGCAACGGGTGGTGCACCACCAGCGCCTGCGCACGCCAGTCGATCGCCTCGTCGACGACCGCGGCGGTCGCGTCCACCGCGAACAGCACCCGGGTCAGCTCCTCGGCCGGGTCACCGCAGACCAGGCCGACCGAGTCCCACGGCTCGGCCAGCGCGGGCGGGTAGGCCGCGTCGAGAGCCCCGACGAGATCCGCGAGCGTGGTCATCGTCCACCTTCCTTCGCTTCGGTTCCGCACTGTGCGGCAGTGGATTCACCGCCGAGCGTGCCTGCGTGGCTGCGTGCGCTCGCCCGTCTCGTGCCGGTGATTCGAGTGGTCGGACGGTACGAAGGGCACAGTCCAGCGCCACGAACACCGCGTCCGTCGTGGTGAGTGGGCCGGACCCTTGTTCGCCCGGATGCCCGGTGCGGCGACCACCATGCGGCGGACGTGGAGATCGGCCACCGGCCGTGAGACGTCCGACACGCGAAATCTCCGTCCGGCCAGTGCGCCTGCGCGCGGGATCGGATCTTTGATCGGCGTGGCACGGCCGGAGCCTCGTGCTCACCGGACATCCGCCGACCGGATCGCCGCGACCAACCGGTCGACCTCCGCGGGGCCACGGACCGCGACGCGCAGGTGATCCGGGCCCAGGCCTGGGAAGGTGTCCGCGCGCCGGACCGCGATCCCCTCCGCGGCCAAATGTTTGCGCAGCAATTCACCGTCCGCCACGCGCAGCAGCAGGAACGGGCCTTCCGCCGGAGTGTGGACCGCCACGCCGAGGCCGGTCAGGCGCTCGATCATCGCGGCACGGTGCACGGCGAGCGTTTCGGCGCGGCGCTGCGACTCGGCCACGGCGGCCGGGCTCGCGGTCGCGGTGATCGCCTCCAGTTGCAGGGTGCCCAGCGGCCAGTGCGGTCGCCCGTGGCCGAGGCGCGCCAGCACCTCGGGCGCGCCGAGGAAGTAACCGCAGCGCAGCCCCGCCAGCGCCCACGTCTTGGTGAGGCTGCGCAGGACGAGCAGGTCGGGCGCGGGGTCGGCGGCGAGGGATTCCGGCTCACCGGCCACCGCGTCGGCGAAGGCCTCGTCGACCACAATGACGCGTCCGAGCCTGCGCAGGGCGCGGATGGCGGCGGCCGGGTGCAGTACCGAGGTCGGGTTGGTGGGGTTCCCGAGCACCACCAGATCGGCTCCGGCGGGCACCGCGGCGGAATCGAGCCGGTAGGGCGGTTCGAGTACCACCCTGGTGACGGGAACGCCCGCTTCCCGGAGCGCGAGTTCGGGCTCGGTGAACGACGGATGCAACACCGCGGCCGACCGCGGCGCGAGGCGAGGCAGCATGGCGAAGCCTTCCGCCGCGCCGGCCAGCAGCAGCACCTCCCCGGGATCGCGGCCGTGCCGGGCCCCGATCGCGCGGCGGGCGGCTTCGGCGTCCTCGGCGCTGGGATAACGCCCCAGATCGGAGAGGCGCGCGGCCAAGCGCCGCCGCAGCCATTCCGGCGGTGCGGCCCCCTGCACGTTCACCGCGAAATCGAGCATGCCCGGACGTACGTCCACGTCGCCGTGGTGGCGCAGTTTCGCTCGATCGACGGTGTCCTCGGCCACGAGACCACACCCTACGTGGCGGCGCCGGAGCGGGACCGGCCAGAATGGCAGGCGTGGGCCAGCTGCACGTCTCGTTCGTCTGTACCGGCAACATCTGCCGCTCTCCGATGGCGGAGAAGATCTTCGCCTCGCACCTGTACCGGGCCGGCCTGGCCAATCGGGTGCGGGTGAGCAGCGCGGGCACCGGTTCGTGGCACGTGGGCGACGACGCCGACCCGCGCACCAGCGCGACCCTGCGCAAATACGGGTACCCGACCGGCCACGTCGCCGCGGCGTTCGGCGCCGAGCACAGTGACGCGGACCTGGTGATCGCGCTGGACAGCTCGCACCAGCGCGACCTCGCCCGCCTGGGCATCCCGGCCGAGCGGCTGCGGTTGCTGCGCGCCTTCGACCCGGACGCCGACGGTCAGGACGTGGCCGATCCCTACTACGGCGACACGGCGGACTTCGAACTCGTGCGCGCGCAGATCGAGGCCGCCGTCCCCGGCCTGCTCGACTGGGTGCGCGCCGAACTGGCCGCCGCCGAACCGCCCGACCCGCGCCTCGTCTCCGACGAGCGATCCTGATGCGCAGACTGACCTTCCTGCTTCGCCCCAGCTGGCTGATCCTGGCGGTGCTGGTCGCCGCGTTCGCCTACCTGTGCTTCACCGTGCTCGCGCCGTGGCAACTCGGCAAGAACACCGCCACGTCGCACCGCAACCAGTTGATCGCCGACTCGGTGAAGGCCGAGCCCATCGATGTCACGACCGTGCTCTCCGGCGCGGGGAGCGAGCACACCGAGTGGCGGCGTGTCACCGCCTCCGGCAGTTATGTGCCGGACTCGACGGCGCTGGTGCGGCTGCGCCATCTCGACGGCGCTCCGGGGTACGCGGTGCTCGCGACGTTCCGGTTGGACGACGGGCGCGTGCTGCTCGTCGACCGCGGGCTGGTGGCGGCGGTCGACGGCACGCGCCCGCCGCAGATCCCCGAGCCCCCCGCCGGGCCACAGCGCATCGAGGCCAGGGTCCGGATGTCCGAAGGGGTCACGCCCGGCAAGGACCCGAGCGTCCAGGACGGCTATCGCCAGGTGTACTCCATCGACACCACCCAGGAGACGGCGGTCCTGCGACAGTCCCTGACCGCCGTTCCGACCGGCGGCGAGCGCGGCGGCTACCTGCAACTGGGTGAAAACCAACCGGGCGCGTTCACTCCGACGCCGCTCCCCCAGCTCGATGCGGGACCCTATTTGTCCTATGGCCTGCAATGGCTGGCCTTCGGCATCATGGCTCCCCTCGGCCTCGGCTATTTCATTTACGCCGAGATCCGGGAACGAAGGAAAGAAAAGAGCTCCGCCGCAGAATCGCCCGAGGCCACGTCAGGCACCGAACCGGCCGGGTCCGAGCAGGCTCCGTCGACGGCTCCCAGCGTGCCCGCCGCCGCACCGACCACGCAAGCGCGCCTCGCCGACCGCTACGGCCGCGGCCGCGGTTGATCCCGGCATGGTCGCGGCCGGACTTGCTCGACGCGACGCCGGACGATTCGCACTACGGCTGAGCCGGGCCGAGCAGATCCCACCGGTTCCCAGCGATGTCCAGGAAGACCGCCACCTGCCCGTATGGCTCGCTCCGTGGCGCGCCGACGAACTCGACACCGCGCGAGACCATTCGGTCGTACGCCGACCGAAAGTCCTCGACCTGCAAGAAGAATCCGACGCGGCCCGCGACCTGCTGTCCGGTCACCGCGGCTTGCCGCGCACCGTCGGCGCGGGCCAGCAATATGCCGGTTTCGGCGCCGGGTGGCCGCACGACTACCCACCGTTTCGGGCGGCCGTCATTCGTGCGAGCCGCTGAGTCCTCGATCAGTTCGAATCCCAACGAGTCGACGAAGAAGTCGATCGCGGCGTCGTACTCCGCCACCACGATGGTCATGAGCCCGATTCGCACCCGCCGACCCTATCCGAGCCGGAATAATCCGGATTCGCACGATCAGCGCCCCTACACCAGCCGATCGGAAGTTCCGCGCGGCGCCGACGCTGCGGCCGATGACCGTCATCGCCCGGCGATCGCGAGCGGCTGCGGCCGCCGGTGCGCGGGCCGACCGCCCGCGGACTCCCGCCGTTCGCGGCTGCCCGGTGCGGCGGACGGCTCAACGCCTGATCGCGGCCACCCGCCGCGGCCAACTACTCAACGTCTGATCGCGGCCACCGCGGCGGCGATCACGGTGGCGGTGAGTTGCACCGCCTCCGAAAGGCGTACGGCGCGGCGCAAGTCGTGCACGGTCGGAGCTGGGCCGTCACCGAGCACCGGGCGCATCTCCACACCGTGCGGGTACTCGGTGCGGCCACCCAACCGGACGCCCAGCGCCCCGGCCATCGACGCTTCGACCACGCCCGCGTTGGGGCTGGGATGCCCGGCGGCGTCCCGGCGCCACGCGGCCAAGGCGGCAGCGGGCCTTCCGCCGATCGAGGGTGCGAGCACGGCGGTGAGCAAACCGGTGACGCGCGCCGGGATCAGGTTGGCCGCGTCGTCGACGCGCGCGGCGGCCCAGCCGAAATGCCGGTAGCGCTCGTTGCGGTAGCCGATCATCGCGTCCAGCGTGTTGACCGCGCGATATCCGAGCAAACCCGGAACGCCCGCCACCGCTCCCCACACCATCGGGGCGACGGCCGCATCGGAGGTGTTCTCGGCGATGGACTCCAGGGCCGCGCGGGCGAGACCGTCCGCGTCGAGCGCCTGCGGGTCGCGGCCGCACAGCGAGGGCAGCAGCGCGCGGGCGCCGTCGAGATCGCCCCCCGCCAGGCGATCGGCCATCCGGCGACCGGCTCGGGCCAGACTCCGGCCCCCCAGCACGGTCCAGGTCGCGGCGGCGGTCGCGACCACGCCGCCGCGGCGTACAGCCGCGCCGAGTCCGACCACCGCGCCGACGGCCAGCGCCTCGTGCACCAGCCCCGCCGCGCGCCGGTCGGCATAGGTCACCGACTCCAAAGCCGCCACCGCCGAACCGAATCCGGCCACCGGGTGCCACCGCCGCGGATCGCCGAACGTTCGATCGAGCGCGAAGCCGAGCAGCAACCCGAGCGCGGTAGCGGTCCCCTTCTGCACTCGGCGACACTATCGGGCGGGCGGCGACCGTCCCGCACGGCCCGGCCGTGTCACACTCCGCGCCCCTGCGTCGTCGACCTGGTGACGCATCCATAGACTCGCCCCGGCGGGGCCCGAACGACGAACGGCGAACAGACGTGACTTCCGAGCAGCCTTCCCCCGAGCACCTCGACCAGGCCGAGCTGGCTCGGCGGTTCGAGGAGCACCGCCCGTATCTGCGCAGGCTCGCCTACAGCACCTTGGGCAGCCTCAGCGACGCCGACGACGTCGTGCAGGAGGCCTGGCTGCGGTTGCAGCGGCAGTACGAGAGCGGCGCCGCCGGTGAGATCGACAACTTGCGGGCCTGGCTGTCCACCGTCACCGGCAGGCTCGCCCTCGACCACCTCGGCTCCGCTCGTGTGCGCCGCGAACAGTACGTGGGCGAATGGCTGCCGGAGCCGGAGGTGACCAGCTGGGACGACCCCGCCGACCGGATCACCCAGGACGAGCGGGTAACCACCGCGCTGCTGGTCGTGCTCGAGTCGCTGTCGCCCGCCGAGCGCACCGCGTTCGTACTCCAGGACGTCTTCGGCATGAGCGGCCCCGAAGTCGCCGAAGTGGTCGGCCGCACACCGGCCGCCGTCCGCCAGCTGGCTTCCCGCGCACGCAAACACGTCGAGGAGGGCACCCCGCGCTTTCCCGCCTCCCCCGACGAGCAGAAGAAGGTGGTGTCGGCCTTCGCGCTGGCGTGGCGTTCCGGCGACCTCGGCGCCCTGCTGGGCGTCCTCGACACGAACGTCAGCCTGACCG
Source organism: Nocardia sp. NPDC051929 (assembly GCF_044548645.1). NCBI lineage: Bacteria > Bacillati > Actinomycetota > Actinomycetes > Mycobacteriales > Nocardiaceae > Nocardia > Nocardia sp. NPDC051929. The sequence goes on along the minus strand of NZ_JBIUCG010000030.1, from coordinate 21,690 downwards.
CCGACGGCGGCGGCAAGGTGCCCGCGATCCGGCAGCCCGTGCACGGCGCCGAGCTCGTGGCCAAGCTGCTGCTCGGCTGGTACCAAGTGGCGGGCGGCTGGGGCCGCGCGGTGCTGGTCAACGGCCAGCCCGGACTGGTGGTCTTCGACGGCACCCACACGGGCGTCTTCTCCTTCACCGTCGACGAGGGTCGCATCGTCGCGATCGACGTGGTCCGCAACCCCGACAAGTTGCGCGACCTGCCCACCACCGGTGAGCCCGACTGGCACCTGGGCGGAAGCCGCACCGAGCGGGAGTAATCAGCCCGCGACGCCGAGCGGCCGCGAGTATCCGTGCGCGGCCGCGACTTCGGCCGACAGCAGCCGCCCGGCGTCCGCGGTGAGCCCGTGCGCGAGATCGGGGTGCCGGGCGCATGCCTCCTGCCAGCCGAGTTCGGCGATCGCCCGCACGTAGGGCAGGGTCGCGTTGGTGAGCGCGATGGTCGAGGTGTGCGGCACCGCGCCCGGCATGTTGGCGACGCAGTAGAACAGCGAATCCGCCACCCGGAAGGTCGGATTCGCGTGCGTCGTCGGGTGGGCCGAGGCGAAGCAGCCGCCCTGGTCGATGGAGATGTCCACCAGCACCGCGCCGGGGCGCATACCGCCGACGAGCTCATCGGAGACCAGCTCCGGCGCACGCGCACCGGGAACCAGCACCGCGCCGATCACCAGATCCGCCGACAACACCGCGCGCCGGACCTCCGTGGCGTTCGACGCGACGGTGGCGATCCGCCCGTCGAAACGAGCGTCGAGTTCGCGCAACCGATGCAGGTTGGTGTCCAGCACGCTGACGCGCGCCCCCATGCCGACGGCGACCGCGGCCGCGTTCGACCCCGCGACGCCGCCGCCGAGCACCACCACTTCCGCCGGGCGCACGCCGGGGACGCCGCCGGGCAGCAGTCCGGCGCCACCGAGCGGCGCCATCAGGTGATACGCGCCGACCTGGGCGCCGAGCTTGCCCGCGATCTCGCTCATCGGAGCCAGCAGGGGTAGCGACCCGTCGGCGGCGCGCACCATCTCGTAGGCGATGGCGGTGATGCCCGAGCGCAACACGGCGTCGGTGCATTCGCGCGACGCCGCCAAGTGCAGGAAGGTGAACAACACCTGCCCACGGCGCATCCGCTGATACTCCTGCGCGATCGGCTCCTTCACCTTCAACACCAGGTCGGCTTCCCGCCACACCTGGTCGGCGTCGGGGACCAGGCGGGCACCCACCGCGGCGTAGTCGGCGTCGGGAAATCCCGATCCGACGCCCGCGCCCGCCTGCACCAGCACGTCGTGTCCGTGCCCGGTCAGTTCCCCGGCGCCCGCCGGAGTCAGGGCTACCCGGAACTCTTGATCCTTGACCTCCTGTGGAACTCCGATCCTCATACCGCCATCGTGGCCCCGGCGCGGGGCCGACGCCACGACCGACGCGCCGAACGCGCACGGCGACCACCCGAGCCGCGCGCGCCGGGTGAGTTTCTCGGCACGTTGCCCAGCTGAGTTCGGACGACCCGTCTCACACGGTGGTGGTGCGTCCCAGCGGCGGTATCCGCAACTGCTCGGTGCGGCCGCCGTAGCGGAAGACACGGCCCAGGTGGTCGAGCGTCTCGCTGAAGTGCGCCCAGCCTTCGGCGTGGACGGGCACGATCACCGCGTCGCCGAGCGCTTCGGCTGCCTCCAGCGCGGTGCGCGCGTTCAGGGTGACGTCGGTGTCGCCGAAACGGCCGACGTTCGCGGCGCCCACGTTGAGCACGGCGATGTCGATGCGGCCGATCCGCTCGACGATCTGCCGTACCAGGTCGACGGAGGCGTTGTCACCCGAGACGTACACCGTCGGTTCGCCTTCGGCGCGCAGCACGAACCCGGTGACGATGCCGCTGAACGGCTCGCAGCCCTCGGGACCGTGCAGGGCCGGCACGCCGGTCACCTGCACGCCGTGCACCGTCACCGTCTCCCAGTTCGCCAGCCCGCGCACTCCTTCGATCCGGGTCGCCGCGCCGGGCGTGGACAGCACGGTCGGCACCGTGGTCAGCAACTTCCGGCCGGAGTCGTCGAGGTTGTCGGCGTGTTCGTCGTGCGAGAGCAATACGACGTCCACGGGGCCGACTTCCGCCTGCGATACGGCAGGCCCGACGAGTTTGTGCAATGTGATGGGCCCCGGGTAATCGCCCGGCTCGTCGAAGGTGGGGTCGGTCAGCCAGGTGCGGCCCGCGTAGCGGAACCGCACCGTGGGACCGCCGATGTGCAGGAGTTCCAGGCCGGTGCGTTCGATCGTCTCGCTCATGCCGTTGATCTTGTCCCGCCCGCCCGCCGCAAGCCAGTGGCCCGCGAGCCGCTTACCGTTAAGATCAGGCCATGCGTACGGTGGCCGTCCTGGCGTTCGACGGAGTCAGTCCCTTCCATCTGTCGGTGCCCAGCCTCGTCTTCGGCCGGGTCGGCGTCGAAGGGCCCGCGCCGTATCAGGTGGACGTGTGCGCCGAGCGGCCAGGAACAGTGCGCACCCCGGCCGGATTCGACATCCACGTCCGGCACGGACTCGAGACGCTGACGCGGGCCGACACCGTCGTGATCCCGAGCTGGCGACTCGGCGCTCCGCTGTCCGCCGACGTGCGCGACGCCCTGCGCACCGCACACGCCGGCGGCGCCAGGATCGTCGGGCTGTGCCTGGGTTCCTGGGCGGTGGCCGCCAGCGGACTGGCCGACGGCCGCGAGATCACCACGCACTGGGCCTCCGCCGCCGAGCTCGCCCGTGCGTTCCCCGCGGTCCGGGTCCGTGCCGACACGTTGTGGTCGGATCTGGGCGATGTCGTGACCTCCGCCGGGGTGGCTGCGGCGCTGGACTGCTGCCTGCATCTGGTCCGCGGCGATCTCGGCAGCAAAGCCGCCACCGAGCTGGCCAGGTCGCTGGTCACCGCCCCGCATCGCAGCGGCTCCCAGGCGCAGTACATCCCCGTCGCGGTGCCCGACGCCGCCGACGACGATCCGATCGAGCGCGCCATGGTTTGGGCGCGCACCCATCTCGGCAACCCGGTCGACCTGGACGGCTGGGCCCGCGTCGCGCTCATGTCGCGGCGCACCTTCACCCGCCGCTTCCGCGACCGCACCGGCACCAGCCCCCAGCAGTGGCTGCTGCTCCAGCGCACCGATCGCGCGCGGCTACTGCTCGAATCCACCACCGACACCGTGGAACGCATCGCCGTCGACACCGGATTCGGCACGGCGGTGAGCCTGCGCCACCACTTCCACCGCATCCTCGGCACCAGCCCCGCCGCACACCGCACCAGTTTCCAAGGACAGAACTGACCGGGACGGGCCGCGGGTGGCCGCACAGCCGAGCCCGCTAAGTTCATGGCCATGCGGATTCAGCTGGGCGAGCATGCGCCGGAGATCGATGAGAGCGCGTGGATCGCGCCGAACGCCACCGTGATCGGCCGTGTCCGGCTCGGCGCCGAGGTCAGTGTCTGGTACAGCGCGGTGCTGCGCGGCGACCTGGAGACCATCGAGGTCGGCGCGCGCAGCAATATCCAGGACGGCTGCGTGCTGCACGCCGACCCGGGCTTCCCGCTGACCGTCGGCGCGGGGGTCTCGGTAGGGCACAACGCGATCCTGCACGGGTGCACGATCGGCGACGACGTGCTCGTCGGCATGGGCGCCACCATCCTCAACGGCGCAGTGGTCGGACCCGGCAGCTTGATCGCGGCCAATGCGCTGATCCCGGAGGGCGCGCGGATTCCGCCCGGTTCGCTCGTGGCGGGCGTGCCCGGCAAGGTGCGCCGGGAACTCGGTGCCGAGGAGCAAGATCGCATTCGCCTGAATGCGACTGTCTACCTAGCAAATACAGCCCAACATCGCACGGCGAATGAGGTGTGAAACAGGACACACTGATCAAATGTCCATTAGAGATCGCTGATAGCATTCAGCCAGCGTGCCCGGCGACCCGGGCTCTCCTGTCGACACGGTTGTCGTGCGACTTGTAGCGCAGTGGTGAACCCACCCGGGTCGATGGGTGGGCGAGCGTGCAGGCAGGAGGTATCACGGTGTCGTACGTGCAGTCGGGTGTGCACGGGCCCAAGGGCCGGATCAGCGTCGCCGACATCGCGGCCCAACCGGGGGGAGTCGAGGCACTCCAGCGCCGGGTTCATGAATTACGTTCTCGCGGTGTGGATTTCGCCGCGAACGCGATCGAGAAGGAAATGGCCGAGCTGGATCTGCCGCGCCAATGACTTCGACGCCACGCTCACCGCGGATCACGATGCCGCGGTGAGCGTGGCGAGTCCGGCCGTGGTGTGCTGATCCAGCGCCATCAACGCGGCCCGAATTCGTACCGTTTGCCAGCCACCGTCGACCCGGCGCAGGCGCACCGTCCCCTCGGTACGATGCCGCGCCAGATCTCGCGACATGGTTCGCGCGGTCGCCAGATCATCCGGATGAATCTGCGGCCTCGGTTGCCCGGGGAGATCCGCCCAGGCGACGTCCGGCATGGGTGGCCCGATCCACCGGATCAGCCGCAACGAGCGCAGATTGACGATCGCGCGGTACTCGCCGGGTTCGGTGGCGGCCTCCAGCACCGCGTACTCCAGGATCGTCGGCGGTGGAGCGGCGGAGACGGCGGTGGCCGCGCCGATGTCCTGGGTCACCCCGCGCAGCAGCACATGAGGCTCGCCCGCGTCGTCCGGCTCGGCGACGATCCGGCAGGCGAAATGCCCGGCGCGCAGAGCGTCGTCGTCGCGCCGGATGGTCCAGACCGCCTGATGCTCGGTGCCCGGCGCCGAGTTGACGATCTTGGCCAGCGCCTCGCTCTCGTCGCGGTTGGCGACCAGCCGGGTGAACGCGCCCGCGATGGCCAGCTCGGCGGCACGGTTCTCCGGCGCGACGCCGTACAGGTCCAGCAGGTCGATACTGCGCACCGAGCGGTTGGCCGTGAGATCGAAGTACCACGCCCCCATCGGGTCGGCCGCCGCGACCGGCTCTTGCCGCGGGCCCACCCACAGTCGTACGGCATGCGCCCGCCCCGGTGCGATGAGCAGCGGCTCGGCCCGCACCGTGCGCCGCCCGTCGCCGGAGACGCACGCGACCGGCGCACCGGTGGCGCATGCCCGCCGCAGCGCCGACTCCGCGTCGGCCCGCGACAGCGGATTGCGCACGATGTTGCTCAGCGGCACGAACGCCTTCGGCGCGGACCCCACGGCGATCACTCGCCCCGGCTGGCCCGAAAAGCAGTCCAGCAGCAGCCATTTCGTCACCATCCGCGCCCCCGCACGTCATCATCGGCGGTCCACCGTAACTCGTAATATGCTCGGCCGGTTGTCATTTCGCCCTCCCCGTCCTTGACCGCGCATCCGGCGTGCGGTCAGGACCGGAATACCATGTCCAGCACCTTCTCGTGGTACGACCCCGCCATTCGTGTGACCAGGTCCACAGCGATGGCATCGATTCCGACCAGGACTTTCGCCTCGCCGCGCGCGGCGCCTCGCAGAATGGTCCGCGCAGCCGCTCCCGGGCTGGTCCGCGCCACATGTCCCTCGAATCGGCGCACCACCGCTTGCGCGTCGACGCCCGGCGCGACGCTCGCCGACCGGGCGATCCCGGTGAGCACTCCGCCGGGATACACCCCGGTGACCCGCACCGAGCCGCCCGCCGCACGCATGTCCTGGCGCAGCGAGTCGGTGAAACCGCGTACGGCGAACTTCGCCGCGTTGTACGGCGCGTGCCGCGCGACGGCCACCAGCCCGAACGCCGAGGACATATTGACGACATGCGCGCGATCGGCGGCCAGCAGATGGGGCAGGAACGCCTTGGTCCCGTTGACCACACCCCAGAAGTCGACGGCCATCACCTGTTCGAAGTCGCTGAAGGGCGACTCCAGCACGCCGCCGACGTGCAGGATGCCCGCGTTGTTGAACAGTGCGTCGACCCGCCCGAACCGGGCGACGGTCCGCTCCGCGTATGCGAACACCGCTGCCCGATCGGTGACGTCCACCGTGCTCACCGACGGCTCCCGGCCCACCGCCGCGCACAACACCCCCGTCTCGGCCACGGCATCCGCCGACTTGTCCGACAGCGCCAGCGATGCCCCCGCGCCCGCCAATGCCACCGCCAGCGCCCGGCCGATGCCCGAACCCGCGCCGGTGACCGCCACCACACGATTCGCGAAATACCCCATGGCTCAACCCCTTTCCGGACCGGCCGGAGTCGCGGCCGGACACCGACCACAGGCTAGTCAGCCGAATCTGGACGCGCGACCCACTCCATCCGGCCGCTCCTCGGCAATGCCGGGTCACGCGGCGTCCACCCAATGAAATAATGGACGTTCCCGTCCGCACCCGTCGCGATGCCGCGCCCACCGGCCACGGCCCGGCGACCGCGCCGAACCTACTGGAGATCCGATGCCAACCCTCTCGCCCATGTTGCAGCGCATCCTCGAGAAGCCGGTCGCCGACGGCGAAAAGCTCCTGGAAAGCGCACTCTCGGCATTCCTGGACTTCGGTATCAAGCGGACCAGCATGGGCGAGATCGCCCGCCGCGCCGGGATCAGCCCGGCCACGCTGTACCGGCGCTACGAATCCAAGAACGACCTCGTCGAGGCGGTCAGCGTCCGGGAGGCACAGCGCTTCGTCGCCGCGATCGAGAAGCAGGTGCGCACCGTCTCGGGCAACGACGATCAGCTCGTCGAGATCTTCGTCGCGTTCATCAGCGCCATCGCGGGCAACGAACTGCTGCGCAGGCTGCTGCGCACCGAGCCCGACCTGATCCTGCCCCGGCTGACCACCGAGGCGGGGCCGATCCTCGCCGTCGGCCGCGACTACCTGGCCGAGAAGCTGCGCGAGCTGCGGAACGCCGGTGGCACGCACGACTTCGACGCCGATCTGGTCGCCGAGATCATGGCCCGGCTGGCGCTGTCGCTCGCCCTCACCCCCGACGGCCTGATCCCGGTCAGCGATCAGAACGCGGCGCGCGAGTTCGCCCGCCGCACGCTGCTGCCGATGGTCGGCGTCCGGGTCAGCGCTTAATGGGCGCTGTCGGACGCAGTCCGTCTTCAGCCCGCGCATGGCCGGAGCGAAGGCGGAGGTACGCGCAATCCGACGCCGAACGCGGCGGCCACCCGCTCGTCCAGCTCGGCCCGCGCCGCCGCATCCGGCGCCCGGCCCTCCACGAACTCGCGCACCAGATCGATGACTCCCGCCGACCGGACCGCCGCCGGATCGGGCACCGGCAGCCGTGACACATATTGGGTGATCCACCGCCGCCTGCCCGAGTACAACCGATTGCCGCAGACCACGTCGTAGAACCGCAATCCCAGCGCCGAATTGGCCACCCCCATCAGCAGGTATGCCAAGCGCGTCGCCTCCGTGGGCGCAGCCGCCAGATCGGGCAGCGAGATCCAGTAGCAGTCGCCGTTGACCACCGCGCCCGAGCTGTCCAGCGCGAAACGCGGACGGTCGCTGATGTCCGGGAATACCAGCTTCGGCTGCTGCCACAGGTGCGGGCGCTGCGGCACCCAGATCTCGTACCAGGCGCGGCCGCTCTCGACGACATAGCGTCGCCCGGCCAGTGTGCGACGATGCGACCGTAGATACGCGGCGGCGGCGGGGTATTCGCCGAGATCGATCGGCGTGCGGCGGGCACAGGCCAGGTCGTAGGGATACAGCACGCGAACGTCGCGGGCGCGTGTGGCCCGCCACGGCGCCAGATCGTGATGGGTGATCAGCTCCAGCAATAGTTCGGGCTCGGGACACAGGTCGGCCTGTGCCCAGCGGTCGGAGATGAACACATGGTCGGCGGTCGTCTTGATGCCGACCCGGATGCGCGCCACCTCGCCGAAACTGCGCCAGGTCGCCGCCGCTATCCGCGCCAGCCAGGAATCGATCGCATCGTGCGACATCCGCCACGCGGCCTCCGGCTCCCGCGCCGCACCTCGGAGCGTCCTTCGTTCCGCCGTGACATCCGGCGTGGCGTCACTGGTCGAACTCTCATCGCCACCCCGACCGGCTCCGGGGGCCCCGGGCGGCCCGGACCCCGTTGCCAACGTGCCGACCTCGACGGCGAAGGTCCGGCCGTTGTACTCGACGATCGAGCCGCCCGGGTCGAGCAGCGCCTCGAACAGCGTCTTCGCACCTGGTGTTTCGCCGATGGCCTCGTAGGCGGAGACGTAGCGGCAACCGTCGCCGTGGTTCGCGCGGCGCGCGATGGTGATCGCTGGCAGCACAGCGGCGGTGAACAGTTTGGTGTCCCCCAGGTCGTACAGCTCGACCGGAGCCAGATCGGTCAGCAACAGCCGCCGGATGTTCGCGCCGGCCTTGGTGGTCAGGAATCGGTTGGCGCACAAGAGGCCGAGCACACCTCCCGCGGCCAGCAGCCGTGGCAGCGTCGCCACGAACGGATGGGTCAGGTCGATCCGCCCCCTCAGACCGAACCGCTTGCTCAGCAACTGCGCGGTCGATCCGCCCAACTGCTGGGTGCGCACATACGGCGGGTTGGTGATCACCGCGTCGAACGAGCCTTCCGCGAGCCGCGCCTCGACCGCGAGGAAGTCCGCCTCGTGCCAGTGCACATCGATCCCCGCCGAGCGGGCGCGCTCACGGGCGACCGCGAGCGCGCGGGCGTCCAGGTCGTAACCGGTCAACACCAGACGGGCACCGGGAAACCGGGCCGCGACCTCCTCGTGCACGGCGAACAGCAATTCGCCGTCGCCACAGGCCGGATCGAGCACACGCAGGACGCCCGCGTCCGAGGGCTCGGCATGGCGCAGCAGCCGTTGCGCCAGGAACCGCGCCAGCACGGGCGGCGTGTAATGCCTGCCGTGCCGTTTGCAGTCCCGCGCGGCGGGAGCTTCGGACGCCATATCGGGATTCTGCCTGGCGCGACCGCGCCCGTTGCCGCAACGCGGGCAACACTTTTGCGCCCCGCGCGCGTCGCGGCCGACTCGCCCGGCGACGGCGTGGCGCCCGGCTTTCGCGTCGGAGCGTTCGATGCTAGCGTTCGGTCTCGAAATAAGACTGCCAAAGGAGGCGGGGGAATGACCGTGACGACCGACGACTTCACAACCCTGACCCGAGTGCTCGACGAACGGTGGACCTGCAGGCAATTCCACTCGCAGCCCGTCGAGCGCGACACCATCCGCGCCCTGTTGCGGCTGGCCCAGCGAACGCCGTCGTGGTGCAACACCCAGCCATGGCAGGTCGTGGTGACGGAGGGCGCCGGAACGGATCGTTTCCGGAAGGAACTGGTCGAACACATCGCGACAGCCACGCCCGCGTCGGATTTCGAGTTTCCCGCGCAATACACCGGTGCGTACCGGGACCGCAGGCGCGAATGCGGAAAGCAACTGTACGACAGCGTCGGCATCGCCAAAGGCGATCACGAGAAGACGATGCGGCAGGCCGTACGGAATTTCGAACTCTTCGACGCGCCGCATGTGGCGATCGTGACCAGCGAAGCCGATCTGGGCGTCTACGGAGCGGTGGACTGCGGTCTGTACATCGGCAGTTTCCTGCTGGGCGCGCAGAGCCTCGGTCTCGGCGCGGCGCCGCAGGCGGCACTCGCCTCGTACTCCCCTTTCGTCCGGGAGTACTTCGGCATCCCGGAGCATCGCAAGGTCGTCGCCGGAATCTCCTTCGGATATCCGGACCTCGATCATCCCGTCAACGGCTTCCGCACCACCCGGGCCGACGCCGACGAAGTCGCCACCTGGTTCGCCGACTGACACCCGAGGGCGTCAGCGCGCGCTACCCGCGGTCGCCTCGGCGCCGGTGACGCCCAGCAAGCCCGGTCCCGGCTTCGGGGTGACATCGCGTGCGGTGAGTTCGGCTCCGCACGAATCGCATTCGAGCCGGACGTGGGCCTCGCCCGCGCACTCGTGATGGGCGTAACGCACCGGAGGCCCTTCCGGCGCCATGTAAGCATCGCCCCAATCACGGATGGCCAGCAGAATCGGGTAGATGTCGTGCCCCTTGGGGGTGAGGCGGTACTCCTCGTGCGCACCCACGGCGGCCTTCTGCTTGACGAGGATGCCGTGCTCGATCAGCCGGTCCAGCCGATCCTGCAACCTGCTGCGCGAGATGCCCAGTGCGCTCTGGAAGGCGTTGAACCGCCGGATCCCGGAGAAGCAGGACTTGAGGATCAGCAGCGTCCAGCGATCACCGAAGATCACGAGCGGGCGCGTGATCGAGCACGGCACGTCGGCCAGTTCTTCGTAGCGCACCTCCCGATGCTACCGACCACCGAGCCGCTCCCGCCCCGTGAGACTTCACGACCTCACCCGCTCGAACTGCGTGCGACACACCAAACAACCGACTCCACAGCGCCGCACGAGCCCGTCGGTGCGAAATCCGGAAAACGCGAAGCGGGCCCCGGGAATACCGGAGCCCGCTTCGGTGCGTAGATCAGAGCGGAATGTTCTTGTGGTGGCTGGCGCGGGCCGGGGCCGCGGCGAGCGCCGCCGCGATAATGCTGCGGGTCTTCGCCGGGTCGATGACCTGGTCGACGACACCGATGGCGATAGCGCGCTCCACGCCGCCCGCGATGCGCTCGTGTTCGGCGGTGAGCCGCTCGTGCAGCGCCTCGCGCTCCTCCTCCGGCGCGGCCGCGAGGGCCTTCTTGTGCAGGATGCCGACCGCGGCCTTGGCGCCCATGACGGCCACCTCCGAGCCCGGCCACGCGTAGACCGCCGTCGCGCCGAGCGAGCGGGCGTTCATCGCGATGTAGGCGCCACCGTAGATCTTCCGGGTGACCAGCGTGACCCGCGGAACGCGCGCCTCGGCGAACGCGTGCAGCAGCTTCGCGCCGCGCCGGACGACGCCTTCCCACTCCTGGCCGACGCCGGGCAGGTAACCCGGAACGTCGGTGACCACGATCAGCGGAATGCCGAACGCGTCGCACAGCCGCACGAAACGCGCCGCTTTCTCCGCGCTCTCGGAGTTCAGGCAGCCGCCGAGACGGATCGGGTTGTTCGCCAGCACACCGACGGTGCGCCCACCGAGACGGCCCAGACCGGTGACGATGCTGCGGGCGTACCCTCCCTGCAATTCCTCGAACGACGACTCGCCGTCGACGTTGTCGAGCAGCTCGTTGATGATCGGCTTCACGTCGTAGGCGCGCTTCGCCGACTCCGGCAGCATCGCCTTCAGGTCGACGTCGCCGTGCTCGGCCGCGACCAAGTCGAATTCGCCCTGCTCGGCGAACATCGACACCAAGCGGCGAGCGCGGTGCAGCGCGTCGGACTCGTCGGCGGCCACGATGTGGGTGACGCCGGACTTCTTACCGTGCGTCTCCGGCCCGCCGAGGGTGGCCATGTCGACCTGCTCGCCGGTCACGCTGCGCACCACGTCCGGGCCGGTCACGAAGACGCGGCCTTCCGGAGCCATGATCACGATGTCGGTCAGCGCCGGGCCGTAGGCGGCGCCACCGGCCGCGAAGCCGAGCACCACGGAGATCTGCGGGACCAGGCCGGACGCGCGGACCATGGCCTCGAAGACCAGACCGACCGCGTGCAGCGCCTCGACGCCCTCGGCCAGGCGAGCGCCACCGGAGTGCCACAGGCCGACCACGGGGACACCGGAGTCGATGGCGGTGTCGATGGCGTCGACGATGTGCTTGCAGCCCTCCACGCCCATCGCGCCGCCCATGACGGTGGCGTCGGAGCAGTAGGCCACGGTGCGGACGCCGTCCACCTCGCCGATGGCGGCGAGCACGCCGGACTTGTCGCGCGGGTGTAGCGGAAGAATGGTGCCGGGATCGAAGAAACGCTGGAGCCGGCCGAGCGGATCGCGCGGGTCGGTCGTCGTCTCCTGATGCAACGCGGGAGCGATGATTGTCATCGCGTTGTCTCCTGACCTCGATAAGTGCGCCGCTGCCGCGGCTGCGTATGGCGAAACGCGGCGGGGCCGACCACGTCAGATGGCCGGCCCCGCCGGAATCGTTGTGCAGTCGATCGCGCGGCTATGCCCGACCGAAGGCGAGCGCTACGTTGTGCCCACCGAATCCGAAGGAATTGTTGATCGCGTACTCGATCTCCTGGCGTCGGGCTTCGCCCTTCACCACGTCGAGGTCGATCTCCGGGTCCTGGTTCTCCAGGTTCAGCGTCGGCGGAACGATGCCGTCGCGGATGGAGAGCACGGTCAGCACGGACTCCAGGGCGCCGACGGCGCCGATCGAGTGGCCGAGCGCCGACTTCGGCGCGTACACCGAGGCGTGGCTGCCCACGGCTTTGTTGATCGCGTTCGCCTCGGCGGTGTCACCGATCGGCGTCGCGGTCGCGTGCGCGTTGATGTGCGTGATGTCCTTCTTGGTCAGACCAGCGGACTGCATCGCCCTGGTCATCGCCCGCGCGGCGCCGTCACCCGTCGGGTCGGGGGCGACGAGGTGGAAGCCGTCGGAGGTGATGCCTGCGCCGAGCAGGCGGGCGTGGATGGTCGCGCCCCGAGCCTTCGCGTGCTCCTCGGTCTCGATGACCATCAGCGCGCCCGCCTCGCCGAAGACGAAGCCGTCGCGATCCTTGTCGAAGGGACGCGAGGCGCCCTTCGGGTCCTCGTTGCGGGTGCTCATGGCGCGCATCATGGTGAACGCCGCGATGGGCACCGCGTCGATGAAGCCCTCGACGCCACCGGTGACGACCATGTCCGCGTCACCCATGACGATCATCCGCCAGGCGTTGGCGATGGCCTCGGAGCCGGACGAGCACGCCGAGACCGGAGTGACCACTCCTGCCCTGGCCTTCAATTCGAGGCCGACAACGGCCGAGGGGCCGTTCGGCATGACCATCTGCACAGCCAACGGCGAAATCTTGCGGTAGCCGCCGTTCTTCAGCTTGTCCACGGAATCGATGAGGGCGTCGCCGCCTCCCAATCCCGTGCCGATGGCCACACCCAGCCGCTCCGGGTCGACTTCCGGGCTGCCCGCGTTCCGCCAGACCTCGCGACCGAGCACGGTCGCGAGCTGCTCGACGTAGGCCATGCGCCGACATTCGACCCGGGTCAGCAGGGTGTCCGGCCGGACCTTCAGGTGACCGCCGATGCGGACCGGAAGGTCGTATTCCTCGACGAAGGAATCCTCGAGAACGTCGATGCCGCTCTCGCCGTTGAGGAGTCCCTTCCACGTCGCATCGACGTCACCCGCGATCGACGTGGTCGCCGCAAGGCTGGTTACGACGACGTTGGGGAAGTTCCCGTTCAAGGTGGAAGGAGTGGTCACAGTTTCGGCCCTACTCGGCGTTGTCGAACTTGGCCTTGAGCTCGGCCGCCGCCTCAGCGTTCTCGGCCTCGAGCTTCTGGATGTAGTTGACGGCGTCGCCAACGGTCTTCAGGCTGGCCAGATCCTCGTCGGGGATCTTCACGCCGTACTTGTCCTCGGTCTGAACCGCGATCTCGACCATGGACAGCGAGTCGATGTCCAGGTCATCGACGAAGGACTTCTCGATCGTCACTTCGGAGGGCTCGATGCCGGTCACCTCTTCGATGATCTTGCCGAGTTCCTCGACGATTTGTTCCTGGGTCAGAGCGGCCACTTCGTGGCTCCCTTCTTGATACTTTGTAGGGCTCTACTGGTTTTTTTCGGATCGAGCGCGGTAATAGTTACCGCCTCTCGGTCACGACCTCGCATCATGTGATGCATGGTCGCGGAGGAAAGCTAGCCGGACACGGTCAGCTCAGCCAACGCGGGGAGGTCTTGCGGGGTCTTCAGGGCCAGCGTGGGCGTGCCCTTCAGCTCCCTCTTGGCAATGCCGACGAGGGTGCCCGCCGGCGGCAGTTCCGCCACCGCCGAAACGGCGGCCTGCCGGACGGTCTCGGTGCACAGATCCCAGCGAACAGGCCGGGTGACCTGCGCGGCGAGCTTGTCGATCGCGTCCTGTCCGGACACGACCGGCTTGCCGTCGAAGTTCGAGAGCAAGGTTCTGGTCGGCTCGTTCGGCGTGATCTTCGTTATGGCGTCGGTCACAGCATCCTGCGCGGGCGCCATGAACGCCGTGTGGAACGCGCCCGCGACGGGCAGCGCCCGAACCCTGGCCTTCTCCGGAGGGTTCGCGGCGAGCTCGGCGAGAGCGTCCAACCGACCCGCGGCCACGATCTGGCCCACCGCGTTGCGGTTGGCCGGGACGAGGTCGAGTTCGGTGAGCCGTTCGAGCACGGCGGCCTCATCGCCGCCGAGCACCGCGGACATACCGGTCGGTTCCAGTGCGCACGCCTTGGCCATCTCCGCGCCGCGGATCGCGGCCAACCGGACCGCGTCGTCGGCGGAGATGACTCCGGCGACCGCGGCGGCGGCGAGTTCACCGACCGAATGCCCGGCGACGATGGTAGCGGCGGGCAGCTCGTCCTGGGAGATCTCCGCGAACGCGAGTAGCGCGGCGGCGACCACCAACGGCTGGGTGACCGCGGTGTCGGTGATCTCCTCGGCCGTCGCGGTGGTGCCGAGACGGACCAGGTCCAGGCCGGAAGCCTTGGACCACAGCGTGAGGCGCTCGTTCGCGCCGGGAAGGTCGAGCCAAGGCGCGAGCATGCCGGGTGTCTGAGAGCCCTGTCCAGGGGCGAACAACGCGATCACGCCTCTAAGAAAACACTGTGAGGCGGGCCGCACGAGATGTCGACGCGGATGAAGCTTCGGAAGCGGTTTTGTGGGGGTTCCACAAAAGACCACGTGGGCTGTCCGAATCGACCGATTCCGCCGATGCGTTACAAGCCCTCGGGGCCCAACGCGATCGAAGTGACTTCTGGGACAGGAGTTGACGATTCGTTACGGGTTCGTGTCAAACGACCCACTGTCGCGGCGATCCGGAGGACGTACGCGTCCCGTGGATTCATCGGATCCCGGCCGGTGATCTCGGCGATTCGCTTGAGGCGATACCGAACCGTATTTGGATGGACGTACAGCTGACGCGCACACGTCTCGACCGCTCCACCGCAATCCAGATAGGCATCGAGCGTGTCCGCCAGCGACGACCCCGCCGCAGCCAACGGTAGGACAAGGTACTCGTTCAGCGCGTCGATCGCAGCTCGATCACCCAACAAAGCGCGCTCCGGCAGCAATTCCGCCGCGTGCACCGGTCGCGGCGCCCCCCGCCAACCCACCACGGCCTCCATCCCGGCCAGCGCTTCCAACGCGCTGGCGTGTGCCGCTCCCAGCGTGCGGGTGGTCGGACCGATCACCACCGGACCATCGGAGAACACCTCCGCGAGCAGGTCGGCCAGGAACGGTGAGATCTGAGCGGTCTCCCCCAGATGCCCGGAGACCACCATCACCAACCTGGTGCCCTGCACCACCGCGAGCGCGGCCCGCCCGTGCCGCGCCGCGATGGAATGCACCGCCCCCACCGACGAGACACCCTGCTCCCCGGGCGGCGTGCCCACCAGCACCGTCGCCGGTGCGGTGGCGTCCCAGTTCAGCGTCGCGGCCCGGGAGAGCATGTCCGGGCCGGTGTCGCCGCGCACCACGGCGTCGACGACGAGCGCCTCCAACCGGGTGTCCCACGCGCCGCGCGACTCGGCGGCGCTGGCGTACACCGAGGCGGCTGCGAAGCCGAGCTCACGCCCGTAACGCAGCACCGCCTCGGTCAGCGCCACCAGCTGCCGGTCGTTGCGCGCGAGCGCGGGCAGCCACTGCTCGAAGAACTCCATGGCGACACGCACCATGTCCACGGTCTGGCGCAGCGTCAACCGCCGCGCCAGATCCTGCGGGATCACCTGGAAGGCGTCCAGGCTGAAACGGATGTCGCTGTCCGGGTCCTGGAGCCATTCCAGGAAGTTCACCACCGCGGTCTGCACCAGCATCTGCACGCCCGCCCGCTGCGCGGCGTCCAGATCGGCGAAGAACGGCAACCGATCCTGCATCGACCCCACCGCCTCCGTGGAGAGGCGGCCGGAGAACTGCTTCACGCGTTTGAGCAGCGTGTCCGGAAGGGGGTCGCGGGTCTGCCGGTTCGGGGAGAGCGCGCCCGTCGGCAGATACACCTCGTGCTCGGAAGAGCCCTCGGAGATCCGTCGCGGCCGCGGCGGTTTACGGTCCACCATCCAATATTCCGCTATGCGAGGTCTTCGTCCGAACTCACCGCCGCCTTCGGCGCGGCGTCCACGTCGGCGATGCCGTATTTCGCCGCCGCCTCCGCGGCCTTGGCCGGGTCGAGCTTGCCGATCCGGCCGAGTCCGGCCAGCGCGGCGACCACGATGGACTGCGCGTCGACGTTGAACACCCGCCGCGCGGCCGGGCGGGTGTCGGAGAAGCCGAAACCGTCCGTGCCGAGCGTGGTGAAGTCGCCGGGCACCCACTTGCGGACCTGGTCGGGCACCGCGCGCATCCAGTCGGTCGCGGCCACGTACGGGCCGTCGACCCGCGACAGCGCCTCGGTGACGTACGGAACCCCGGGCTCGGCGCCCGGGTCGCGCAGCGCGGCGATCTCCTTGTCGAGCGCCTCCTTACGGAGTTCGCCCCACGAGGTGACCGACCACACGTCCGCCTGCACGCCCCACTCCTGCGCGAGCAGCGCCTGCGCGCGCAGGCCGTCCGGAACGGTGACGCCGGAGACCAGGATCTGGGCGCGCACCGCGCCCTCACCCCCGCGCTTGTACAGGTAGATGCCCTTGAGCAGCCCCGCGACGTCGAGGTCCTCCGGCTCGGCAGGCTGCGGGTACGGCTCGTTGTAGAGGGTGATGTAGTAGAAGACGTCCTCACCGCCGAACTCGGTGGGGCTGCCGTGCGGATGGGTGCCGGGCAGCGGCGCGGAGCCCTGCGGCGGGGTGCCGCCGCCGTACATGCGGCGCAGGCCGTCGCGCACGATGTGGGCGATCTCGAACGCGAACGCCGGGTCGTAGGTCACCACGGCCGGGTTGGTCGAGGCCAGCAGCAGCGAGTGCCCGTCGTTGTGCTGGAGGCCCTCACCGGTCAGCGTGGTGCGTCCTGCGGTCGCGCCGAGCACGAACCCGCGCGCGAGCTGGTCGGCGGCCGCCCACAGTCCGTCGCCGGTGCGCTGGAAGCCGAACATCGAGTAGAAGATGTACAGCGGGATCATCGGCTCGCCGTGCGTGGCGTACGAGGTGCCCGCCGCGGTGAACGACGCCGTCGACCCCGCCTCGTTGATGCCCTCGTGCAGGATCTGCCCGACGGTGCTCTCTTTGTAGGCAAGCATCAATTCCGCGTCGACGGATGTGTACAACTGCCCATTGCGGTTGTAGATCTTCAACGAAGGGAACCACGAGTCCATACCGAAGGTGCGGGCCTCGTCGGGGATGATCGGGACGATCCGCTTGCCGATCTCCTTGTCCCGCAGCAGCTCCTTCATCAGCCGCACCAGGGCCATCGTGGTGGCGACGTTCTGCTTGCCCGAACCCTTGCGGACCGAGCGGTAGGCCTCGTCGCCGGGCAGCTTCAGCGGCTTGGCCGCGGCGCGCCGCTCGGGCAGGAACCCGCCGAGCGCCTTGCGCCGGTCGAGCATGTACTGGACCTCGCGGGCCTCCATACCGGGGTGGTAGTACGGCGGCAGGTACGGATCCTTCTCCAACTCGGCGTCGCTGATCGGGATCCGCTGCAGGTCGCGGAAGTCCTTGAGATCCTGCAGGGTCAGCTTCTTCATCTGGTGCGTGGCGTTGCGGCCCTCGAAGTGCTTGCCGAGGGTGTAGCCCTTGATGGTCTTGGCCAGGATCACCGTCGGCTGGCCCTTGTGCGCCATCGCCGCCGCGTAGGCGGCGTACACCTTGCGGTAGTCGTGGCCGCCGCGCTTGAGGTTCCAGATCTCCTGGTCGGACAAGTCCTGCACCAGCGCCTTCGTGCGCGGGTCACGCCCGAAGAAGTGGTCGCGGACGTACGCGCCGTCGTTGGCCTTGTAGGTCTGGTAGTCACCGTCGGGGGTGCTGTTCATCAGGTTCACCAGCGCACCGTCGCGGTCGGCGCCGAGCAGCGCGTCCCACTCCCGCCCCCAGATCACCTTGATGACGTTCCAGCCCGCGCCGCGGAAGAACGACTCCAGCTCCTGGATGATCTTGCCGTTGCCGCGCACCGGGCCGTCCAGGCGCTGCAGATTGCAGTTGACCACGAAGGTCAGGTTGTCCAGACCCTCCATGGCAGCGACGTGCGCGAGACCGCGCGACTCCGGCTCGTCCATCTCGCCGTCGCCGAGGAACGCCCACACGTGCTGGTCGGAGGTGTCCTTGATACCGCGATCGTGCAGGTAGTGATTGAAGCGCGCCTGGTAGATGGCGTTCATCGGGCCCAGGCCCATGGACACCGTGGGGAACTCCCAGAAGTTGTTCAGCAGGCGCGGGTGCGGGTAGGACGGCAGCCCGTGGCCGGGGCCGCCGTTGCTGTACTCCTGACGGAACCCGTCGAGCTGATCGGTCGACAGCCTGCCCTCGAGGAACGCGCGGGCGTAGATGCCCGGCGAGGCGTGGCCCTGGATGAAGATCGAGTCGCCGCCGCCCTGATGGTCCTTGCCGCGGAAGAAGTGGTTGAAGCCGACTTCGTAGAGCGCCGCCGAGGACGCGTAGGTCGAGATGTGGCCGCCGACGCCGATGCCGGGGCGCTGGGCGCGATGCACCATGATCGCGGCGTTCCAGCGGATCCACGCGCGGAAGCGGCGCTCCACCTCCTCGTCGCCGGGGAACCACGGCTCGTTCTCGGTGGGAATGGTGTTGACGTAGTCGGTGGAGGTCAAGGACGGGATGGCGACCCGACGTTCACCGGCCCGCTCCAACAGACGGAGCATGAGGTAACGCGCACGGCCGGGACCCTCCCGGTCGAGCATCTCATCGAACGACTCGAGCCATTCGCTGGTTTCCTCCGGGTCGATGTCCGGTAGGTAGGACGCCACCCCTTCGCGGATCACCCGCACCCGTCCGGCCGGCTGCGGCGCGTGCGACCCGTTCGGATCGCGGCTCGCGGCGGGCGCGGGAGCGGAGCTGGTACCAGCGGATTTCGCCGGTGCGGAAGAGTGGATCAGGTCGGTCAAATCTGCTCCTCGTACAGGGGTGGACATGCTGATGGCGTCGGTATCCCCGGGCGGGTTCGCTGGTTGGCGGACCCCCCGTTCACGAAAGGTTCGGGCGCACCATCCATCCTTGCCGATGACGCGTCCCAAATCATCATGTCAGCCGGAAATCCAGTACCGTTCGACAGGCAAGGTGAGCATGTCGAGCGTGGCAGCCCTGAGGAGCGGGAGGACGATGAAGCTGCTGAACCCACGCGGGTTCGGAATGGTGTGCGCCACCGGCGCGGTCGCCGTCGGATTGGTCGTCGCGGGGTGCGCCAACCGCGTGGAAGGCGTGGCGGGTCCGAACGCGAGCGATCTGGCGGCATACAAGACCGAGGCAGCGTCCTCGTCGGCGGCGGCGACCTCATCCAGGCGCGCCGCCGCGCAGGCCAAGGCCATCTCCGACAACTGCGGTCAGTTCCCCACCATCACCGGAGCGGGCGTCAGCAAGTACAACGATTTCGTCGACGCGCACGATGCGAACGCACCGGACTACGTCGCAAAGCGCGACTCGGCGGCGCAGACTCTCGAGGACGCCGCGAACAAGGTGGAAAGCGGCGTGAACTCCGCCAAGGAGTCGCTACCCGCGGACCTGGTGCCGCTGTTCACCGAATACGTGAACGCCGCCCGCGCACTGGCCGCCGAGACGCGCAAGATGACCTACACCGCCCCGGTCGCGGCGCTCAACGACGCCAGCAAGCGCGTCAACGACGCGCGCAACGCCGTCCGCGACTCGTGTCCGAAGCGCTGAGAAAGCCCTTGACACACCATCGCAACGCGACATTCGGTAGCTATTTCGCCGGATCGGCTTGCGCTGAAGCCCATAACCATGTTCGCTTGCAACTACCTACTGTCGGGAGTTGAGGAGGACGCCACCGTGGTCGCCGCGGCGGACGCGCAGAACTACGCTCAGAAGCTTGGCATCTCACACGGCTTGGTTGTCCAGGAATTGGGCTGGGACGAGGACGTCGACGACGACCTGAGGGCCGATGTCGAGGAAGCGATCGGCGGTGAACTCGTCGACGAGGACTCCGACGAGGTGATCGACGTCGTGCTGCTGTGGTGGCGGGATGGGGACGGTGATCTGGTCGACGCCCTGATGGACGCCATCGCCCCGCTCGCCGACGACGGTTTCGTCTGGGTACTCACCCCCAAGACTGGACAACCCGGCCATGTCGAGCCGAGCGAAATCGCCGAATCCGCACCGACCGCAGGTCTGACCCAGACCTCGGCGATCAGCCTCGGCTCGTGGACCGGAAGCAGACTCGTGCAGCCCAAGGCGCCCTCGAAGCAGCGTTGAGCCACCGCGCTATGGTTTCCACCAGGGTGGTGTCGCACGCCCACCCGGTGGAGACCCGACACGATGGAGGATTCGCTATGCCGCTAGAGGTTGGCACTGTCGCGCCGGATTTCACGCTGAAGGACCAGAACAACCAGGAAGTCACCCTGTCGGCTTACCGGGGCAAGAAGAACGTCCTGATCGTGTTCTACCCGCTCGCCTTCACCGGCATCTGCCAGGGTGAGCTGTGCAAGGTGCGCGACGAGCTGCCCAAGTTCCAGAACGACAACGCGGAAATCCTCGCGATCTCGGTCGGCCCGCCGCCAACGCACAAGATCTGGGCCGCCGAGCAGGGCTACATCTTCCCCCTGCTGTCGGACTTCTGGCCGCACGGCGCGGTGGCCCAGGCCTACGGCGTCTTCAACGAGAAATCGGGCTACCCGAACCGAGGCACCTTCGTCGTCGACCGCGAGGGCTACATCCGCTTCGCCGAGATGAACGGCCCCGGAGAACCCCGTGACCAGGCGGCTTGGGAGAAAGCGCTCGCCGCGCTAGATTCATAAGCCGCCGGTAACGGCACGGGCGTATAGCTCAGCGGTAGAGCTCTGGTTTTACACACCAGCGGTCGGGGGTTCGATCCCCTCTGCGCCCACAGATCGAATGCCAGGTAGAAGCCGCAAACTACGTTTGGTGCGTTTGCCCCACTCACACTATGTGGGGCACCGGCCAGATCTACATCGGACTACATCTGCGGCCGGGTAACCCGCGCGGCAAAGCCCCCGAAGTATGCGCCTATGCGCGCACTGAATGTCGCTCGGAAGCAGCGTTGACGGGCCTAGCGTTCTTGCCGATGCGGTGCCGTCGGCGAGTGTCCCGACTGCTGTAGTGAGACAAACACTTCAGAGGGATGACGAATGAGCACGGGGGGCACGCCGATTCCGCCAGACCCGCCCGCCCCGCCGGAGAACGATCCGCCCGCACCGGGTCAGTCTTCGCGGTGGGCAGGGTGTTCCATTGGTCGGGCTGGACGAAAGTAGCGGCCATGGCAACGACAGTGGCGACGCTCGGCGCGACGAACAACCAGTACTCCTTATCGCAGCAGACGGCGGTCACCGATCGCTTTCGGCTGGCGGCTGAACAACTCTCCTCCGACAAGATTGACGTACGGCTCTCGGGTGTCTATCTGCTCGCGCGGCTCGGACCGCGCCATCATCACGGCAGCCACAGCGGGTGCGGCATGACCGCAGCAACCACGTACGCTACCCAGGCCTGAACACCCTCATGGGAAGCGAGCACCACACCGTGTCGATCACCGCCGACAGAACCGCCCTCACCGACCCCGCCCGGCTAGGGAGTGTTTCGAAGTGGGGAGGGCGGGCTGTTGGGCCCCGTCCTCACCCGTGTCGCAGCCACTGATTGATCGCAGCGATATGGATCGT
>NZ_JBIUCG010000029.1:0-132770 GCF_044548645.1 Nocardia sp. NPDC051929 | reverse complement strand
CCCCTCCCCCCCCAACCACCCCACCCCCCACCCCCCCCCCCCCGCCCCCCCGCCCCCCCCCCCCCCCCGCCCCCCGCCCGCCGCCCCCCCCCCCCCCCCCCCCCCCCCCCCCGCCCCCGCCCCCCCCCCCCCCCCCACGGCTCGTCCACAGCGGTCAACGGTCCTCGGTGAGAACAGGTTTGAGATCGAGGATCGGTGTGCCGTGCACAGCTTCGAGGTTGCGGACGTGGATGCGGGTTCCGGTGACGGCCAGGACATGGACGCTGTGCAGACCGATCGGATTGGGCCGATGTGGGGCGCGGGTGACGAAGACGCCGGTGGTCGCGCGAGTCGCGTCACCACGCGGGTGGATGGTGAGTGTTTCGCGGTCGGCACGATCGAGCCAGGTCAATACCAAGATGTCCATGCCGGCGGCGAGTCCGTCGAGGGCGGGGGCATATCGGTCATCGATGACCAGCCAGGCCGGCGGGGCTCCTTCATCGGGTTGGCGGGGAGCGGTGGCGGGGTCGGTCAGCACGGATTCGACGTGCCCGATCGGGCGCAGCGTGTAATCGGTCATGATGTCCTTGCCGTTCTCGCAGGTGGTTCGAGCCCGTTGCCCTCGGGCGTCGAATCACCCAAGAGCGACGGGCTCGGCTTTCAGAATATTGCCGATATCAGGACTGCCGGATCACCGCGAGGTCGAACTCCAGCGTCACCTTCGGAGCGACCATGCCCGCGGCCGCCTTCCAGTGCACCCCCCAGTCCTTGCGGTTGATCGTGGTTGCGCCGGTGAAGCCGACTCGGAGGGCGCCGTTCGGGTCGTTCCGCACGCCGGCCAGTTCGAAGTCGACGGTCACCGGCTTGGTGACACCGCGGATGGTCAGGTCGCCGGTGACCTGGACTGTGGTCTCGTCGACCCGCGCAACTCCGGTCAGGGCGAAGGTGATGGTCGGGTGGTCATCGGCGCCGAGGAACTTTCTGCCCAGCAGATCATCGCGCCGCCGGTTGCGGGTGTCGATGCTCGCGGCCTGGATCCGCAGCCCGCCGCTGGACTTCGAGGGGTCGCCGAAGTGCAGATGCGCGCTGCCGTCGAATTCCCCGAAACTCCCGCGCACCCGGGTGGCCATGGTGTGCCGGGCGATGAAGCCGATTCGTGTGCGGGCGGTATCGATGACGAAGTCGCCGGTCAGGTCGGCGAATTCGATGGTGGTTGACATGGTCGGTCACTCCTGGCGAGGTCGGATGGGTCGGGCGAGCCGGCCGCTCGAAGCGTGGTGCGGTAACGCGGGTCTCACGCCCGGCCGGGATCGCGGGTGATGGTGCGCGCGATGGCGAGGGCGGCGAGTTTGTCGGGGTTACGGATGCCGTAGCCGTTGACGATCACGTCGTCGACGATGTCCAGCACGAGAACGGCCTCCAGATGGTCGCCGGTGTAGATGGCGACCGCGGGCTCGCTGTTGCAGTTCACCGGCTCGATCCGCATGCCGGGCCTGCGGTGCACTGCTTGCAGCAGGTTCAGCAGAATCGTGGCAACTTGCTCGGCGCCGGTCATCACCAACTGGCGTACCGCGGTGATCTTGCCGCCGCTGTCGGTGGTCCAAGTGACATTCGGCGCGAGCATCGACAGCAGGCCCGCCAGGTCACCAGTGGTCGCCGCCGTCATGAATTTCTCGGTGAGTTCGGCGATGCGGGCGCTGTCGTACGGCCCGAACCGGTTGCGTCGCGACCGGACGTATTCGCGGGCGCGGTAGGCCATTTGACGCACAGCCGCCGCGGATTTGCCGACCGGTGCGGCGATATCGTCGTAACCGAAGGCGAATACTTCGCGCAGCACGAACACCGCGCGTTCATCCGGGGTGAGCGATTCCAGCAGCACGAGCATCCCCATCGAAACCGACTCGGCGAGAACCAGATCACCCGCGGCATCGTGCTCGGTGAGCAGCAGCGGCTCGGGCAACCATGGTCCGATGTATTCCTCGCGGCGGCGAGCGCTGAGCCGCAGCGCGCTGAGCGCCTGCCGGGTCACCACCTGCGCGAGATACGATTTGGTGTCCCGCACCGTCGCAAGGTCCACCTGGGCCCACCGCAGGTAGCTGTCCTGCAGCACGTCGTCGGATTCGGTCGCCGAGCCGAGGATTTCGTAGGCGATCGTGAACAGCAACGGCCGCAACAGGGTGAACCGCTCGGCATGCTCATCGGTAGTGCTCACGAGTTGGCCGCCATCTCCGAATCGGACAGCGGGAGCCGCCTGCCGCCCTTGAGCCAGAACAGCGAGCCGGGCTTGCGGGCTTCCCATCGAATTCCCCACAGCGTCCACTTGGTAGCCGTCTCCTTGATCGGCGCGCCGATGCGGCCGGAGATATGGGCGTTCATGGGTGTGTCGTCCTTGTGCGCGAGCTGCACGACGCCCGCGCGGCGGCCGAGGCTGACGTTGGATCCGAGGAACGCCATGTCCAGTGCCGCGGGCGCAGTGCCTGCGATGCGGGCCAGCACCGTGTCGGCGGCGTGAGCGCCGAGCGGCCCGGCGGCTTGGCAGCTCATGCGCAGCGGCTGGTTCGACGGGGCGGCGGCGTCCCCGGCCGCGACGATACGGTTGTCGTCGACGCTGGTCAGGGTCTCGTCGGTGAGGAGCCGCCCGAGAGCGTCGGTGTGCAGGCCGCTGCGTGTGGCCAGCTCCGGCACACCGAACCCGGCGGTCCAGATGGTGACCGCGCTCGGCGCCACGCAGCCGTCGGACAAGACGATCGACTCCCGCAGGACCTCGGCCACCCGCACATTCTCGAGCACATCGACGCTGTTGCGGGCCATCCACCGGGCCACCACCCGTCGCGCCCGCACCGAGAAACTCGGAGCCAATCGATCGCCGCATATCAGTGTGACGGCGCGCCCCTGTTCGGCCAGTTCGGACGCTGTTTCGATCCCGGTGAGCCCGCCACCGACCACGGTGATCGGGGCCTGCGTCGGCAGCTCTTCGATGGCGGCCCGCAGGCGGTGAGCGTGCTCCAGTTCCGCTATGGGGTAGGCGAATTCGACCGCTCCCGGCACTGTGGTGGGCGGGGCCGCGGTGCTGCCGACCGCGTAGACGACATAGTCGTAGTCCAGTGCGCGGCCCGATGCCAGCTCTACGGTCCGCGAGGCGGTATCGATGTGGGTGGCGTCATCGACGACCAGGCGCACACCGTCGCCGAGCAGCGGGCCGTAGTCCGCCTCGGCCTCTCCGGTACCGGCCACGAATTGATGCAGCCGCAGTCGTTGGACGAAGGTCGGGCGAGAGTTGACCACGGTGATCTCGACGTCGTCGCGCTGTCGCAGTCGATTGGCTGCCACGGCGCCGGCATAGCCGCCGCCGATGACCACGACCTTGAAGCTGGTGCTGTTGTGCTCCGTCATGCCCACGAGACGCTGCCGACCGCCGAGAAATAACAGTAGGTGATGCAGTTCACTGACCGGTCAGGCCTGCCGGCGAACTCACCGCTCGCAGTCGCGGTTGTGGTGCGGCGTCCAGCGTGCGGCCCGTCTCGCCGGAGGACCCGCGGAGTGGGCGGCGTCCGAGGTCACCGCCCCCGAATCACCCCGGCTCGCTCCCCGCTGGACGATCACAGTTCGCGCAGTTTTCGTCAGGCGGCCTGTGCCGCGGGGTCCGGCTTCGGGGCGACGACCCGTTCCCGGGTGCGCAGCGAAGCCCACAATGCGGCGGTGGCGGCGGTGCACGCCGCGGCCCCGCCCACGTGCACGACGACCAGCGCCGCAGGGACGTCGGTGAAGTACTGCACGATGCCGACCAAACCCTGTGCGCACACCAGTCCCAGCAGCACGAAGAGGCGGGTGCGCACGGCGGGTGTGATACCGACCGCGAACAAACCGAAGGCCAAGCCGATCAGCAGAGCGAGGTAGCCGACGAGCAGTTGCGAGTGCAGATGCACCAGGGTGACGATCTCCACCTGCAACCGCTCTACGGGACGTTCGATGCTCTTGTCGCCCGCGTGCGGGCCTGCGGCGGTCACCAGGGTGCCCGCGACCAGGACCGCCGCGAGCGCGACCCCCGCCAGCGCGGTCAGCCAGCGCAGCGGCGCGGGAGCCTGCACGGTGTCGATGCCGTCGTCGGGTTCACCGATCTTCGCGTACAGCACCACCGCGAGCCACACCATCACCATGGACGCGAGCAGGTGCGTCGACACGGTCCACCACAGCAGTCCGGTGCGCACCGTGATGCCGCCGATGACCGCCTGCACGACGGTGCCACCGGGCATCAGCCACGCGTACACCAGCACCTCGCGGCGGCGGCGCGCCCGGGTCACGGCCAGCACGATCGCCGCCGCGCACAGCGTGACCACGAAAGTGAGCAGCCGGTTGGAGAACTCGACCGCCTGGTGGATGGCCGGGACCTCCGACACCGCGACCGGCGTGAAACTACCGGGGAAGCACTGCGGCCAGGTCGGGCAGCCCAGCCCGGACGCGGTGACGCGCACGACCGCGCCGGTCACCGAAATGCCCGCCTGGGAGAGGATGACCGCGAGCGCGATCAGGCGCTGCACCCGCGAGGAGGGCAGCGGCAGCTTGTCGACGAGTCGCAAGAACGCGCGATACAGCACGTCGAAAATGGTAGCCGGGCCGGATCCGGCGGTTTCATCCGGTCTACTACATTTCGTCGTTGAAGCTCAGTGGAAGCGGAACAGGCGGGTGGCCGCGACGCCCGACACCGCGCCCCACACCGCGAGCACGGCGATCCCGAACCAGTCGACGCTGGTGTGCATCGCGCTCTCCAGCGCTTCGGCCAACGCCCCCGAGGGCACCAGCCTGGCCAGTACGCTCACCACCGTGGGCAGGTCGTCGGAGGCGAACACGATGCTGGCGACGCCGAGCATGACGAACCACAGGATGTTCGCCAGCGCGAGCACCACCTCGGCCTTGAGAGTGCCGCCCAGCAGCAGGCCCATCGCCGCGAACGTCGCGGTGCCGAGCGCGATCACCGCCGCGCCCAGCAGCAACCCGAGCGGTTCCGGCCGCCAGCCCAGCGCGAAGCCGATGAGGCCGAGCAGCACGGCTTGCAGCACGACCACGATGAGCACCGCCGCGCACTTGCCCGCGATGACGCCCCAGCGCGGCAGCGCCGTCGCGCCGAGCCGCTTGAGCGCGCCGTAGCGGCGGTCGAAGCCGACCGCGATGGCCTGACCGGTGAACGCGGTGGACATGACGGCCACCATCATCACCGCGGGCACGATCTTGTCCACCCGGTCCGCGCCGAGGTCGCCGAACGGCAGCAGGCTGAGGCCGACCAGCAGGGTGATCGGGATGAACATGGTCAGCAGCAGTTGTTCGCCGTTGCGCAGCAACAGGATCAGTTCGAGCCTGGTCTGCGCGAGCAGCATCGCGGCGCGGGTGCTCGGACGCGGGGCGGGAGCGAAAGTGCCCGGCGCGAAACGGTTGGCGGTCCGGTCGTGCTCGCTCATCCGCGCAGGTCCCGTCCGGTCAGTTCGAGGAAGACGTCCTCGAGGCGGCGCTGGTCGATCCGGATGTCGGTGGCCAGCACGTCCATCCGCGCGCACCACGCGGTGACGGTGGCGAGCACTTGCGGATTGATCTCGCCCTCCACCAGATAGGTGCCCGGCGTGGTCTCCCGGGGCGTGAAGCCTTCGGGCAGGGCGTTGGCCAGCAGTTCCAAGTTCAGTTTGGGCGGGGCGCAGAAGCGCAGCTGCCCGGCCGCGCCGTGGGCGGTGACCTCGGCCGGGGTGCCGGAGGCAACGATGCGGCCGTGGTCGATGATCACCAGTTGGTCGGCGAGCTGCTCGGCCTCGTCCATCATGTGCGTGGTCAGCACGACGGTCACCCCGTCGCGGCGCAGGGCATCGATCAGCTCCCAGACGATCAACCGGGCCTGAGCGTCCAGCCCCGCGGTTGGCTCGTCGAGGAACACGATTTCCGGCTTGCCCACCAGTGCGCAGGCGAGAGCGAGCCGTTGCTGTTGTCCGCCGGAGAGACGGCGGTAGGGGGTGCGGCGGTTGTCCTGGAGGCCGAGCGTGCGCAGCAACCAGTCGGGGTCGAGCGGGTCCGCGGAGTAGGCGGCCACCAAATCGAGCATCTCGCCCGCCCGCGCACCGGGATACGCGCCGCCGCCCTGCAACATGACGCCGATGCGGGGGCGCAGTCGTTCGGAATCGGCGACGGGGTCCAGGCCGAGCACGCGCACCGTGCCCGCGTCCGGCGCGGCGAATCCCTCGCACATCTCCACCGTCGTGGTCTTGCCCGCGCCGTTCGGGCCGAGCAGCGCGAGCACCCGCGCCGGTTCCACCTCGAACGTCAGGCCGTCCACCGCGGTGATCTGGTCGTACCGCTTGACGACGCCGTCCACGCTGACAGCAGGCCCGGAAGCTGTCGTCACGACGCCGCCTCGCCGGCGCTCGATTCCGGCGCACCCGGTGATGCTGTGTAGACGGCTCCCTCGCCACGCTCGGTCACGATGTCACACCGTAAGAGGTGGGCACCTGTGACGGAGCCGACACCCCCGTCTGCCCGCGCCAGGGCAGCGAATTGCGCGTGATCACGATGAACAGCACCCCGACGATCACGGTGGCGATCGCGGCGCCCACGATCTGGAACACCTCGAGATCGGCGCCGCGCGGCATCAGGATCACGCTCACGATCGCCGAGAACGCCACCGCCGGAACGCGGAACACCGGCCTGGTCGCCCACGCGGCCATCGGGACGATCGCCCACAGCAGATACCAGGGCTGCACCACCGGGAAAAGCAGCACGATCGCGCCGAGCGCCACGCCGAGCGCGCCGACCGGATGCAGCCGCCCGGTGCCGGTGGCGACCAGCATGCGCACCGTGAAGAAGCCCGCGACCAGTGCCGCGATCGGGCGGGTGATGCTCAGCAGCGCGGTGGTGTGATCGCCGAGCCCGAGCAGCACGCCGCCGAATCCGGTGATGATGCCCAGCACCGTGGGCAGCGACATCCAGCTGCGCACCACGCTCGCGGTGTTCAGCGTGTAGATCCAGCCGAAGCCGAGCCCGCTCACCGAACTGATGAAAAGCGTTGTGCCGATGGCTATCGCGCCGAGCATGGCGGCCGCGACGGCCACCGTGCGCAGTGAGGCTCCCCACCTGCGAGCCAGCGCCATGCCGACGAAACCGAGCGCGATGATCGAGGTGAACTTGATCGACGACGACAGCGTGATGATGACCGCGCCGCCGATCAGCCGCGCATAGGCGCGGCCGTCGAACGGGTGGGTGTCCTCGATGGCGCGCAGGCAGAACTCCAGGCCCGCCAGCATCAGGCCGAGCATCAGCGCGTCGTTGTGCACGCCGCCGACCAGATGGAACAGCACGAGCGGGTTGGCCGCGCCGAGCCACAGCGCGCTGACCGGCGCGACGCCGCAGCGCACCGAGAGCCGGGGCAGTGCCCAGACGATCAGCGCGACGCCGCCGAGCGCGAGGATCCGGTGCACCCACACGCCCGCGATGATGTTGTCGCCGGTGAGTTCGGCGATGCCGCGGCCGATCCAAAGGAACAGCGGGCCATAGGGCGCGGGGGTGTCACGCCAGATGGTCGGGACGTTGTTGGTGAGGACGTTGTCGATCCCGAGCCCCGCGACCGGGCCTTCCTCGTAGGGGTCGATGCCGCGCGCGGCGATCTCGCTCTGCGCCAGATAGGAGTAGACGTCGTTGCTGAACAGCGGAGGAGCGACGCTGAGCGGGATCAGCCACAGCAGCAGCGTGCGATCGAGTTGCGATCGGGTCAGCCGGTGCAGTGGTGAGCCGCCGATACCGCCCACCGCGAACCGGCCCAGCAGCAGCCAGGCCAGCACCACGACGACGGTGCCGGTCATGCACATGGCCAGCGAGCCGGTATGGGCGCGGGCGAAGATGCCGAGCACCCGGACGCCGGACGTGGGGTTCTGGTGCACCGGCTGCGCGCCGATGCCCAGCGCGCTGATCGCCATCAGCACCGTGCCGGTCGCGCCCATCAGGCGGATCCGGTCGAGCTGCGCCAGCTCCTTGCGATCGAGACCGGGCACCTCCGACTCGTCGCGATGCAACACCGCGATCGTGTGATCGGCCGCGGGCACGTCGAGTCCGAGTGCCCGGCGCCCGAACGCCAGTGTCCTGCGCCGCGCGCCCTCCAGTACCGCCACGCCACGAAGCCTAGTGGGTGTGCCCGCGACCTCGTCCGAGGTCATCCGGGGAGCGAAGCGACCATCGGCGTTCGCCCACCACCCCGTCGCGCGCCCTAATTCTCGGCGCTACGCGCTGGCACCCATAGTTCGACCGGAGATGGGCTTGCCGTTGTATATTCCGCCAGAACAATATCCAGGAGTGCCCACCGCTCCCGCCACGGCATGACCACCGCCGGCTCGGCAGATGGATTCGGTTTTCAGGAGCATGCCGCGCTGATGCTGAAGGCGGGATGTGATCGGTGCGGTCGTCGGCTCGTCACCAGCCTCGGACCGGCCCGCCACTGTCCCGTATCTCCGATGGGAGTCTGTGCCGTCAGTCGAACTGACGCAGCCGGGCCGCGAACTGTGTCATCACATCGGAGTTCCATCTCAGGGTGACGCCTCGCGGGAGAGCATGTCGAGGTCGTCGGTAGAGCGCGCTCGGATAGGCACTGGGTAAATACGATCGGACGGTGACAGATGAGACGAACCAGCAGCACATGGTCAGTCGGCGGTCGGTCGTGATCGGATCCGCGGTGGCTGCCGCAGGCGTCGGAATCGGGGCCGCAGCGGCGAAGGTGGGCGATACGGACGACGTGACCGCCGAAGATTCGTTCACTGTGGTCGACAATCGCGGCAAGCAACGGTTCCTGCTGGCAACGGCGAAGCCACCCATCATCCTCGGAGGTAAGACGTATCCGCCACAGATGCGGCAAGGGCCTGATGCCACGTATCTGCTGTTCAACGACGAGAATGGCGACGAAAAGGGTGGCATCACCGCCTCCAGCGTCGGCGCGCAGATCGCGTTGGACTACCCCAACGGGGATGCGATCCACCTGGGGGCCAATTGGGAGGACGCGCCTGCCGGTGCTGCACTGACCATGAAGCACATAGGTGATCCCAACACGCCGCTCGAGGAAGCGACTCACGCGATGGGTCTGCGACTGTTCGCTGACACCGAGAACGGAACGGGGCTGACACTGTGCGATCCGCAGGGACGGCCGCGAATTCAGTTGCGCGTGGCCATGGACGGCACGCCATCGATCGCAATCCTCGATGAACAAGGCGCAATCGTGAAGCAGCTGTAGATCGTTCCGCCCGGACCGGCGGCGCTCACACGGCACAATCGACGCATGGTTTCGGAGTCCAGGCGGCGGATCGAGGTGGCCGCCTCCGGGCTGCTGGCGCGGCACGGGTATCACGGGTTCGGTCTGAAGGCGTTGAGCGAGGCGGCCGAACTGCCGTACGGCTCGATCTACCACCACTTTCCGGGCGGCAAGGAGGAGATCGCGGTCGCGGCGATCACCGGGACCGGCGTGCTGACCGGCCGGATGATCCGGCAGGCGCCGACCGACGTCTTCGCCACCTTGGCCACGCTGTTCGAATTCATGGTGGGCAAGCTCGCGGATTCGGAATGGACCGATGGGTGCCCGATCGGGACGCCCGCGTTGGACGGCGGCAGCGACGTGGCGGCGGTGCGCTCGGCCTGTGTGCGCGCCTTCGACACGATGGAGCAGGCGTTCGCCGGGCTGCTCGCCGAACTCGGCCTCGGCGGGGAGGATGCGGCCGAACTAGCCGCCACGGTGGTCGCCGCCTACGAGGGGGCCACCATCCTGGCCCGGATCCGCCAGACGGACGCACCGCTGCGCACGGTCGCGAAGTCGATGGAGCGGCTGATCCGGGCGACCTTCGCGGCGGCGGGAATCGGTGGCGCGGTACCGACGGCGGAAGGTTCGGACGAAATCGAAGCCGATGCGGCGTTGCCCGGAAATTTTCCGGAAATGCGCGCCGAGCAGGGAGATTCGAAGTGAAGCAGTTGACTAGAAAGAACGTTCTAGCGACACTCGGGCGATGAAGCGACTAATGCTGACCGGCCCCGGTGCGATGCGCTGGGAAGACCACCCCGAACCCGTCCTCAGCGGACCCGATCAGGCGCTCGTTCGGCCGGTCGCGCTGGCCACCTGCGACATCGATCCGGCCGTACTGCGCGGCGCTTTCCCGCTACCCGGGCCGTATCCCTTCGGGCACGAGGGAGTCGCCGAAGTGGTCGAGGTGGGGCCGGGGGTCCGCGACGTCGCGGTGGGCGACCTCGTGGTGGTGCCGTTCCAGATCTCGTGCGGCGTCTGCCGGGCGTGCGCGCGCGGCCGGACCGGGAACTGCACCAGCCATCCGCGGCTGTCCAGTTTCGGCCTCGGTCCGATGGGCGGGCTGGACTGGGGCGGGTTGTGGGCCGACCTCGCGCTCGTGCCGCACGCCGACGCCATGCTGGTCCGCCTGCCGTCCGGTGTCGACCCGGTCTCGGTGGCCAGCGCCAGCGACAACATCCCGGACGCCTACCGCTCGGTCGGCCCCCAGCTGGCCGCCGATCCCGCCGCCGAAGTCCTGGTGATCGGCGGCCCCGCCGCGCCGTCGATCGGTCTGTACGCCGCCGGGCTCGCGGTCGCGCTCGGCTCCGCCCGTGTGGTCTATCTCGACGACTCCGACCAGCGGCTCGAGATCGCGAAATCGCTCGGCGCCGAGGCGATCGAAGGCCCGCGCGACGCCCGGGTGGGACGGTTCCCGATCGTGGTCGAGGCGGCCGGCGGGGCGAAGGCGCTGCGCGCGGCGATCGATGCGGCGGCGTACGACGGCTGGTGCACGAGCGTCAGCGTGCAGTCGCAGGATGTCGCCCTGCCGATCCTGGACATGTACACCCGCTGCTGCACCTTCCACACAGGTCGCGCGCACGTCCGCCCGGTCATTCCCGAGGTGCTCGATCTCGTCGCCGCGGGGCGCTTCGACCCGTCGCTGGTGACCACCGTGACGGCCGCGTGGGACGAGGCGGTGGACGCGCTGCTGGAGACGCCGATGAAACTGGTCGCCGTGCGCTGAGCGCCTGTGACGAATCGCACTGCGTGCCCTGTCCCCGACCCCGATAGGAGGGCTGTCCGCTCGGCGCTCGACGCCCGGAGTCGTGCGGACGCGGCTCGCCTGGTTCCGAGCGGCGTTTTTTCTGCGCAGGTCAGCCGGAAAAGTCGTGCTGTGACCCGGCATCGCGTCGGGTGGACACCTGTCCGGCACGGCGGCATGGGGCCCTCCACCGTGCCGGAATCGCCGCAGGTCGACGGGGCCGCTGACTCAGGGCACCCTTATTAGCTTTCGGGAACGAATTCCGCCACACTGATGTTGTGAAAACCGTGGGTTTGCGGAGGAACGACGAAGGAGCCGGTCGCAAGGCCGACGCCGGGTCGGTTGCTGCGCCCGCGACGGTCGGCGGCGAAGGGCATACCCGAGCGGCCATCGTCCAGCTGCTGCTGGAGGAAGGACCGATCACCGCCACCGCCATCGGGAACCGGCTCGGCCTGGCCCCGGCGGGCGTGCGCAGGCACTTGGACGCGCTGATCGATTCGGGTCAGGCGCGGGCCGGTCGATCGGCGCCCTGGCAGCAGAAAGGCCGGGGCCGCCCGGCCAAGCAGTACCAGCTCACCGCGGCCGGACGCGGCAAACTCGGCCACGCCTACGACGATCTGGCCGGAGCCGCCATCCGGCAGCTCGGAGAGATCGGCGGCGAACAGGCCATCACCGAGTTCGCCCGCAAACGAGCACGCACTATCGTGGCCGGGATCGAACCGGTCGGTGAGCACACCACGGAACAGACCACGGCCAAGGCCGAGGAGATCGCCGAGGCGTTCACCGACGCCGGGTTCGCGGCCACCACCCGCAAGGTGGGCACCGGCGTGCAGATCTGCCAGCACCACTGCCCCGTGGCGCACGTCGCCGAGGAGTTCCCGCAGCTGTGCGCGGCGGAGCTCGAGGCGTTCCGTGAGCTGCTCGGCACCCATGTGCAGCGGCTGGCCACGATCGCCAACGGCGATTGCGCGTGCACTACGCACGTGCCGCTGCTCGTCCTGCCCGCAGGCCGGACCGAAACTTCAGCACCAACCGCTGCACAGCCCGCAGCGGTACGAACGAACGACTCCGGAAGGAGTGCCGAATGACGACGACCACCGACCAGGTGCAACCGCTCACCCAGGAAGAGGCGATCGCCTCCCTGGGCAAATACGGTTACGGCTGGGCCGATTCGGATGTGGCCGGCGCCAGCGCGCAACGAGGTCTGTCCGAGGCGGTTGTCCGCGACATCTCGGCGAAGAAGAACGAGCCGGAATGGATGCTCGAACAGCGGCTGAAGGCGCTACGCATCTTCGATCGCAAGCCCATGCCGATCTGGGGCTCCAACCTCGACGGCATCGACTTCGACAACATCAAGTACTTCGTGCGCTCGACCGAGAAGCAGGCCGCGTCCTGGGACGAGCTGCCCGAGGACATCAAGAACACCTACGACAAGCTGGGCATCCCCGAAGCGGAGAAGCAGCGGCTGGTCGCCGGTGTCGCCGCGCAGTACGAGTCCGAGGTCGTGTACCACCAGATCCGCGAGGACCTGGAGGCCCAGGGCGTGATCTTCCTGGACACCGACACCGGTCTGAAAGAGCACCCGGAGATCTTCCAGCAGTACTTCGGCTCGGTGATCCCCGCGGGCGACAACAAGTTCTCCGCGCTGAACACGGCCGTGTGGTCGGGCGGCTCGTTCATCTACGTGCCGCCGGGCGTGCACGTCGACATCCCGCTGCAGGCCTACTTCCGGATCAACACCGAGAACATGGGCCAGTTCGAGCGCACCCTGATCATCGTCGACGAGGGCGCCTACGTGCACTACGTCGAGGGCTGCACCGCGCCGATCTACAAGTCGGACTCGCTGCACTCCGCGGTGGTGGAGATCATCGTGAAGAAGGGCGGCCGCTGCCGCTACACCACCATCCAGAACTGGTCGAACAACGTCTACAACCTGGTCACCAAGCGGGCCAAGGCCGAGGCGGGCGCGACCATGGAGTGGATCGACGGCAACATCGGCTCCAAGGTCACCATGAAGTACCCGGCGGTCTGGATGACCGGCGAGTACGCCAAGGGCGAAGTGCTGTCGGTGGCGTTCGCCGGCGAGGGCCAGCATCAGGACACCGGTGCGAAGATGCTGCACCTCGCGCCGCACACCTCCTCGACCATCGTGTCGAAGTCGGTGGCGCGCGGCGGCGGCCGGGCCTCCTACCGCGGCCTGGTGCAGGTGAACAAGGGCGCCCACGGCTCGAAGTCGACGGTGAAGTGCGACGCGCTGCTGGTCGACACGATCAGCCGCTCCGACACCTACCCCTACGTCGACATCCGCGAGGACGACGTGACCATGGGTCACGAGGCGACCGTCTCGAAGGTCTCCGAGGACCAGCTGTTCTACCTGATGAGCCGCGGCCTCACCGAGGACGAGGCGATGGCCATGGTGGTGCGCGGCTTCGTCGAGCCGATCGCCAAGGAACTGCCCATGGAATACGCGCTCGAGCTGAACCGCCTGATCGAACTGCAGATGGAAGGAGCCGTCGGCTGATGGCCGTGGAGAACGTAGCCGAAGCCGCCGAGGCTCGTACCCCTGCGATCAACAAGGGCGAGGTCTTCACGTCGTTCGACGTGAACGCCTTCGAAGTGCCTTCCGCGAAGGACGAGGCGTGGCGGTTCACCCCGCTGCGCCGTCTGCGTGGACTGCAGGACGGCACCGCGGTCCGGGACGGCCGCACGGGCGTCGAGGTCGCGGCGGCCGAGGGCGTCACGGTGGAGACGGTCGAACGCTCCGACGCCCGCCTCGGCGAGGCCGGCGTGCCGTCCGATCGCGTTGCCGCGCAGGCGTACTCGGGCTTCGAGCAGGCCACCGTCGTGACGGTCGGCAAGGAGGTCGAGGTCGCCGAACCGGTGACGGTCACGATCACCGGGCCCGGCGAGGGCAAGACCGCCTACGGGCACCTGCAGATCCGGCTGGAGCACTTCGCCAAGGCCACCGTGGTCATCGACCAGCGCGGCAGCGGAACCTACGCGGAGAACGTGGAATTCGTGCTCGGCGATTCCGCCAAGCTGACCGTGGTGGCCGTGCAGGACTGGGCCGACGACGCGGTGCACGCCACCGCCCACCACGCGAAGCTCGGCCGCGACGCCACGCTGCGGCACACCTCGGTCACCCTGGGCGGTGATCTGGTGCGCCTCACCGGCAACGTCCGCTACGACGGCCCCGGCGGCGACGCCGAACTGCTCGGCCTCTACTTCGCCGACGCGGGCCAGCACTTCGAGCAGCGTCTGCTCGTCGACCACGCCGTGCCGAACTGCAAGTCGAATGTGCTGTACAAGGGCGCGCTGCAAGGCGACCCGCACTCGCCCAAGGGCGACGCCCGCACCGTGTGGGTCGGCGACGTGCTCATCCGCGCCGCCGCCGAGGGCACCGACACCTTCGAGGTGAACCGCAACCTGGTGCTCACCGACGGCGCGCGGGCGGACTCGGTGCCGAACCTGGAGATCGAGACCGGCGAGATCGTCGGCGCCGGACACGCGTCCGCGACCGGCAGGTTCGACGACGAGCAGCTGTTCTACCTGCGCGCCCGCGGTATCCCGGAGGACGCCGCCCGCCGCCTGGTGGTGCGCGGTTTCTTCCACGAGATCATCCAGAAGATCGCGGTGCCCCAGGTCCGGGAGCGGCTGGAGGCGGCCATCGAGGCCGAACTCGCCGCCATCGGCGCCTGATCAACGACCCCATACCTGGCAAAGGAATTCGAATTCGATGACCACCCTGCAAATCAAGGACCTGCATGTCGAGGTCGCAAACCCCGACGAGTCCGGCGAGCCCATCAAGATCCTCAAGGGCGTGAACCTCACGGTGAAGTCCGGTGAGACGCACGCCATCATGGGCCCGAACGGCTCCGGCAAGTCGACGCTGTCCTACGCGATCGCCGGTCACCCGAAGTACACGGTGACCTCCGGCTCGATCACGCTCGACGGCGAGGACGTGCTGGCGATGTCGGTGGACGAGCGCGCCCGTGCGGGCCTGTTCCTCGCCATGCAGTACCCGGTCGAGGTTCCCGGCGTCTCGATGTCGAACTTCCTGCGCACCGCCGCCACCGCCGTGCGCGGCGAGGCCCCCAAGCTGCGGCACTGGGTCAAGGAGGTGAAGGAGTCGATGAGCGAACTGGAGATCGACGCCGCCTTCGCCGAGCGCAGCGTGAACGAGGGCTTCTCCGGCGGCGAGAAGAAGCGCCACGAGATCCTCCAGCTCGGCCTGCTCAAGCCGAAGATCGCGATCCTGGACGAGACCGACTCGGGTCTGGACGTCGACGCGCTGCGCATCGTCTCCGAGGGCGTCAACCGCTACAAAGAGCGCGAGAACGGCGGCATCCTGCTGATCACGCACTACACCCGCATCCTGCGCTACATCCAGCCGGAGTTCGTGCACGTCTTCGTCGGCGGCCGCATCGTCGCCGAGGGCGGCGCCGAGCTCGCCGAGGAACTCGACGCCAACGGCTACGTTCGTTTCACTCAGACCGCCACCGCTGGAGCTTGATATGACCGCTACGGTCCGCACCCTCGACGTCGCCCGTATCCGGGCCGACTTCCCGATCCTGAACCGCACGGTCCGGGACGGGAAACCGTTGGTGTACCTGGACTCCGGCGCGACCGCGCAGCGGCCGATCGAGGTGCTCGAAGCCGAACGCGACTTCCTGATCACCAGCAACTCGGCGGTGCACCGCGGTGCGCACCAGCTGGCCGAGGAGGCGACCGACGCCTACGAGGGCGCGCGGGCTGACATCGCGCGGTTCGTCGGGGTGGACGCGGGCGAGATCGTGTTCACCAAGAACGCCACAGAGTCGCTGAACCTGGTGACCTACGCCTTCGCCGACGACCGGTTCCCGCACCACGTGGGCCCTGGCGACGAGATCGTGATCACCGAGCTGGAACACCACGCGAATCTGGTGCCCTGGCAGGAGCTGGCCCGCCGCACCGGTGCCACGCTGAAGTGGTACGGCGTGACCGACGAAGGCCGGATCGACCTGGATTCGCTGGAACTGTCGCCCGCCACCAAGGTGGTCGCGTTCACCCACCAGTCCAACGTCACCGGCGCGGTCGCTCCGGTCGAGGAGCTGGTCCGCCGAGCGAAGGCGGTGGGCGCGCTGGTCGTGCTCGACGCCTGCCAGTCGGTGCCGCACATGCCGGTCGACTTCCGCGCGCTCGGTGTGGATTTCGCCGCGTTCTCCGGGCACAAGATGCTCGGCCCCTCCGGTGTCGGCGTGCTCTTCGCTCGCCGCTCGCTGCTGGAGGAGATGCCGCCGTTCATCACCGGCGGGTCCATGATCGAGACGGTCTTCATGGACCACAGCACCTACGCGCCGCCGCCGCAGCGCTTCGAGGCGGGCGTGCCGATGACCTCCCAGGTGGTCGGATTGGGCGCGGCCGTGCGGTATCTGGAAGAGATCGGCATGGACGCCGTCGCCGCGCACGAGCACACGCTGGTCGGCGCGGCGCTGGACGGGCTGGCCGGGATCGACGGCGTGCGGATCATCGGGCCTGCCGAGAACATCGATCGTGGCGGCGCGGTGTCGTTCGTGGTGGACGGCATCCACGCCCACGACGTGGGGCAGATCCTGGACGACGAGGGCGTGGCCATCCGGGTGGGCCATCACTGCGCGTGGCCGCTGCACCGGCGTTTCGGCGTCGCCGCGACCGCACGCGCCTCGTTCGCGGTCTACAACACGCTCGCCGAGGTGGACGCGCTGGTCGCCGCGGTGCGGAAGGCCCAGAGCTTCTTCGGGGTTGCATAGATCATGCGCATGGAGCAGATGTACCAGGAAGTGATCCTGGATCACTACAAGCACCCGCACCATCGGGGGCTGCGCGAGCCGTTCGGGGCCGAGGTGCACCACGTGAACCCGACCTGCGGCGACGAGGTGACCCTGCGCGTGCAGCTCGACGACAACGGCGACGTCACCGACGTCTCCTACGACGGCCAGGGTTGCTCGATCAGCCAGGCGGCCACCTCGATCCTCGCCGATCAGGTGATCGGGCTTCCGGTGCAGCAGGCGCTGAAGGTGGTCGACTCCTACAGTGAGATGATCTCCAGCCGCGGCACCATCGAGGGCGACGAGGACGTGATCGGCGACGGCGTCGCCTTGGCAGGCGTCTCGAAATACCCAGCGCGGGTGAAGTGCGCGTTGCTCGGGTGGATGGCGTTCAAGGACGCCGTCCTCAGGATCGGCCCCGAGCAGCCCGCGCCGGCCGCGGAAGAGAACTGAACCGTCCGATGGAAAACGGGGAAGCGTCATGAGTGACACACCGGCCACCGAGCAGACCGAACAGGCCGCGCCGGCCGCCGATTTGCCCGAGCTGTCCGCCGAGGACATCAAGCTGCTCGAGGACATCGAAGAGGCGATGCGTGACGTCGTCGACCCGGAACTCGGCATCAACGTCGTCGACCTCGGCTTGGTCTACGGATTGCGCGTCGAGGAGGACAGCACCGCGGTCCTGGATATGACGCTGACTTCGGCGGCCTGCCCGCTGACCGACGTCATCGAGGACCAGTCCCGCAACGCGCTGGTGCGCAGCGGCCTGGTGGAGGACTTGAAGATCAACTGGGTCTGGATGCCGCCGTGGGGTCCGGACAAGATCACCGAGGACGGCCGCGAACAGTTGCGCGCCCTCGGCTTCACGGTGTAATTCGCCGCAACTGACGCAGCCGCCGGTAGCGCCTGAACAAGGCGCCCGGCGGCTGAGTCGTATCCGCCGCATGCGCCTTCCCGGCGGAGCGCTCGGGGACGATCATCGACGCGTTCCGACCTGAGCGCGCACGGCCGAATCGACCGGCGCTCCGCTCTCGGCGAAGACGGACGCTCGAAAAAGGGGTTCGTCGCGCGGGTCGATCCGGCGCACCCGCCGATGGTGGGAAGTGCCCATTTCGACAAAAGCGCACGGGCCGAATGAAGATTTGAGCTTCGAGTCGTTTCGGAACGGGGAGGATCCTCACATGTCGGTGCCGCACAAGGCTGCCCTCGGGCTCGCGGCGGTCTCCGCCGCCACCTGCGCCGTGGTCGGCGCTCCCGCGGGTGCGGCGCATGCGGCGACCTACTATGGCGCGCTGGCGCTTTCGCCCAGCACCGGCGCGGTCACATCGGCGGTGGACTATGCGAGCGCGGCCGCCGCCGATGCCGCGGCACGCGCCCAATGCGGTGTCACCGATTGCCAGACGGTCGTGCAGTTCTGGAACGCCTGCGGGTCTGTCGTGCGCGGCGCCGACGGCAAGCACGGATGGGCGTGGG
This sequence comes from Nocardia sp. NPDC051929, assembly GCF_044548645.1. Taxonomy (NCBI): domain Bacteria; kingdom Bacillati; phylum Actinomycetota; class Actinomycetes; order Mycobacteriales; family Nocardiaceae; genus Nocardia; species Nocardia sp. NPDC051929. Next base: position 114,484 of record NZ_JBIUCG010000029.1, on the reverse strand, counting down.
GACCCACCCGCGCCGAAGCCGAACGCCGGGCCATCGATGTCCTCGGTCCCAGTGCCCCGCCGTTCCCGAGTCTCGGCAGCGCGATTCCCCGGCCCGCGAGCGTGCGCTTGACGGCGTGCACCTCGACCGCCGGGTAGCTCAGCGGCGCAGGACTTTCCGCGCCAGCCAGTTGCCGAAGAACTGGATGCCCTGTACGCCCGCGATGATGATCAGCGTCGCGACGAGCGTGACCTGCCAGTCGAAGCGCTGATAGCCGTAGACGAGGGCGAAATCGCCGAGACCGCCGCCGCCGACGGTGCCCGCCATCGCGGACATGTCCACGATGGCGATCACCACGAAGGTGTAACCCAGGATGAGCGGCCCGAGCGCCTCGGGGATCAGCAGCGTCAGGATGATGCGCAGCGGTCCCGCGCCCACCGCGCGCGCCGCCTCGATCACGCCGGGATCGACCGTCACCAGGTTCTGTTCCACGATGCGCGCGATGCCGAACGACGCCGCGACGATCATGACGAAGGCCGCCGCCTCGGTGCCGATCGTGGTACCCACCACCTCCAGCGTCACCGGGCCGAGCGCGGCGAGCAGGATGATGAACGGGATCGGGCGCACCACGTTGACGAGCACGTTGAGCAGCAGGTTGATCGGCGCGTTCGCCAGCAAACCGCCCTTGCGGGTGGTGTAGAGCGCGGTGCCGAGCAGCAACCCGATGAAGCCGCCGACCACGAACGTGAGCGCCACCAGATAGAGCGTGGTGCCGATCGCTTCGTTCAGCACCGGCCGGAGTTTGTCCCAATCGGTATGCATGGCAACTCCTTTCAGGCCGACCGGCGCTCGAGTTCGGCGACCACCTTGTCGACGGCGTCGTCGGGGCCGTGCAGCGCCAGGGTGAGACTGCCGAAGGTCTTCTCCTGCAGGCTGCTCACCCCGCCGTAGACCACCTCGAACCTGACCTCGGCGTGCGCCGCGGCGGCCAGCGCCGCGCCGATGCCACGCTCGTCGTCCACGTCGACGGTGACCAAACGGCCCCCATGGCGACCGGCGAGGCGGCGCAGTTCCTTCTCGGAGGGGCGGTTGTGCAGGACGGTCTCGACGAAGGAGCGCGTGGGGGCCGCCTGCGGCGTGGCGAACACCTCGAAGGTGTCGGCGAGTTCCACGATGCGTCCTTCGGCGAGCACCGCGACCCGGTCGGCCACCGCGCGGATGACGTCCATCTCGTGGGTGATGACCACGATGGTGACGCCCAGTTCGCGATTGATCTTGCGCAGCAGCCGCAGCACCTCACCGGTCGTCTCCGGGTCCAGTGCCGAGGTGGACTCGTCGGCCAGCAGCAAGGACGGCGACGTGGCCAGCGCTCTGGCGATGCCCACCCGCTGCTTCTGGCCGCCCGACAGCTGATCAGGGTAACTGCGTGCCTTGTCGGACAAGCCGACGAACTCCAGCAGTTCGGCTACCCGCGCCTTGCGTTCGGCGCGCTTCCAGCCCGCCACCTTCAGCGGATATTCGACGTTTCCCGCGGCCGTGCGGGAGCGGAAGAGATTGAATTGCTGGAACACCATTCCGATGTCGCGCCGCAGCCGCCGCACTTGGCGCTCCGGCACGCCGGTGATGGGTGTGCCGGAGATCTCGACCGTGCCGCTCGTCGGTTTCTCCAGCGCGTTGATCAGCCGCACCAGCGTGCTCTTGCCCGCGCCGGAATACCCGATCACGCCGAAGATCTCGCCTTGCTCGATGCGCAGGTCGATGTTGTCGAGCGCTACATTGCGCTGCGCGCCCTTGCCGAAAACCTTGGTGACCGAACGGAACTCGACGGCGGGAACGGCCGTGTCGCTCACTTGCCGTCGCGGATGGTCTGCTGCACCCGCTGCAGGATCTGCTCGAGTTCCTGGCCGCTGCGCCGCACCTCGACGGCGGTGCCCTTGGTCACCTCGTCGTGCGCCTTCTGCACCTCCGGGTCGTGCCACAGCTCGGCGAGCTGCAGATAGACCGGATTGTTCTTGTCCTCGGCGCGGGTGACCAGCGCGTTGATGTACGGCTCCGCGGCGGGATTCTTCGGGTCGTCCTTGTACAGCGCCGAATGCGGATCGATGCCGGAACGTTCCAGGAAGGTGTTGTTGATGATCGATCCGTCGACCGAGGCCAGCGACAGCGCGGTCTGCGCGGCGTCGACGGGGGTGACGCGCACTTTGGACGCGCCCTTGTCGATGTCGGCAGGGGTCGGCGCCTTGGTGTCGGACGACAGTTTCACCAGCCCGGCGGCTTGCAGCACGAACAGCGCCCGTGCCTGATTGGTGGGGTCGTTCGGGATCGCGATCTCCGCGCCCTGCGGAATGTCGGCCGGCGACTTGTGCTTCTTCGAGTAGAGACCCAGCGGCACGATGTAGGTGGAACCGATCGGCGTCAGGGTGTCGTTGTTCGCGACGTTGTAGGCGCCCAGGAATTGCAGATGCTGGAAGAGATTGATGTCGATCTGTTTCTGCGACAGCGCGAGATTCGGTTGCTTGTAGTCGGAGAAGTTGGTGATCCGCAGCGTGATGCCCTTGTCTTTGGCGCGCTGCTCGAAGACGTCCCAGGAGTGATCCTTGTCGGTGGTGCCGATGCGCACTACCTTGTCCGAGGAAGCGTCGTCACCGCCGCAGCCGGTCAGGGTCAAGGCCGCGGTCGCTACCAGGACCGGGATCGCCAGTACCCGATGGAATTTCACTCGTGCTCCCGATTGCTCGTCGCGATATGACCCGGTAATCCAAGCGACGGGGCGCAGCGGGCGACAACGGTTTCGATTGTGGTGAGCGAAACCCTCCGCATGAACTGAACGAGCGTCTAATTTGCTGATAATGCGCTCGCGTCTCCGGCTGTTGCTGATCCCGCTCGTGTCCGTATTGGCCGTCGCCGCGGTCGGCTGCGGTGGTGAAGACCGATCCGACGCGGTCCACATCGGGGTCAACGATCTGTCGCTGCCGCACTGGGAGGTCTACCGCAAGAAGGCGGCGGAGCAGGGCATCACGGTGGAGTTCACCAATTTCACCGACTACAACCAGCCGAATCCGGCCCTGGCGCAGGGGCGCATCGATCTGAACAAGTTCCAGCACGTGCGGTACCTGGCCAATTACAACGTCCGCAACAACGACACGCTGGTGCCGATCGGCGCGACCGAGATCTTCCCGCTGACGCTGTACTCGCGCAAGCACAAGTCGGTGGCCGACATTCCGAAGGGCGGCGAGATCACCTTGAGCAACAACCCGGCGAACCAGGTGCGGCCCCTGCTCGGCCTCGCCGCGGCCGGGCTCATCGTGCTGAAGGGCGGCGCGAGCTGGGACTCCAAAATCGAGGACGTCGACCCGGTCGCCTCCCGGGTGAAGCTCACGCCCATCGATCCGACCCTGACCGCCCAGTCGCTCGGCAGCGTGGACGCCGCGTTCGTCGACGACACCTTCGCCCGCCCCGCCGGACTGACATCCAACGAGGTGATCTACACCGACGACCCCGAGCGTCCGGAACTGAAGCAGTACATCAACGTCTTCGCCGCCCGTGCCGCCGACAAGGACAACCCGACGCTGCTGAAACTCGCGCAGCTCTATCACGACCCAGAGGTCGAGGCCGCGGTCCGCGCGGAAACCGGGTACCAGGGCATCTTCAAAACCAACAGCCCGGCCGATCTCCAGGCGACGCTCGCCGAACTGGAAGCTCGGTTCCGGAGGTAGGGAACCTGCCCCGCGCCCGCTCGGCCTGCCGAACCACGAATCGGTCCTGCCGATGGGCCGGTCGGCGGAGCCACGGGCGACCGGTAGCGCGGTTTCGGATGTGCCTGAGCGGGAATCGCGTCGGGGAGCTGACACCGAGGAGGTCTCCGTGCCGGATGGGAACACTGCGAGCCCGCAGCGGGTCGTGATCGTCGGGAGCGGGTTCGCGGGGTTCACCTGCGCCCAGAAGCTCTGCCGCATCGTGGCCAAGGCGAACCACGACATCGAAATCGTGCTCGTCACGCCCAACGACTACATGCTCTATACGCCGCTGCTGCCGGACGTGGCCGGTGGTCTGATCGACCCTCGGTTCGTCGCCATCTCACTGGCGGATTCGCTGCCGCGGGTCCGGTTGGTGGTGGCGAACGCCAGGTCGGTCGATCTGCGGAACAAGACGCTCACGGTGGAAGACGAGCATCATCCGCCGCGGCAGCTGTCGTGGGATCGGCTGGTGCTCACGCCCGGGTCGGTCACCCGCCTGTTCGACATACCGGGTCTGGCCGAGCACGCGCGCGGGCTCAAGACCGTCGCCGAGGCGCTGTACCTGCGCGAGCAGCTGCTGCGCCAGCTCGAACTCGCCGACGACGAGGAAGACCCCGAGGTGCGGCGGGCGCGCCGCACGGTGGTGGTCGTGGGGGCGTCCTACGCGGGCACCGAGCTCGTGGCGCAGTTGCGCGCCCTCGCCGACGCCTACGCCGCGCGCCGTGGGTTCGACCCCGCCGAAGTGCGTTTCCTTCTGCTCGACACGGCGCCGAGGGTGATGCCCGAGGTCGGCGAGCGGCTCAGTGACAAGGTGCTGAAGGTGCTGCGCAAACGTGGCATCGAGATCCGGCTGGAGACCTCGCTGACGAAACTCGACGAGAACTCGGTCGTGCTCACCGACGGCACGGTGGTGCCCACCCGCACGGTGGCCTGGGTGACGGGTGTGACCGGCGCACCGGTGCTCGGCACGCTCGGCCTGCCGCTGGAGAAGGGCCGCTTGGTCGTCGACGCGAAACTGAACGTGCCCGGCCACCCGGACGTCTTCGCGGGCGGCGACGCGGCGGCGGTGCCAGACCTCACCAAGCCGGGCCGGATCACTCCGCCCACCGCGCAGCACGCCACGCGACAGGGCAAGACGCTGGCCAGGAACGTCGCGGCGAGCCTGGGCATCGGCACGGCCGCCGACTACAAGCACCGCGACCTGGGTCTGGTCGTCGACCTCGGGCCGCGCTTCGCGGTCGCCAACCCGATGGGCATCCGCCTGTCCGGCCTGCCCGCCAAGGCGGTGACCCGCGCTTACCACACGTTCGCCGTGCCGCGAGCGGTCAACCGCTGGGCGATCACGGTCTCCTACCTGACCATCGCGGTCACTCCCCGCCCCCTCGCCCTGCTGGGGCTGGTCAGTCACGAGGAAGCCAGCTTCGGCGCCAGCGAGGGGATTTCCGCGAAATCAGGGTGAGCTTCGTGACAGCGCGGAGGTGACCGGCCGCTTCCGTGCCGAACCCGTGCGGTGGGGCGGCGGCAGCGGAGATGATTCGGTGGTGGACGAGATGACGTATCGGCGATCGCGCGTCGGGCTGCACGCGGTCGCGGAGTTGCTGATCGCCGGGCCGCAGTACCGAGAATTCGGCACCATTCGGTTGGCAGTCGTGCACCGGGGTTTCGCCGGTGTGCGTTGGCCGGTTTCGGTGGTCGGGGAGGAACTGGTGTGGCCGGAAGGGCGGGTGCGGCTGAAGGGGACGTATCGGGAGGTCGCCGAGGCCGCGGGTTTCGAACCCGGGCCGCCGGAAGGGGTGTACGCGGACACCACCGGCGTGGATACCGATTCGGCGATCGAAGTGGATCCCTCGGCGGCGGGGTTGATCGAGGACTGGTTCGCGCTGGGGGACAAGGCGTTGCGGTGCCTGGCGTCCGGCGTGACACCGGTGCTGTGGCCGGAGCATTTCGATCTGTCGAGCACGGTCGACGAGGTGAACTACGGGGTTTCGCCGGGAGACGACGCTCATCCCGGGCCCTACGCCTACATCGGGCCGTGGACCCCGCGAACCGGCGACTTCTGGAACGCGCCGTTCGGCGCGCTCCGGCCCCGCACCGCGGTGAACACGGTCGCGGCCCTGCTGGAGTTCTTCGAAGAGGGCAGGCAGCGCGCGGCACAAGACTGATTCGGCGGTGGTGGCGGCCCCGCCGTAGGAAGATCAGGCGCCCTTGCGAGCCGGAGCCTTTTTGGCCGCCTTCTTCGCAGGCGTCTTCTTCGCCGCGCTCTTGGACGCGCCGCTCTTGGACGCCGTGCTCTTGGCTGCTCCGCTCTTTTCGGTGCTCTTGGCCGCGGCCTTCTTCGCGGTCTTCTTCGGCTCGGCCCCGTCGCCGCCCGCCGTCCTGCGCCCGCTGGCCTCCAGGCTGCGCTGCAACGCGGCGACCAGATCGACCACCTCGGCGTCCATCCCGCTCGGCGCGAGCTCCGGCTGTTCGGGCACCTTGCCGGTTCCGCTGGCGATCGCCTCGTCGAGCAGGCGTTTGAGCTCGATCTGGTACTCGTCGGTGAACTGCTCCGGATCGAAGTCGTCGGACATGGCCTCGACGAGCGTCTCGGCCATCTTGATCTCCTGCGGCCTGGGCTCGGCGACACCGTCGAGGGATTCGAACTCCACGGAGCGGACCTCGTCGGGCCACAGCAGCGTCTGGACCACCAGAATGCCCTCCCGTACACGCAGCGCGGCAAGCCGGGTCTTCTGCCGCAACGTGAAGTACACCAGGGCGGTGCGTTCGATCTGCTCCAGCGTCCTGGCCAGCAGGACGTAGGCCTTCGGCGTGCTGGAGTCCGGTTCCAGGTAGTAGCTCTTCTCGAACAGGATCGGATCGATCTGGTCCGACGGCACGAACTGCAGCACCGGTATCTCGTGCTTCTCCGCTACCGGCAATTTCGCGAAGTCCTCGTCGCTGAGCACCACCTTGTCGCCGTCCGGCGACTCGTAGGCCTTGTCGATCTCGGTGTACTGGACGGATTGGCCGCACACGCTGCAGACGCGGTCGTATTTGATCCGGCCTCCATCCTTGGCGTGCACCTGATGGAACCGGATGTCGTGGTCCTCGGTGGCGGTGTACACCTTCACCGGAACGTTCACCAGCCCGAATGCGATCGAGCCCTTCCAGATCGATCTCATACCCCCATCATGGCCGAAGCCCACCGACCGCGCGAGGGAACCGGAACTCCGAGTGTCGCGGTCGCGACACGCCGACGCAGCCGTCCCGGGAGCGCGGCGAACAGTGCGCTCATCGCCGCGACCGTGCCGGCGAGGTCGGTGCGGCCGGACAGATACGCGCGTTGCGCGTCCGGGGGAAGCGCGAAGAACGTGTCGAAGAACAGCGGGAGATCATCGGGCGGCAACGCCAGCAGCGCGCGCAGCCCGGCGCCGCGCAACCGGTGGACGACGCGCGCCGCGGCCGGCCATACGTCCCGGCCCGCGGCCACCGCGTCGGCAGCGGACAGCGCGGCGCCGACGCTGTACCCGGTCGCCGGATGCAGGAACCCGCCCGCGGCCCCGAACCTGCTCGACCCGGGACGGCCTCCTTGCACCGGAAAACGGACGTGCTCCACGGGTTCGTCACCGGTGAGCGGGACGTCTCTGGCGCGGAGGCGCGCCCACAAGCGTGTGCGCAGTTGCGCACCGGTCAAGGCCGGGCGGCCGGCCAGGCAAGTTTCCTCGAGCAGCACCCGCTCGTCGTCCAGCGGAACGGCGTAGAGGAACGAACGCGGCGCCTCGGGGGCGGCGCCGTTGTCCGGACGCCAGTCCATGAACAGCGGTTCGAGCCCGGCGCAGCGCCGGGCGTCCACGATGACGCCGTAGGCCGTCTGCTCAGCCCGGGCGGGCGAGCGGGCGAGTCCGCGCGCGTCGACCACCCGGCCGCCGGTGATCGTCGCGCCGGAGGCCAAGGTCACGCGCTCGGGGCCGACATCGATCGCGCGCTCGGAGACCACGCTCGCGTCGGCCAGGTGCAGCGACCTTTGCAGCCGGGCGGTATCGAGCACCACGTACGGGCGGTCCAATCGGTGAGCGCGCGTTCCCCAGGCCATCGGCCGGGGTACCGTCGCCGCGACGACCCGAGGCGACAGCCAATCAGGCAGTTCGTCGGCCCACACCGCGTAGGTGGCCGTCCACCGGCGCTCCGGCGCGGGATCGACCACGGTGACCGTGAGTCCGCGCTCCACTGCCCGGTGCGCGAGGGCGCGTCCGGCCGGGCCGAGCCCGCAGACGACCACGTCCGGCTTCATGCCGGGCTCGTCCGGATCCGCTGGAGCGTGTTGCGATGCATGGGTTCGAGCCTCTCATCTGCTCGCTGGAGCGTCGCGCAGCCACGGCGTCGAACACGTTCCGGCGCGGAGGTCCGGACTCGCGAAGTGAACGTTTCGCGAAAGCTGTCGCGGATTCCGGATCGCCCGCCCCGCGTGCGGAAATGCGTCCGGCCTGGCTCGGTTGCCTTCCCATGCCGGAGCGTGCAGGCAGGTGGCCGGACCGGGCGCACCGACGGAATGTGTTCGGGCTCACCGCACTTTGTCCCGCGTTGCTAGGATGCCGGGGCGCTGGCGTACGCATCCGGCTCCGGTGCCGAGTGTCAGGTGTCGGCGCACCGGCGTGCCGCGGATGGCACGCCGGGCAGGTTGCCGACCGGCGACCGCTGGAGTCCGAGCGCGAAAGCGGCACGACCGGAACGAGTTAGGGGTAGACGGAGTGTTCGAGCTGACCAGGCGGCGCAGCCGGTGGATCCTGGCCGTGTTCGTGGTGCTCGCACTGGCGATGGGCACGCTGAGCGCGACGCTGTTCGACAAAGTGCAGGGCGGCGGGTACATCGACCCCGACAGCGAATCGAGCCGGGCGACCGCGGTGCTGCGCGACACCTTCGGCGAGGCCACCCCGAATTTCGTGCTGCTGGTGCAGACTCGCCGGTCGGTGGACGACGACGCCGCGGCCACCGCTGCGACGAATCTGGTCACCGAGCTGAAGTCGGAGTCCGGCGTCGCGGGCGTCGCGTCGTACTGGACCGACAAATCGCCCGCGCTGCGCAGCACCGACGGAACCAAGGGCTTGATCGTGGCCAGCATCCTCGGTGAGGAGGCCGACGTCGACAAGCGGGTGGGCGATCTCGCCGACCGATTCGGCGGCACCCACGGCCCGCTCGAGGTGCGCGTCGGCGGCTACGCCATGCTGCTGCACGAGACGGTGCAGCAGAGCGAGAAAGACGTCGTGCTGGGCGAATCCATCGCATTCCCGGTCACGCTGATCGCCCTGCTGCTGGTGTTCGGCGGCTTGGTCGCGGCCAGCCTGCCGCTGGTGATCGCGATGATCACGGTGATGATCACCATGGGCGCGCTGTGGCTGATCGCGAGCGTCACCGATCTGGCGGCCACCGCGACCAACGTCGCCACCCTGCTCGGCCTCGGCTTGGCGATCGACTACAGCCTGCTGATCATCAGCCGCTACCGCGACGAACTGGTCGCCGGTCAGCAGCCCGCCGCCGCGGTGGCCGCCACCATGCGCTCGGCGGGCCGGACCGTCGCGTTCTCGGCCGTCACCGTCGCCGTCGCGCTGTCGGGCCTGTTGTTCTTCCCGCTGCTGGCCGTGCGGTCGATGGGCTACGCGGGCCTGGCCGTGGCGGTGATCGCCGCGACGGTGTCGCTGACCGTGCTGCCCGCGATCCTGTTCCTGCTCGGCACCAAGATCGACAACGGTCAGTTGTGGTGGTTCCTGCGCGCGGCCCGTCCCGCACCCGGCGAGGGCGCCTGGCACCGCTTGGCGCGGTTCGTGATGATGCGGCCGGTGCCCATCGGCCTCGGGGTCACCGCCCTGCTGCTCGTGCTGGGCGCGCCGTTCCTCGGAGTGAATCTCGGCTTCCCCGACGAACGGTCGCTGCCGGAGTCGATGAACAACCGCCAGGTCACCGAGACCATCCAGCGCGACTTCGCCGCCACCGAGCAGAACGGGCTGTTCGTAGTGCTGCCCGAAAGCGCTTACAGCGCCGCAGGCTTGGACGCCTACGCTCGTGAGCTGTCGGAGATCGAGGACGTCCGCCGGGTCGACACCGTCACCGGCAGTTACAGCCACGGCGGTCTGCTCGTCGCGCCAACCGCGGCCGCCGACCGCTTCCGCGCCGAGAACGCCGCCTATCTGACGGTGGTCCCGGACACCACCGATCCCACGGTGCTGGATCGGATCGCCGCCGACGTGCGCGCGACGCCCGCCGCCTCGCCGGTGCTGGTCGGCGGCGTGGCGGCGGCCAACACGGACGCGATCGGCTCGGTCGTCTCGGCGCTGCCGTACGCGCTGGCCTTCGTCGTGCTGATCATGGTGGTGGTCCTGTTCCTGCTCACCGGAAGCGCCGTGCTGCCGCTGCTGGCCGTCGTGCTCAGCTTCCTGAGCCTCACCGCGACCTTCGGCGCGCTGGTCTGGATCTTCCAGGACGGGCACCTGTCCGGGTTGCTCGGCTTCACCGTCACCGGCGACCTCCCGCCGACCGTCCCGGTGATGCTGTTCGGCGTCGCGTTCGGTCTCGCCATGGACTACCAGGTGTTCCTGTTGGCCCGCATCCGCGAGGAGTACCTGCGCACCAGGTCCAACGCGCTGGCCGTCACGTCCGGACTGGAGCGGATCGGCAGGATCGTCACGGCCGCCGCCGTCCTGATCTCGCTGGTCTTCCTCGGCTTCCTCGCCTCGGACATCACCTTCATGAAGGCGTTCGGCATCGGGCTTCCACTCGCCGTGCTGGTAGACGCGACGCTGGTGCGCGGCTTCCTGTTGCCCGCGGCGATGGAGTTGCTCGGCCACTGGAACTGGTATGCGCCCGGCCCGCTGCGCCGACTGCACGAGCGGTTCGGAATCGAGGAGGCTCCTGCCGCTCCGGCGACCGCGGGGCGCGAGGACTGGCTCCAGCCCGTTCGGCTCTGATTTCGGGGCGATCGGGGCAGGCTCGATCGGGTAGGGTCGCTCGGGCGGCTCGGGGAGGCCCACGCGGGGTGGGACGGCTGCCGGGAGATGTGGGAGGGCGACCGCGATGACCTATCCGTCCGGGAAACCGGAGGACGCGCGGTACGCGCCGGACTGGGGAAGCATGTCCCCGCCGAGCGCGTACCCGATGCCGGCGTGGGAAGCGCCGCCCCTGCCGCCGCCGCCCGAGTCCCGAACGGGCGTGATCGTCGCGCTGGTGATCGGCGTCGTCGCCGTGCTGGTCGCGGTCGGCATCGGAGTGGCGCTGGCGCCGCGCGAGGAAGGGCACCCGCAAGCCGCGGTCGCCTCCGCCGAAGCGACCACCCGCGCGGGCGGGGGTACCAGCACGCGGCCGGCGAGCCCGTCGTCGCGCGGTGCGCGCCCTTCGGCGGCCCGGTTGAGTTACACGGAGTTCGCGAAGGACTGGGACTTCCGGTTCGATCGCGTCGAACTGCACGCCGAGTGGGTCGACGGCCGCGACCACGCCGACTGCCACCCCATCGAGGCGGCGGGCAAACTCACCGGTCTGGGCTGCGTCTACGCGGCGGAGCTGGTGTACCGCGCCGAGGGCGGCGCGCTGATGCTCACGCAGTTCGTGCTCGGCATGGCCGACGAGGGCCGGGCCGCCGCGGCGAAGGGCCGGTTCACCGACGCCGACCTCGCGCTGCGTCCGGGCAGTTACCTGAAGGGCTACGCCACCGGCAAGTGGAAGGACGGCAGCGAGAAGGAATTCGTGGTGGTGACGCTGGCGACGGCCACCGGCGCGGTCGACGCCACGGCCGTCGAGAAGTACCTGCGCTACCGGCACGCCGACACCATCGGCGCATTGGCGTTCCGCTAGCGCGGGCGGCTCCCGTTCGCGATCAGATTCCGCCCGTGGAGAGCAGCCCGCCGTCCACCCGGACCGTCTCGCCGGTGATCCACGCCGCCTCGTCGGAGACCAGGAATCCGATCAAGCGCGCCACGTCCTCCGGGCTGCCCAGCCGCTTCATCGGGTACACGCTCGCGGCGCGCTCCTCGTCGGTCGAGTACAGCGCGTCGGCGAACTTCGTCTTGATCACGCCCGGCGCGACCGCGTTCACCCGGATCTTCGGCCCCAGCTGCCAGGCGAGCTCACCGGTGAGATGGATCAGCGCGGACTTGGACGCGCCGTAGGCGGCGATCACGCCGGTCGAGCGGATGCCAGCGACGCTGGCCACGTTGACCACGGCGCCGCCGTGGTCGCGCATCCACGCCTTGTACGCCTCCTGGATGTAGCCCAGGGCCGCGACCACGTTCACGTCGAAGATCTTGCGCACGGCATCGAGGTCGGCGTCCATCAGCGAGCCGAAGACCGGGTTGATGCCGGTGTTGTTGATCAGGACGTCCAGCGAACCGAACTCCGTGACCGCGCGCTCGACCGCGGCGGATCGATCCTCGGCGACGCCCGAGTTGCCCGCCAGAGCGACGACCTGACCCTGGTGCCCCAGTTCGCGCAGCTCCGCGGCGGCTTCCTCCAGTGGATCCTTCTTCCGCGCGGTGATCAGCACGTTCGCGCCGCGGGCGAGCAACTCCGCCGCGACCGCCTTGCCGATGCCACGGCTGGCCCCCGTGACCAGAGCGCTCTTGCCCAATAGATCGGTACTCATGGCATCGCACGGTAGCGCAGGCCACCGCGGGGGCCGTTATCGCCGTCACATGCGGGGTGCTGGTATGCGGGCGCACCCTGCGCCCCGGGTAAAATCGGTGGTTCTTGTGCGCGTCGGGTCGCACAATCGAGCACGCGTCCAGCACCACGATCCGCTAGGAGAAGTTTGTGATCACCGCGACCGACCTGGAGGTCCGGGCCGGAGTCCGCACCCTGCTGTCCGCTCCCGGACCGGCGCTTCGGGTGCAGGCGGGCGACCGGATCGGGTTGGTCGGGCGCAACGGCGCGGGGAAGACCACCACGCTGCGCATCCTGGCAGGCGAGGGGGAGCCGTACGCGGGCAAGATCCTGCGCTCCAGCGATATCGGTTATCTGCCGCAGGATCCGCGCGAAGGCAACCTGGACGTGCTGGCCCGCGACCGGGTGCTGTCCGCGCGCGGCCTGGACACGCTGATCCGGGAGATGGAGAAGCAACAGGCGCTGATGGCCGAGGTCGCCGACGACAAAGAGCGGGAGAAGGCGGTCCGCAAGTACGGCCGGCTCGAGGAACGCTTCTCGGCGCTGGGCGGTTACGTCGCCGAGAGCGAGGCGGCGCGCATCTGCCACAGCCTGGGTCTGCCCGACCGCGTGCTCGGTCAGCCGCTGCGCACCTTGTCCGGCGGACAGCGGCGCCGAATCGAATTGGCGCGCATCCTGTTCGCCGCCTCCGACGGCAGCGGCGGGCGGTCGGACACCATCTTGCTGCTGGACGAGCCGACCAACCATCTCGACGCCGACTCGATCACCTGGCTGCGTGGTTTCCTGCAGAACCACGACGGCGGCCTGATCGTCATCAGTCACGACGTGGACCTGCTCGCCGACGTGGTGAACAAGGTGTGGTTCCTGGACGCGGTGCGCGGCGAGGCCGACGTCTACAACATGGGCTGGAAGAAGTACCTGGACGCGCGCGCCACCGACGAGCAGCGCAGGCGGCGGGAACGCGCGAACGCCGAGAAGAAGGCGAGCGCGCTGCGCGCCCAGGCGGCCAAGCTCGGCGCCAAGGCCACGAAAGCGACTGCGGCACAGAACATGGCCAAGCGCGCCGATCGCCTGCTGGCCGAACTCGACGACGTGCGCGTCGCCGACAAGGTCGCCAGGATCAAGTTCCCCGAGCCCGCCGCCTGCGGCAAGACGCCGCTGATGGCGGAGAACCTGACCAAGGTCTACGGCTCGCTGGAGATCTTCACCGGCGTCGACCTCGCGATCGACCGCGGTAGCAGGGTGGTGGTGCTGGGGCTCAACGGCGCGGGAAAGACGACGCTGCTGCGCCTGCTCGCCGGAGTCGAGCAGCCTACGGCGGGTGGTCTGGTGCCGGGGCACGGTCTGAAGGTCGGTTACTTCGCCCAGGAGCACGACACCCTGGACGACAACGCCACCGTGTGGGAGAACATCCGCCACGCCGCGCCGGACGCCGGTGAGCAGGAGCTGCGCGGCCTGCTCGGCGCGTTCATGTTCTCCGGCCCGCAGCTCGACCAGCCCGCGGGCACGCTCTCGGGCGGTGAGAAGACCCGTCTCGCGCTGGCCGGACTGGTCTCCTCGGCGGCGAACGTGTTGCTGCTGGACGAGCCGACGAACAATCTCGACCCGGTGTCGCGGGAACAGGTTCTCGACGCCTTGCGCACCTATGCGGGCGCGGTGGTGCTCGTGACCCACGACCCGGGTGCAGCGGAGGCATTGTCTCCGGAACGTGTGATCCTGCTCCCGGACGGGACAGAAGACCATTGGTCGGCCGAATATCTGGAACTTATTCAGCTCGCGTGAGATTCATCACAGGTACCCGTTGATCACGGCCTGCTGAGTGCTTAGCCTGGAAAGACGCTGCTCGGCGACTCGGAGGAAGCCATGAGCGACAGGCCACAGAGCAAGGCCACATTGGGTAAGGGCACACGCGTCACCGGCAAGTCACGCGATCGCCTACAAACCCAGTTGAAGAAACAGTACGAGGCCGGTGCGAGCATCCGGTCACTGGCGCGGTCCACCGGCCGCTCCTACGGTTTCATCCACAACGTCCTCGTGGAGTCGCATGTGCAGCTCCGCAGCCGGGGTGGAGCCAATCGCCGCAAGAGCCCATAGCGCCGCAACGGCGTGCTTTGCCGCCGGACGGCTACGCGGCCGCCACGGGCGGAGCCCCCAACCGGATCGACGTCGACGCCCCCGAACTGGATGTCTACCTCGCCGAGCTGCACGGCGGCGTCGATGCCAGGTCCTCGGGCGCATGTCGGCGATCGAGTGGAGCCGCAATGCAATTCAGCGGCGCTCGCGCCGTTGGTCGTCGCGCGGGACCCCGTCCAGCGACGGGCTTCGGCTGCTGTCGTCCGGTGGAGCGCCGCTGCGCGGCGAATGCGGGGCCGCCGTTGCCGCATACCGTGGCGTTTCCGGTCTCGATCGTGCCGCCGGACCTGTGACCGGGTTCAGTAGCCCTCCACCATGCCGTCACCGTCCACCAGCAGGTTGGCCAAGCTGCGAAAGATCGGCAGCCCGGTCTTGATCTCCAGGTAGGCGAACTGGCCCTGCGGGTTGACCTCCAGGAAGTAGTACTCGCCGTCACGGCCGAGCCGAATGTCGAGCACCCCGAAGGACAATCCGAGTGCGCCCATCAGCGTGGCCAGTGACTTGCTCACCGAGGCGGGCAGGTGATCGTGCGCGAAATCGACCGATGTGTCCAAGCGGGAGTCGACCTTGCCGACGCCCGCTTGGGAGTCGATGCGCACGGTCCATTCGACCCCGTCCACCCACACCACGCGCAGATCGCAGCTGGCGTCGACGTAGTCCTGGAAGGTGGTCGGCGCCGAACGGATCGCGGCCAGCCTGCCGAAATCGTCCCTGGAGATGATCCTGGTCTCGGCGAACTCCGCCCGGCTGGTGCCGGTGCGCTTGTAAACGACCGGACCGGGCCGGGATTCGACGAAGCTGCGCGCCTCGTCCGGATCGTTGGTGATCAACGTCTCCGGCACCGCGAACCCGGCCCGCAGCGCCGTCTCCAGCTGGACGATCTTGCGTGCCGCGGTGCGGTCGGCGCCGGGGTCGTTGACCCAGTGAGCGGGGATGGACCAGAGCAGCCCTTGAATGAATCCGTCGCACTCGGCCTGGCGAAACTCGTTGTCCGAGGCGCGGACACCCGCGGGCACCCGCGCGGGATGCGGTCGCCGCCACCACACCGACCGCACGTCGTCGAGGCCGATCAGGTGCGACAGCGAGCGTGTGGTGCCGAGTCGGTCCAGCCGGAAGCTACCGGACTCCTGGGGGAAATCGCGCAGGTCGAGGTGGATCGGGCCGAGCCCGTGGTGTTCTCGCAGCGTCGCCGCCATCGCGGTGGCGTGTAGATCATCGGATTCGGACACGATCAGGACCGAACCGCGCCGGCGTGCGGCCATCCGCCTGCCGCTCAGTCGAGGCTGTCGCAGTTGATGCCGTCGTCGCTGCCGTTCATCGACTTGGTCTGGCAGTAGGTGAACGTCGCACCGCTCGCACCCGGGCAGTCGACGAGTTGCAGCCGGTCGGCCCAGGTTTCGGTGAGCCGGCGCAACTGCTCGTCGCCGAGCGCCTCCGACGGTGACTCCGGGATGGTCATCGGCCGATCGACCAGGTCGATCCGCAGCCTGCGGGTGAAATCGGCGGTGGCGCCAGCGCGAATGTCCACCAGCACCGGGCGCCCGTCCTGATCGGCGTGGGGCGCCGCGGAATCGACCACGCGCAGGACATCGGACCGACTGAAGGTCCACGTTCCCTCGGCGACGCGCACGCTGATCTGCCGGTCCGATTCCGCGACCAGCAGACCCTGGAGCGGAGGAACGCGGTCACCCCTCGGCGTCGTCCCGGGAAGGTGGATTGCGTCGGTCATAGCCGTTTCTCCGATCTGCTCGTGATTTGCCACGACCCCCAAGCGTGTGAGCGATCATATCGCGATGAGCGGCGTTATCGGCTCGGATCGCGAGATTTCCCGGCCTATGGCAAACCGAATTCCGATTCATAACGCCCGAGTACCGAAAGTTTTCCGGTAGCCTGGAAATGCTGAGATAGCAATCGAGAAGCTAATCTCCCGTGAGGCGCGGATGCTGCTCATAGCCCGATATTGGCGGCTGTGCATCTGTACTCTCGTCCTGCTGGGCGCAGGTGGCCCGCGACGACGGCTGCTGTGCGGCATCGTATTTCCTCCCGCGCCGCGCCGTGCTCGACTCGCTCCGAATTGATTGTCCGCGGGCGGATCCGGAAGGGCGCCGACTTCACTTCCGGTTCGCGTTGCGCTCCGCCCACCAAGCGGGGGCGTCGACGAAGTGGTTGTCGAACTCGTCCTGAGCGGCGGCGAGATCGGTCATCGGGGATTCGCCCGCGGCGATTCGTTCCAGCAGCCGGAAGTACTCGAAGCGCTGCACGCCGGGCGTGAGCGCGATGAGGATCCGTGCCGTACTGTCCGGTGCGGCGCCGAAGGCGTGCGGCATGAATTTCGGGACCACGATCGAACCACCCGCACCGACGGTGACGATGCGGTCACCTGCGAGCAGTTGCAGTTCGCCGTCCGCGACATAGAACAGTTCGTCGGAAAGCGTGTGATAGTGCGGCGCCGCGCCGTCCGCTCCACGGTCCATGTCGACCTCGAGTGTGCTCAGCCCGCCGCCCGCCTCCTCGGCGTCGATCAGCAGGCGCATGGTGACCGACGTGGTACGGAGGGTCTCCGCATCCTGCGGCTGACGGATCGCGACGTCCTTGCGTGGCGTGGGAATGGCCATCGGAGCCTCCAAATTAGTTCGGTGATTGATAATTCGCTACCGAACTATATCGTGCCGAATAAGATCCTGTCCATGACCGAGCGGAAAACGGACGCCGTGGACGCGATCGTGGCGCAGTGGCAGCGGGAACGACCCGACCTGGATCTCGAGGCGATGGCCGTGGCCGGACGTCTGGGCAGGCTGTTGGTGGTGGCGCAGCGTGAGATCGAGGCGGTATTCGGCAAGCACGGCCTGCAGCGCGGCGAATTCGACGTACTCGCCGCGCTCCGTCGTTCGGGCGCGCCGTTCGAACTCAGCCCGTCGGTGCTCGCCGACACGCTGATGTTGTCCAGGGCGGGCATGACCGGACGGCTGGACCGGCTGGAGTCGGCGGGACTGGTGCGGCGCGTCGCGGACGTGCGGGACCGCAGGGCGGTGCGCGTCGGCCTCACCGAGGCAGGACGGGAATTGGTCGACACCGTGGTCACCGAGCACACCGCGAACGAGACGCGGATGCTGTCCGTGCTCACCGCGGGGGAGCGACGGGAACTGGACCGGCTCGCGCGAATCCTGCTCAGCAGCATGGAACCGGACGCGTAGCCGCGGTAGCTCACGCACCCTTCGATCCGCCGAATCGCGCTCTACTTGGGCGAACTCGTGCCGCGATGAGGTAGCCCGATACTCGTGCCGAGTGGGCGTCCCTGCTCTACCTTGAGATTCCGTACCGAAGGGGTCGGTGCGGTTGGCAAGGAGGCCACGATGATCGACATCATCACTCTCCGCGGCACCGGGGAGCCGCGCAACTCCGACGGAACGCCCGCGGGCATGCTGCACGACGTCGTGAAACTACTCGACACCGGGAAGTTCAGCTGCTTCGAACCGGATTGGCCCGCTTCCGTCGGCCCCGTGCCGGAGGTCTGGGGTCCTTCGCTGGAGACGTCGGTACGGCTCGGCATCGCCGCCGGCGTGCGGGCGATCCAGGACTCGCCGAACGTCTGCGGCCTGCTGAGTTATTCGCTCGGCGGCATCTGCGCCAGCCGGATCCTGGAGGGCGTGCGGTCCGGGAAGTACAAGAACACCGACGGAACGCCGCTGGAGATCGCCTTCGTGGTGAACATCGCCAACCCGCTGCGCCGGGCCGGGCAGTCGGTCGGAAACCTCTGCCCGGCGAATACGTTCGGCCTGCACGGGCAGCGCGGCGCGTGGCCCGCGTCGATCGACGTTCGCGAGTACGCGAATCCCGGCGACATCATCACCGCGTCGCCAGCGGATTCGCCGTTGCGCGTCATCGACGTGGGTATCTCGCCGTTCTCGTTCGTGGAGGGCGCTCGGATCGGCAACGTCGCGCCGCTGATCTTCGCCGAACTGCTCGAAGTCCTGCTGCGCGACCCGATCGCGAACCTCGAGCGCTACACGACGGCCGTACGCGGCGTCATCGGCTATCTGACCCCGTGGCCCGACGGTCAGCACGTGCTCTATTCCGGACGGAACATGCCGGGGACGAACGTGCTGTGGACCACGCACGCCGCGGAGTACCTCAACGCGGCGTACTAGCCGCTCTCACTGCTTGCGTCGGACCGACGCCTCGACCAGATCCAATACGGCGGAAAGGTTCTCGTTGGTGTGGCCGGAGGCGATCCGGGCGATCAAACCGTCGAGGACGAGGTCGAGGTAGCCGAGCAGCACGTCGGTGGGCACGTCGTCGCGCAGCGCGCCCGCGGCCTTACGACGTTCCAGGCGGGCCAAGGTGGCGGCGGTGAGTTCGGCCGAACGCTGGGTCCAGCCCGCCCGGAATTCGGGATCGGTGCGCAGCCTGCGGGCGATCTCCAAACGCGTTCCGAGCCAGTTGAACTGCTCGGGGTGGGCGAGCATGTCGCGCATCACCTGCACGATGCCCTGATTGGCCGCGACATCGGCCATGCGTTCGGCGTCTTCCTGGGCGAGGGCGAGGAACAGCGCGTCCTTGTCCCGGAAGTGGTGGAAAATGGCTCCCCTGGACAGCCCGATCTCTTCCTCGAGGCGGCGCACGGTGGCGCCGTCGTAGCCGTACTCGGCGAAGCAGCGGCGTGCTCCGTCGAGGATCTGGCTGCGCCGGGCGGCGAGGTGATCGTCACTGACCTTGGGCACGGAATCCTCCAGCGGGGAAACACGGACCCCCGCGTCGGCGGTAGACCGACGCGGGGGTTGTCCGACACGAGACTTCAGTGGCGCGAACACGCGCCAGCGAAGGTGGCGCGATCAGGCACGAATCATGTTGCGCAGCACGTACTGCAGGATCCCGCCGTTGCGGTAGTAGTCGGCCTCGCCGGGGGTGTCGATGCGGACCACCGCGTCGAAGGTGATCTTGTCACCGTTCTCCTTGGTGGCCGTGACCTTCAGGGTCTTCGGGGTGGCACCCTCGTTGAGCTGGGTGATGCCCTCGATGTCGAAGGTCTCGGTGCCGTCCAGCTTCAGCGACGCGGCCGACTCGCCCGCCGGGAACTGCAGCGGGATGACGCCCATGCCGATGAGGTTGGAGCGGTGGATGCGCTCGAACGACTCGGTGATGACGGCCTTCACACCCAGCAGGCTGGTGCCCTTGGCGGCCCAGTCGCGCGAGGAGCCCGAACCGTATTCCTTGCCGCCGAGCACGACCAGCGGGACGCCCGCGGCCTGGTAGTTCTGCGAGGCGTCGTAGATGAACGCCTGCGGGCCGCCCTCCTGGGTGAAGTCGCGGGTGTAGCCACCCGAGACGTCGTCGAGGAGCTGGTTGCGCAGCCGGATGTTGGCGAAGGTGCCGCGGATCATCACCTCGTGGTTGCCGCGCCGCGAGCCGTAGGAGTTGTAGTCCTTGCGCTCGACGCCGTTGGCCTCCAGGTACTGCGCGGCCGGGGTGCCGGGCTTGATGTTGCCCGCCGGGGAGATGTGGTCGGTGGTGACCGAGTCGCCGAGCAGCGCGAGCACCCGGGCGCCCTTGATGTCGGTGACCGGCTCCGGGGTCTGCGGCATGCCTTCGAAGTACGGAGGCTTGCGCACGTAGGTCGACTCGGCGTCCCACTCGAAGGTCTTGCCCTCCGGGGTGGGCAGGCTGCGCCAGCGCTCGTCACCCCGGAACACGTCCTTGTAGTCCTCGAGGAACATGTCGCGGCTGATGACCCGGTCGATGGTGTCCTGGATCTCCTGCGGCGAAGGCCAGATGTCCTTCAGGAAGACGTCGTTGCCTTCGGTGTCCTTGCCCAGCGGGTCGTTCTCGAAGTCGAAGTCCATGGTTCCCGCGAGCGCGTAGGCGATGACCAGCGGCGGAGAGGCCAGGTAGTTCATCTTCACGTCGGGGGAGATGCGGCCTTCGAAGTTACGGTTGCCCGACAGCACCGCGGTGACGGTGAGGTCGTTGTCGTTGACCGCCTTGGAGATCTCCTCCGGCAGCGGGCCGGTGTTGCCGATGCAGGTGGCGCAACCGAACGCGACCAGGTTGAAGCCCAGCTTGTCCAGGTACGGCCACAGGCCCGCCTTCTCGTAGTAGCCGTTGACCACCTGCGAACCCGGAGCCATGGACGTCTTCACCCACGGCTTGCGGGCCAAGCCCTTCTCCACCGCGTTGCGGGCCAGCAGGGCCGCGCCGAGCATGACCGACGGGTTGGAGGTGTTGGTGCAGGAGGTGATCGAGGCGACCACGACGGCGCCGTGGTCGAGCACGAAGTCGCCGTACTCCTCGCTGCGCACCGTCACCGGCTTGGACGGACGGCCCTCGGCGCCGTTGGCGGCCGACACCAGCGACTCGGCGCCGTCGTCGGCGAAGGACAGCACGGCCGGGTCGCTCGCGGGGAAGGACTCCTCGACGGCCTCGTCCAGCTTGCTGTGCGGGGTGTCGGCGGCGGGGCCGCTCTCCGCGTCGTTGGTGTAGTTGTGGATGTCCTTGCGGAACGCGATCTTCGACTCCGACAGCAGGATCCGGTCCTGCGGGCGCTTCGGGCCCGCGATGGACGGCACCACGGTGCTCAGATCCAGTTCGAGGTATTCGGAGTAGGCGGGCTCGGAGTCGGCATCGTGCCAGAGGCCCTGCTCCTTGGCGTACGCCTCGACCAGCGCGACCTGCTCGTCGGAGCGGCCGGTCAGGCGCAGGTAGTCGACGGTCACGTCGTCGATCGGGAAAATCGCGGCGGTGGAACCGAATTCGGGGCTCATGTTGCCCAGGGTGGCGCGGTTGGCCAGCGGCACCTCGGCCACGCCCTTGCCGTAGAACTCGACGAACTTGCCGACCACGCCGTGCTTGCGCAGCATGTCGGTGACGGTGAGCACGACGTCGGTGGCGGTCACGCCCGGCTGGATCTCACCGGTCAGCTTGAAGCCGACGACGCGCGGGATCAGCATCGAGACGGGCTGGCCGAGCATGGCCGCCTCGGCCTCGATGCCGCCGACGCCCCAACCGAGGACGCCGAGGCCGTTGACCATGGTGGTGTGCGAGTCGGTGCCGACACAGGTGTCGGGGTAGGCCTGGCCGTTGCGGACCATGACGACGCGGGCCAGGTGCTCGATGTTGACCTGGTGCACGATGCCGGTGCTCGGCGGGACGACCTTGAAGTCGTCGAACGCGGTCTGGCCCCAGCGCAGGAACTGGTAGCGCTCGCCGTTGCGCTGGTATTCGATGTCGACGTTGCGCTCGAAGGCGTCGGCGCGGCCGAAGACGTCGATGATGACGGAGTGGTCGATGACCATCTCGGCGGGGGCGAGGGGGTTCACCTTGTCCGGGTCGCCGCCCAGGGTGGCCACGGCCTCGCGCATGGTGGCCAGGTCCACGATGCACGGCACGCCGGTGAAGTCCTGCATGATGACGCGGGCGGGCGTGAACTGGATCTCGGTGTTCGGCTGCGCCGTGGGATCCCAGCTCGCGATGGCGCGGATGTGATCGGCGGTGATGTTGGCGCCGTCCTCGGTGCGGAGGAGATTCTCCGCGAGGACCTTCAGTGCGTACGGGAGTTTCTCGGTGCCGGGCACGGCGGAGAGGCGGAAGATCTCGTAGGAGTTGCTTCCCACCTCGAGGGTGCCCTTGGCGCCGAAAGTATCGATACTTGTCGTCACGTCAGCTCCACTCGTCTGTGCGGGTGGCCACCGGCGGGGCTGTGCCGGCGGCCGAGTCTTCGGAGGTGCTCCGGCGCCGCTCCGGCGCTGGTTCCTCGCGCCTACGACCTTAACAGTACGCTTGTCCTGTGAAACACCAGGGGGCGGTTCGGCGTGCCGCGCGCGCGAGATGCGACACTCCGTCGCGTACTGTGCTTTCGAGCCAGCAAGGGGGATCTTGCTCGCCCTGCAGTGTTGGATGCCCGTCGCTTCGGTTGCCGATGCGGCTCGACAGACCGGATGGAAGATGACCGCCCCGCACAACTCGGTTTTCACCCCTATGGCCGCCGAATTGCCGCCGAATGTCACCGCCGACACCGTGCGCTCGCTCAACGCCGATCTGGCCGACGATCACGTCGCGACACTGACCGGTAAGGACAAGAAGGAACTGGCCGCCATCGCCGCGGAGGCGCGATCGCAAGGAATCCCGCTGAGCATCGTGGTCGTCCCCGGCAATCCAGGACACGATTCGAGCCTACGGGACTTGGCCACCGAGGTGGGTAAGACGCAGCACGGCACCGTGGTCGTTCTCAGCGACGACTGGGTGGGCACCTACAGCGACACGATCAGCCGTGTGCGGCTGGAGTGGGCCGAGGACGCCGCCAAGGGCACGCAGGGTAAGAGCGGAGAAGCCGCGAGCATCTTCACCGCCCGCTTGGAGACGCCGGAGTCGATGTCCTGGACCGCCATCACCTGCGCACTGCTGGGTGGAACGGTGGCGGTCATCGCCGGACTGTACTGGGTCAAGGTCCGGCGGGCGGCGGCCGACGGTCCGGAGCGTGTGGCGAGCGCCCGGCGGACACCGGACGGCGAGTCGTCCGACGCGCGCGCCATCTGAGGTCGCGGCGCTTTTCTGCGAAGCCGGCTGCGGCGGATTCGACATTCTGGTGGTAACCCGCGCCTGGTAACGGCGCGGTTGTCCATCGCCACTCGGCCGCAGGCGCGGTACCTCTGCGCGTCGCAGGCGTGCGTCGCTGACACCGCCTTCGCTCGATGCGAAGCCGAGCTGTGTCCGATATGGGGCGAAATCGGGCCGTCAGCATCCATGTAGCTAATTTTCCGAACGGTTGGTCTGTTGTGTTCGGAGAAAGCGTGGCGCGCAGTACAGCAAATTTCTAGCAATGAAGAAGATGTGGGCGGCAACAAGGTCGATGCCGTTTTGTCGGTGACGTAAGTGTCGTACGGTTCGAATGGTCCCTGATGGGGAATAAGTGTTCCCAGAGGCCATCTGTCGACCACAGTGCATCCTGGTTCGCCTGATGCCCTCGAGGATTGCCGGAATCCGGTCCTTGGAGGTGTGATGCGCAACAACGGCGGGCTCACCAACCGGCGCCGACTATCGGTCGCTGTGGGGTTGCTGATTGCGGTCGTTGTAGTGGTCACGACTGGACCTGTCGCTGCTGTGCCACCTCCTCCGCCAAATCCCAGCGACGGCGAAATCGCCCAGGCGGGCGCGCAGGTGGACGCCGGTGTCGCCGAGGTCGGCACCCTGATCAACCAGGTCGCCGTGGTCGATCAGCAACTGGGGCAACTCGACGACGCCGTCGCGCAGCGCCGGGAGGACGTCAACCGAGCGCTGGTGGACCTGCAGACCGCGCGCGATGCCGCCGACGCGGCCGCCGTCGTGGTGGTGGACACCCAGCTCGACCTCGCCGATGCCGCGGCCAAGGTGGGCCAGGCGCGACGCAACTTCGATCAGTTCGCCACCCAGGCCTATACCAATCCGGGCTCCGGCTCGATGGTCACCTACCTCGCCGCGGCCACCCCCGCGGTCGCACTGGACCGGGCCCAGCTCCTCGAGCTGGTCTCCAAGAATCGTCAGCAGGTGCTGGACGGCCTGCGGCGCGCGCAGATCGATCAAGGCAACAAGAACTCCACCGCGCGGCGGGCGAAATCGGACGCCGACACGGCCGCCGCCGTCGCCGCCGCGCGCAGGGCCGACGCCGAGAACGCGGTCGCCGCGGCGAAGGCCGAACTCGACCGGCAGACCGCCCAGCGCGACGACCTGCTGCGGCGGCGCCAGGACGCGCAGGGCAGGCTGGATCAAGCGCGGCAGAACGTGGCCGGCCTGCAGGACCAGCGTGACGCGTACCTGGCCTGGGACGCCATGCGCAAGGTGGAGGAAGCGGCGGTGCGTGCCGCCGCGGCGGCGGCCGCCGCGCGCGCGGCCGCCGACCAGGCCGCTCGCGATCGCGCCGCCGAACTCGGCACCGGAAAACGCCCGCACACTCAGCTGGAGGACGCGCCGCCACCGCGGCGGAGCGCGCCACGACCGAAGTCGCCACCGGTCGAAGGCTCCGCGGCGATCGAGATCGTGGTCGATCGCGCCATGTCACAACTCGGCGTCACCTACGCCTGGGGAGGCGGCGACGAGGACGGGCCGACCCGCGGCATCCGGGACGGCGGCGTCGCCGACAGTTACGGGGACTTCGAGAAGGTCGGCTTCGATTGCTCGGGGTTGATGGTCTACGCGTTCGCGGGCGTGGGGGTCTCACTGCCGCACTACAGCGGCTACCAATACAACGCGGGCACCCGAGTGCCGGTCGGCGATCGCGAGCGCGGCGACATGCTGTTCTGGGGGCCGAACGGCAGCCAGCACGTGGCGCTGTATCTCGGCGACGGGAAGATGGTGGAGGCGCCGGAATCCGGCGACGTGGTGAAGGTGTCCCCGGTCCGCGAGGGCGGCATCATGCCGTTCGCGGTGCGCGTCGTCTCCTGATATCGGACATTCCGGGTGCCCCGCCCGGCCGGAGGACCGCGGAAATTCCCATTCTGTCGGGTCCGGTTGCGGCACAGGCGGTGATTACCTGGAATAGTTGTGGCAGCACGCACAGGACCAAGGCGAAAGCGGGGATGTTGGTGACTTCGACGGACGGTGTGAGCGGAGCGAACTCGGCGAAGGATGCGCCGGTCTCGACGCCCAGCACCCTCGAGCGTGACGTCCAGACCCTGGAGAAGGCGATCTACGAGGTCAAGCGGGTGATCGTGGGCCAGGATCGCCTGGTCGAACGACTGCTCGTGGGCGTGCTCGCACGTGGTCACGTTCTGCTCGAAGGTGTTCCCGGCATCGCGAAGACCCTCGCCGTGGAGACCTTCGCCAGGGTGGTCGGCGGCTCGTTCGCCCGCGTGCAGTTCACGCCCGACCTGGTGCCCACCGACCTCATCGGTACTCGCATCTACCGGCAGGGCCGCGAAGAGTTCGACACCGAACTCGGCCCGGTCGTCGCCAACTTCGTGCTCGCCGACGAGATCAACCGCGCGCCCGCCAAGGTGCAGTCGGCGCTGCTCGAGGTGATGGCCGAGCGGCACGTGTCGATCGGCGGCAAGACCTACCCGATGCCCGACCCGTTCCTGGTCATGGCGACGCAGAACCCGATCGAGAGCGAGGGCGTGTACCCGCTGCCCGAAGCGCAGCGCGACCGCTTCTTGTTCAAGGTCGTCGTCGACTACCCCTCCGTGGAGGAGGAGCGCGAGATCATCTACCGGATGGGCGTCACCCCGCCGGAGGCGAGCCGGATCCTGGAGCCGGAGGACTTGATCCGTCTGCAGAAGGTCGCGGCCAACACCTTCGTGCACCACGCCCTGGTCGACTACGTGGTCCGGGTGATCGCGGCGACCCGCAAACCGGCCGATTTCGGCATGCAGGACGTGGCCAGCTGGATCTCCTACGGCGCGTCGCCGCGCGCCAGCCTCGGCATCATCGCCGCGGCCCGCGCCGTCGCGCTCATCCGCGGCCGCGATTACGTGGTGCCGCAGGACGTCGTCGAAGTGATCCCGGACGTGTTGCGCCATCGCCTGGTGCTGTCCTACGACGCGCTCGCCGACGAGATCAGCCCGGAGGACGTCATCAAGCGCGTTCTGCAGACCGTCGGCCTGCCACAGGTCGCCCCGCAGGCCGTCGCGCCCGGCGTGCCCGCCGCGCCGCCGCAGGGCGCCCCGCAGCAGGTTCCCCAGCCGCCGTCGCCGCAGCAGGCCGTGCCCCAGCCGCCCAACGGGCAGCAGTCGCAGCCCGCGGGCACCGTTCCGCCGAAGTGACCTCGGCATCGGATCGGGTCGCGCCAGTGCCGACGTCGCCGTCCCACGCACCGCCGTCCTTCCACGCGGGGGAGTTGACCGACCCCAGGCTCACGGTCGCGCTCAAGACCCTCGAACTCACCGTGCGCCGCAGGCTCGACGGCGTGCTGCACGGCGATCACCTCGGTCTCATCCCCGGTCCCGGCTCCGAGCCGGGTGAGGCGCGCGCCTACCAACCGGGCGACGACGTGCGCCAGATGGATTGGTCGGTCACCGCCCGCACCACTCATCCGCACGTGCGGCAGATGATCGCCGACCGGGAGCTGGAGACCTGGATGGTGGTCGATCTGTCGGCCAGCCTCGACTTCGGCACCGCCGCCTGCCAGAAGCGTGATCTCGCCATCGCCGCCGCGGCCGCAATCACCCATCTGACCAGTGGCGGCGGCAACCGGATCGGTGCGGTTGTCGCCACCGGCGAACGGTTGACCCGCATCCCGGCGCGCGGCGGGCGCGTCCACGCCCAGTCGCTGCTGCGCGGCATCGCGACCACACCGCACGCGCGCGACGGCGTGCGCGGCGACCTGCGCGGCGGCATCGAATCGCTGCGCCGTCCGCAGCGCAAACGTGGACTCGCGGTGATCATCAGCGATTTCCTGGGTGACATCGATTGGCAGCGCTCGCTGCGCGCGATCTCGGCCAGGCACGATCTGCTCGCGGTCGAGGTGCTCGACCCGCGCGACCTCTCCCTGCCCGACATGGGCGACGTCGTACTGCACGACCCGGAGACCGGGCGCACCCGCGAGTTCAGCGTGACCTCCACGCTGCGCGCCGATTTCGCGGCTGCCGCGCAGCGCCACCGGCAGCAGGTCGAACAGGCCCTGCGCAGCTGTGGCGCTCCGGTGCTCACCTTGCGAACCGATCGGGACTGGATCGCCGACGTGGTCCGGTTCGTGTCCACCCGGCGCCACAGCTTCGGCGCCCCGACCGGGCGGGTGCCACGCCAGTGAGTATTTCGCATTTCACCGCACAGATCTGGCTGGGATTCCTCGTCGTCATCGCGCTGATCGCGCTCGGCTACGTCCTGGTGCAGCGCAACCGGCGCAAGCACATGTTGAAGTTCACCAACATGGCGCTGCTGGAGAAGGTCGCTCCGTCGCGGCCGAGCGCGTTCCGGCATGTGGCCGTCGCGCTGCTGCTGGTCGGCCTGGTGTTCCTCACCGTCGCCGCGGCCGGACCGACCGCGGTCAAGAAGGTGCCGCGCAACCGCGCGACCGTCATGCTGGTGATGGACGTGTCGCTGTCGATGGAGGCGACCGACGTCGCCCCGAGCCGCATCCAGGTCGCCAAGAAGGCGGGCAAGGAGTTCGTCGACGGACTGCCCGAGGGCGTGAACATCGGCTTCGTCACCTTCGCGGGCACCGCTTCGGTGATGGTCTCGCCAACGACGAACCACGAATCGGTCAAAGCCGCGATCGACAATGTGCGGTTGGCCGAGCGCACCGCTACCGGTGAAGGCATTCTCACCGCGCTGCAGGCGATCGAGACGCTCGCCACGGTGCTCGGCGGCGCCCAGGAGCCACCGCCTGCCAGGATCGTGCTGATGTCGGACGGTAAGCAGACCGTTCCGGATTTCAAGGACGTCGACAACCCCCGGCACGAGTACGTCGCCGCCCGGCTCGCCAAGAGCAAGAACGTCCCCATCTCGACCATTTCCTTCGGCACTCGCTGGGGCGTCGTCGAGATCCCCCGGGAGGACGGCAGCAAGGACCAGGTACGCGTCGAGGTGGACGACGACGCCATGCGCGAGATAGCGCGACTGTCCAGCGGGGAGTTCTACACCGCGTCGTCGTTGCAGGAGTTGACCAAGGTGTACGACACCTTGGAGCAACAGATCGGGTACGAGCTGACCAGAGGCGACGCCAGTCGTCCGTGGCTGCTGCTCGGACTGGTGGTCGTCGCGGCGGGAGTGGTCATCGGTCTGGTGTATCGCCAGCGTTTGCCTTAGCGCTGCGAACAGCAAGGCGCGCAGGCGATTACACGGGCCATAGCCGGGAAAGTGTGTTACCGTGCCCAGGACGGGCGGTAAGGGAGTGCCGCCCTCCATTTGGGGAGGAATCATGCGAATTTCTGCAATCGTCACCGCAATCGCGTTCGCCGCGCTGGCCTTTGTCGTGGCTCCGCTTCCGGAAGCTTCAGCGGCAGGCTGTCCAACCGGCAGTCTGTGTCAGTACTCCGGTGTCGGCTTTTCCGGTACGGCGAAGGTGGTCACGCTCAACACCAAGAACTTCCGGAACTACTGCGGACCCGCGGGAGATCCGAGCACCAGATCGGTGATCAACAACACGAACGTCGAGTTGCTGTTCAGCTCCGGTTCCAACTGTGGCGGCGGACAACCGTACCTTTACGTGGGGCCGGGTAAGCAGGTGGAGGATCTGGGGTTCGACGCGCTGTCCGTGACTTGGTGCCCCAGCTGCTGAGCAGCGCCTCTCGCGTCGCTCGCCGAAGGTGAGTGAAAGGCGGCGCATCGATCGAATGCCGACCGGCCGGTGGTGTCCTGCACACCACCGGCCGGTCCGCGTGATCGGGCTTCGTTTCGCGCTGTCATTGTGGCGTTTCACGAACGCGGCCGGGCTCGGATGGCGGTCGGACGAACGTGGCGGCCCGGTCGTTGCCTGCCGATTCGACCAGGTAGGTTGAACCCCATGTCGAACATCACATCCCGGTCGGTCCTGGTGACCGGCGGAAACCGCGGCATCGGACTCGCGGTCGCGCAGCGTCTGCTTGCCGACGGTCACAAGGTGGCCGTCACGCATCGTGGCTCGGGGGTGCCGGACGGCCTGTTCGGTGTGAAATGCGATGTGACCGACAGCGAATCGGTGGACGGCGCCTTCGCCGAGGTGGAGGCGCACCAGGGTCCGGTCGAGGTGCTGGTGGCCAACGCGGGCATCACCGACGACACGCTGCTCATGCGGATGAACGAGGAGCAGTTCACCCGGGTGCTCGACGCCAATCTGACCGGTGCGTTCCGGTGCGCCAAGCGCGCGAACCGCGCCATGCTGCGCGCGCGCTGGGGCCGGATGATCTTCCTCGGCTCGGTGGTCGGCATGAGCGGCCAAGCCGGTCAGATCAACTACGCCTCCTCCAAGGCCGGTGTGATCGGTCTGGCCCGCTCGATCACCCGCGAGCTCGGCTCGCGCTCGATCACCGCGAATGTCGTCGCCCCGGGTTTCATCGAGACCGACATGACCGCCGACCTGCCCGAGGACGTGCGCGACATGGCCAAGAAGTTCATCCCCTTGCAGCGGCTCGGCCAGCCGGAGGACATCGCGGCCGTGGTCAGCTTCCTGGCTTCCGAGGACTCCGCCTACGTCTCCGGCGCCGTCATCCCGGTCGACGGCGGCATGGGCATGGGCCACTGACCACACCGAACGCGTAGCGCGGCCGGTCCAGGCCGCCCGCAGCCAACCCCACATTCGAATTTCAGGAGAACCGAGAACTCATGGGCGGACTGCTCGAAGGCAAGACCATCCTGGTCACGGGCATCATCACCGACTCGTCGATCGCGTTCCACGCGGCGGCCGTCGCGCAGGAGCAGGGCGCGAAGGTGCTCATCACCGGCATCCCGGAGCGGCTGCGGCTGATCGACCGGATCGCCAAACGCCTGCCCCAGGAGGTCCCGCCGGCCATCGGGCTCGACGTGACCAGCGAAGAGGATCTCGCAGGCCTGGCCGACAAGCTGCGGGAACTGGCTCCGCAGGGGATCGACGGGGTGCTGCACTCGATCGCGTTCGCGCCACGCACCCTCATGGGGCCGGAGGCTCGGCCGTTCCTCGACGGCCCGGGCCCGGATGCCGCCAAGGCGTTCGAGATCTCGGCGTGGAGCTACGCGTCGCTGTCGCGCGCGGTGTTGCCGGTGATGAACGAGGGCGGCTCGATCGTCGGCATGGACTTCGATCCGCGCACCGCGATGCCGTTCTACAACTGGATGGGCGTGGCGAAGGCCGCGCTGGAGTCGGTGAACCGGTATGTCGCCCGCGAGGTGGGCGCGGCGAAGAAGATCCGGTCCAACCTCATCGCCGCGGGGCCGATCAAGACGCTGGCCGCCAAGGCGATCGCGGGCACCGCGACCGACGACGCCGCCAAGCTCAATCAGCTCAACGTCTACTGGGACGGCGCCTCGCCGATCGGCTGGGACGTCGACGACCCCACGGTGGTGGCGAAGTCGATCGTGGCGCTGCTGTCGGACTGGCTGCCTGGCACCACCGGTTCGATCATCTACGTCGACGGCGGAGCCAGCCACAACACCTGGTTCCCGGAGAACATGGCGATCAACTGAGCCGATCGGATGGGAGACACCGTGGTTCGAACCGCCGACGCGCTGCTGCTGCTGTCCTTCGGCGGTCCGGAGCGTCCCGAAGACGTGATGCCGTTCCTGGAGAACGTCACCCGGGGCAGGGGAGTGCCGCGTGAGCGCCTGGAAGCGGTCGCCGAGCACTATCTGCACTTCGGCGGTGTCTCGCCGATCAACGCGCTCAATCGCGACATCATCACGGCGGTCGAGGCCGAACTGGCCGCCGCGGGTATCGAGCTGCCGGTGTACTTCGGTAACCGGAACTGGCATCCCATGGTGGAGGACACCGTCGGGCGGATGGCCGCCGACGGTGTCGGCGCCGCACTGGTCTTCCCGACTTCGGCGTGGGGCGGCTACTCCGGATGCCTGCAGTACCACGAGGACATCGCCCGGGCGCGTGCGGCTTTCGGTGCGGGCGCGCCGGAACTGCTGAAGCTGCGTCAGTACTTCGATCACCCGCTGTTGATCGAGACGTTCGCCGATGCCATTCGCGCGGCGCGCGATCGGCTCCCGGCCGGGCAGCGCGCCGCGGCAAGGCTGGTGTTCACCGCGCATTCCATTCCGGTGTCGGCCGATGCCGCCGCGGGTCCGCCTGC
Organism: Nocardia sp. NPDC051929; assembly: GCF_044548645.1. Lineage (NCBI taxonomy): Bacteria > Bacillati > Actinomycetota > Actinomycetes > Mycobacteriales > Nocardiaceae > Nocardia > Nocardia sp. NPDC051929. The sequence continues at coordinate 83,361 of NZ_JBIUCG010000029.1, read as the reverse complement.
CGACGGCGGTCGGCTGTACAGTCGTCAGGTCGCCGACGCGGCCCGATTGTGCGCCGCGGCAACCGGTTTCACCGATTACGACCTCGTCTGGCAGTCGCGTTCGGGTCCGCCGCAGGTGCCGTGGCTGGAACCGGACATCGTCGACCACCTGGACGATCTCGCGGCCAAGGGGGTCGAGGCCGTGGTCGTCTGTCCGGTGGGCTTCGTCTCCGACCATCTCGAAGTCATCTGGGATCTGGACAACGAGGCCGCGCGGAAAGCCGCCGAACTCGGTATGGGCTTCGCGCGGGCCGCGACGCCGGGAAGCGATCCGCGTTTCGCGAAGCTGGTCGTCGAACTGGTGTCCGAGCAGTTGCGCGGAGCCGAACCCCGGCGGCTCGGCGCGGTGCCCGGCTACGGCTGCACGCGCGACGGCGCGCCGTGCGCCGTCGGCTGCTGTGCGGTCACGCGCCGTCCCACTGCTGGGAATTGAGGAGGAGCGGTCGCGGATAGCATCGCCTGCGACCGATCGCCGAATCCGACTTTCTGGGGGGTACCTCTAGATGACCTATGCCGACATGCTGACCAATGCCGCCGTGCTCGATCCGCACGCCTGGTCCGACACGAACGTATGGACCGTGGCGCTCGACGTCACCGAGGCCAGGCGCCGTGGTCGCAGCGGTGGCGGCGGTGGTTTCTCGATCGGAGGTCTGCTGCTGTGCATCGGGGTCGTCGCCGTGGTCATCGGGCTCGTGATCTGGCTGAGCAAGCGGAACAAGTCGAATCAATCGAACCAGCCCCAGCAATATCCGCAGCAGCAGTACCCCCAGCAGTATCTTCCGCAGCAGAATTTGCAGGGACAACCTCAGTATCCGGCGCCGCAGTACCAACAGCCCTATCCGCCGCAGGGGCAACAGCAGTATCAGCAATATCCGCCGCAGCACCAGTACCCGCCGCAGCAGCCGCCGTACCCGCCGCAGCAGTGAAACTCGCCGTGCCTGTGACTCAGAAGCCCGGGCTGGTCAGGCGGGTGTAGACAGTGGGGAAGCCAGGGCGGGCCGCGCCTACGCCCCAGGATGTGAGACCGGCAAGTCGCCCGTCGACGAGAATCGGGCCGCCGCTGTCGTACTGGGCGGTGTCCGCGGTGGGAGTGCCCGCGCAGAGCATGGTGTACGGATCGAAGGCCGGACCATAGGCGGTGGCGCACTCACCATCGGCGGCCAGTGGGACGTTCGCCGCGCGCAACCGGGTGTTGGTCTCGTCGGTTTCGGAGGTCGCGCCCCAGCCCAGGATGGTCGCGTTGCCCGAAGTGGGTGGGGCGACGGTGATCGTCGGACCGGGCTGCGGCTCGTCCAGGGTGAGGATCGCCACGTCGTTGCGATACGCGGTCGTCATGTCCAGAACGGTTGCCAGGAAACCCGGATGCATGCGAATGTTCTTGACATGCACGGTTTTTCCGTCGCTTCCGCGAAGGTCGTCACGGCCGAAGGTGACGGTGAGCGTTTGGGTCAGCGTCTGTGCCAGGGCCACACAGTGCGCCGTCGTGATCACCTGGTCCGGTGCGACGAGCGCGCCGCCGCAGAACTGCCCGGAGGCGCGGGTGAGTAACAACGGCGTGCCGATGGCCGCCAGCCACGGATACTCCGATGTCGTCGCGTCGGCGCCGCCCACGATCGCCGAGGCCGGGGCGTGCAGAGTGAGACCGAACAGAACAGTCGCGATGGTGACGGCGGCCATGCGGCAACGATGGGAAAAACGCATCTCACACCGCCCCGGCATGATGTCAGCGGCTTCCGCGCGCGGAGGCGTGCACGGCGACCAGGCGCGCGGCGCGGATCGCGTCCCACAGCGGCCGCAGCAGCGATTCCTGCGCACCGATCGCGCTGGCGGAGGTGGGTGCGGAAGCGGGCTCCCGCTGCGCCACCGTGAGGATGGCCGCGACATGATCGGCGGTGTCGAGAATGCGCCTGGCGCGCAATGAAATCGACTCGGGATAGTCGTGCCGCGAATAGTCGGCCAGTTCGGCTTCGATGAGCTCGCGGGGATCGGAGTCGGGCGCGCCCAGCGATGTGGTGTGCAGCTTCATCAGCGCGTCGGCGGCATCGCGAACCGCTTCGCGCATCGCGTATTCGGCTTCGCCGAGGGACATGTCGGGGCCGGGCGCCGAGGGGATGGGCGCACTGTAGACGGTCCATTGCAGCGTGTCGTCCTCGGCCCAGCGCGGGATGAGGCCGGTGCCCTCGGTGCCGGGTACGCCGATCAGCATGCCCTCGCCCGCCTCGATCGCGTCGGCGGCGAACGCCGTGCCCGCGGGGACGCCGCGGATGTCTCCTGGGACCGGGAGCACCAACCGCAGTTGCGCGCCGGGTTGCGCCATCGTCTCGCGAATCACCTTGAGCAGTGCCATGACTCCGCTCCCCGGCAGGTTGCCGTGGGCGGACCAGGGTAGGTCGGTGCGGCCGCCGGTGAGCGGATCACCAGCCGCGATGGTGTGCTTCGGCGCCCACGCGTGCAAGGCGGCCAAAACGTCGTCGGGCGCACTGCAGCCGGCCAGCCAGGAGCTCGCCCACACCGTCAGCGTCGCACTTGGAGAGCACATAATTATCGAGCATAAAGGGTGGGCGCTACCGGTGGGCATCCATACGCAAGGGCATTGGTGAGCAGCACGGAAACCGCGGGCGCCGCGCTGCCCGCGCCGAGCGAGTCCGTGCGGATACCGTCCGGCATCGGAGCGGGGCGCTCATCCTCCGCCGTCGCTAGTCCGGCTCGGTGACGAAATCTATGAGTCGCTCGACCGCGCCGATGAGTGGCGTCTCCAGGTCGCGGAAGGAGGACACCGCCTCGTACACCTTCCGCCAGCCGTCCTGCGGGGAGCCCCAGCGCAGGCGTCGGCAGACGCCGGTCTTCCAGTCCTCGTCGCGCGGCACCCGCGGCCACTCCGCGATGCCGAGGGTGGCCGGGCGCACGGCTTGCCAGACGTCGACGAACGGGTGCCCGGTCACCAGGACATGTGGCCCGAGCCCGGTGGTCAGCTGGGTCTCCTTCGATCCGGTCACCAGGTGGTCGACCAGCACGCCGACCCGCCTGCCCGGGCCCGGCCGGAAGTCCGCCAGCCGAGCGGCAAGATTGTCCAAGCCTTCCAACTGCTCGACGACGACGCCCTCGACGCGCAGATCGTGGCCCCACACCCGCTCGACCAGCGCGGCGTCGTGCACGCCCTCCACCCAGATCCGGCTGCCACGGGCGACCCGGGCGCGCAGGCCCTCCGCCCTGGTGGAGCCGGAGGCCGAGCGGTTCGGCGTCTGCGGCGCGGCGGCCCGCGGCCGCACCAGCGTCACCGGCTCGCCGTCGATGAGGAACGCCGCCTCGCGCAGCGCGAACAGGCGCACCGTGCCGCGAGCGTCCTCCAGCTTCACGAACTCGCCGTCGTAGCTGCGATCGAATCCGACCACCGCGCCGCAGAATCCGGTGGCGGCATCCTCGACCACCAGGTCGCGTTCCGCGGTGACCGTCGGCACCGCCCTTTTCTTCGATCGAGGATGCCCGGAGAAGATGTCGCCATACCTGTCACGCCCGCTCACCTGCCTGAAGCTAGCACCGCCGCTGTGGCTTTCGGCGGACCAGGGGCACCGCGCGTCCACGCGTGGAATTCATCGGGAGTACTCGTCGATGATGCGCCCGAGATCATGATCCGCGCACTACAGTGGTCGTGTGGCCGCAATTTTTTGGCTGGTCGCGGGCATTCTGCTCGCGGCGGCGGAGATGCTCACCGGCGACCTCACCTTGCTGATGCTCGGTGTCGCCGCGCTGGGCACCGCGGGTGTCAGCGCGGCGGCGGATACCTCCGTCGTGGCCGACGCCGTCGTCTTCGCGGTGATCTCGGCGGTGCTGCTGCTCGGTGTGCGCCCGATCATCCGGCGTCGCTACGGAACTCCTCCGCCCACGCCGACGAACGTGGACGCCCTGCCGGGCAAGACCGCTCTGGTGCTCGAGCAGGTGGCGGCGCACTCCGGCCAGGTGAAACTGAATGGCGAGGTGTGGACCGCGCGGCCGATGGACACGACCGAAGTCTATGAACCGGGTACGACCGTTTATGTCATGAAGATCGACGGCGCGACCGCCGTCGTCTGGAAGGGGCCTTGATGGCTGTACTGATCGTTGCCGCCGTCCTCATCTTGCTGGTCGTGGTGGTGGTCTTCAAGTCGATCGCGCTGGTGCCGCAGGCCGAGGCCGCGGTGATCGAGCGGCTCGGGCGGTATTCGCGGACGGTTTCCGGCCAACTCACGTTCCTCGTGCCGTTCGCCGACCGCGTCCGCGCCAAGGTGGATCTGCGGGAGCGGGTGGTGTCGTTCCCGCCGCAGCCGGTGATCACCGAGGACAACCTCACCCTGCACATCGACACGGTGGTCTATTTCCAGGTGACCAGCCCGCAGGCGGCGGTGTACGAGATCAGCAACTACATCGCCGCTGTCGAGCAGTTGACCGTCACCACACTGCGTAACGTCGTCGGCGGCATGACGCTCGAACAGACTCTCACCTCACGCGACTCGATCAACGGCCAGCTGCGCGGCGTGCTGGACGAGGCGACCGGGCGCTGGGGACTGCGCGTCGCGCGGGTCGAGCTGAAGAGCATCGATCCGCCGCCGTCGATTCAGGAGTCGATGGAGAAGCAGATGAAGGCCGATCGCGAGAAGCGCGCCATGATCCTCACCGCGGAGGGACAGCGCGAATCGCAGATCAAGACGGCCGAGGGCTCGAAGCAGGCGCAGATCCTGTCCGCCGAGGGCGCCAAGCAGTCGGCGATCCTGTCGGCCGAAGGCGAACGGCAGAGCCGTATCCTGCGGGCACAAGGTGAGCGCGCCGCCTCCTACCTGCAGGCGCAAGGCCAGGCCAAGGCCATCGAAAAGGTCTTCGCCGCCATCAAATCCGGCAAGCCGACGCCGGAATTGCTTGCCTACCAGTACATGCAGACGCTGCCCATGGTCGCGCGCGGTGACGCCAACAAGGTGTGGCTGGTGCCGAGCGATTTCGGCAAGGCGCTGGAGGGGTTCGCGAAGAGCTTCGGCACGCAGGGCGAGGACGGTGTGTTCCGGTACGAGCCGCCCGCCTCCGACGGCGCGGAAGCAAAGCCCGAGGACGACTCCGATGTCGCGGACTGGTTCGACACCGCGCCCGACCCGACCATCGAGCGCGCCGTGCGCGCCGCCGAGGCCACGGCGCGGACCCCGGTCGAGGGGCTGACCCCGACACCGCCCCCGCCGGCGTTCGAACCTTCGCCGCACCAGCCGGTCATCCCTCCGCAGGAGGCTTTCCCGGCTCAGCAGCAGCCGCCGCAGCAACCTCCGGCCCAGCGCCCGGACGACCCGCACGGCCGTCCTTGGCAGCCGCCGGAGAACTTCACGAAATAACATCGCGTCGGCGCCGCCCCGGACTCCGCCCGAGTTCGGGGCCGTCGCGTCGGTGCGGCCGGATTACTCAGCCGGGCAGCCCGGCGGCGCGGATCGCCGGGACGACGACATCGGCGATGCCGCGCATGCCCTGCGGGTTGAGGTGGTAGGGCAGCAGCGTCTCGGTGGCGAGGACGGGCTCCATCCAGCGGACGCCGACGGGCGCGCACGCGTCGCGGCCCTCCGATGCGGCGCTGGTGTCCACGTAGATCGCGCCGTGCGCGGTGGCGACGCGGGACACCACGGAATTGAGATGATCGAAGGCGGCTTGGATGGGCGCGGCGTCGGACGGGCGGAGACCGACCAGCGCCGGGCAGCCGCCGTCGCGCACGTAGCGCGGCCAGCCGTCGACGACGATCAGCGCGTGCGGCGCCCGGGCCGAGATCTGTTGCAATGCGGCCGCGTAAGGCGCCGCGATCGCATCGATGTCGACGTCCCAGTCCGGACCGGCGCAGGTACCGGCCCCGGAGAGGCCGTAGACGTGGCAGGCGACGATGTGTTCGGCCATCAACGCGTCGTTGGCGCCGATGTGCACGGTGACCAACCTGGTGGCGGGGCCGAGCGGATCGAACTGGGGCGGAATGCCCGGCTGCTGCGGGGCGGTGAGGTCCGCGATGAGGGCGGAGTTGCAGGTGCGGTCGTCGATCCGCAGGCCCAAGTCCCGGGCGACCAGTTGCGGTGTGTTCGCGGTCGAGCGAAGGCATCGGAACGGGGCCGAGATGTCGAAGTTCCGCACGCCCGTGGTGGCCGCCCCGGAATCGCCCACGGCGACGTATTCGGCCCCGCCGATGGGATCGGCCGCGGCGGGGGAGGCGGCGCCCAGGGCGATCAGACAGGCGGTGACCGCTGTGGCCCGCGCAAGATTCGTCATGTCGTTTCTGTCCGTCCATTCGTCGGCGCGCTCACGAAACATGTACGTCTCTCCGTGCCGAACGCTACTCGCCGGAGGCGTGCCCGCGGGTGGAATCGGGTGGCAGACTGCGAGGTATGACGACATCTGGATGGGCCGATGTGGACAGCTACCTGGTGGAGACACTGGTGGCGGATCCCGATTCCGACGCGGCGCTGGAGGCGAACAAGGCGGCCGGCCTGCCCGCGATCGACGTGTCACCGCCGCAGGGGAAGTTTCTCCATCTGCTGGCCAGGACGGTCGGCGCGCGACGCGTGCTGGAGATCGGCACGCTCGGCGGATACAGCACGATCTGGCTGGCCCGCGCGGTCGGCCCCAAGGGGCGGGTGGTCACGCTCGAGTTCGCCGCCCGGCACGCCGAGGTGGCGCGGGCGAATCTGGACCGTGCTGGCGTCGGCGACCGAGTGGAGATCCGGGTCGGCGCCGCGCTGGACAGCCTGCCCGTGCTCACGCAGGAGGATCCGGAACCGTTCGACTTGGTCTTCATCGACGCCGACAAGGTGAACAACGCGAATTACGTACTGTGGGCGCTGCGGCTGGCCCGGCCGGGCTCGGTGATCATCGTCGACAACGTCGTGCGCGGCGGCACGATCGCCGACGAGCGGTCCGAGGACCCGAACGCGCAGGCCAGTCGCGAACTCGTCGAATTGCTCACCGCCGAACCGAGCCTGGACGCGACCGTGGTGCAGACCGTCGGTGCGAAGGGCTGGGACGGCTTCGCCTATGCCGTGGTGAACGGCGACAACGTGGAGTGAGTCAGGGCTCCAGCACCACTTTGCCGGTCGTCCCGCGCGTTTCCAGCGCGCGGTGCGCGACGGCCGCGTCGGCGAGCGCGAAGCGCTGGATGCCGGGTCGCAGCCGTCCGGCGATCGCCTCGGCCATGGCGAGGTTCTCCAGGACGCGCAGATCGCCGCCCGCGCGCGCCAGCATCGGCGGACCGATCACCGTCTCGGAGGTGATACCCCGTTCGGTGAGTTCTGCGGCGGAGAGCCGGACCGGCCCTTCGTTGTTCGATGTGCCGGACCAGCCATAGATTAGATGTTGGCCGCCCGGTGCGAGCAGATCGATTCCGGCGCGGGCGACCGCGCCGCCCACCGAGTCGAACAGCACGTGCGCCCCGCGGTCGCCGATTCGAACGCGGACCCGGTCCGGCCAATCCGGCAACAGATAGTCGACCGCCAGGTCGGCGCCATTGTGTCGCACCTGATCGACCTTCGCGGGGCCACCGGCCAACCCGATCACCGTGGCTCCGGCATTCTTCGCGAATTGCACCAGCAGCGTGCCGATGCCGCCCGCCGCGGCCGTCACCAGGACGACACTGCCGGGCTTCAGTTCCGTGAACTGCAGGATGCCCATGGTCGTTCGCCCGGTGCCGATCATCGCCACCGCCTCCGCCGCATCGAGGTTCGCCGGAATCTCGTGCAGCCGGGCCGCGTCCGTCACGGCGAATTCGGCGTAACCGCCGGGCACCGGGCCGAGATGGGCCACCACCTGCGCGCCCAGCAGGCCCGCATCCACATCGGCGCCCACGCGGTCCACGGTGCCCGCGACTTCGCGCCCGGGGATGGTCGGCAACTGCGGCAAGGGAAACGGCCCGGGCTCGCCCTTGCGCAGGGCGGTATCGACCAGGTGCACACCGGCCGCCGCCACCGCGATGCGGACTTCGCCGGGGCCAGGCACCGGATCGGGAACGATTTCGTAGCGCAGGTTCTCGGCCGGGCCGAAAGCGTGGAGGCGGATGGCGTGCACGGTGGCTCCTGTTCGTTGGCGTCGCCGGTCAGCCTCCAGCATCAAGTTAGGTTGAGGTCAACCGGTCGCGCCGGGCCGCCCTGGCCTGGAAGCCGTCGCAGAGCGCGTCGAGCCCGTCGTAGAGCAGCTCCTCCTGGGTCAGATCGCGTACACCGCTGCCGGCGAGATCGGCCAACGCGGAGGGGACCGGTCCCTCTGCTGTGCCGTGCAGCAGCGTCCGCAGCCCGTTGTCGCCCGCGGGATCCATGCCTTTGCGCGCCATCAGCTCGGCGCTGATCTCGGGCAGCGTCGCGCCGGAGATGTAGTTCCAGACGGTGAAGGACATGCCGGTCGCCTCGCGGGTGGACACGCCGAGTTCCAGGAACCCGTCGACCAACCAGGCCAGGCAGGCCAAGCTCTGCGGCCCGAAGCTGTAGCGCGGAGTGGCGAAGGTGAGCAGCACCCACGGATGTTGCCGGTACAGGGCCCAGTCGACCTCGGCGGCGATGCGGACCCGGTCGCGCCAGGTCCACCGCTGTCCCTCGGGGGAGGGGTACGGGTTGCGCCGGGCCACTTCGTCGGTCATCAGCGCGAGCAGTTCGTCTTTGTTCGCGACGTGGCGATACAGCGACATGGCTCCCACCCCGAGCCGATCGGCGATGCGCCGCATGGACAGCGCGTCCAAGCCTTCGGTGTCGGCGAGCTCGATCGCGGTGTCGATGATGGCGGCGCGGTGCAGCATGCGTACACTGTACCCGGGATCATGCGTACGACGTACGCGTCATGGAGAGGATGTTCGGTGATGACAGACGTGCAGCCGGTCCGGACCGAGCCGGCCACGACGGGCTCGCGGCGGGCGTGGCTGGGCTTGGCGGTCCTGCTGCTGCCGGTGCTGCTGGTTTCGATGGACATCTCGGTGCTGTTCCTCGCGCTGCCGACACTGACCCTCGATCTGGATCCGTCCGCGGACCAGCAACTGTGGATTCTGGACATCTACGGCTTCCTGATCGCGGGCCTGCTGATCACCATGGGCAATCTCGGCGACCGGATCGGGCGGCGCAACATCTTGCTGACCGGCGCCGTGGTCTTCGGCATCGCGTCGGTGATCGCGGCGTTCGCGCCCAGCGCGGGCGTGCTGATCGCCGCGCGGGCGCTGATGGGCATCGGCGGCGCGACGTTGCTGCCGTCCAGCCTGGCGCTGATCTCGAGCCTGTTCCCGGACGCGCGGGAGCGAGCGGCCGCGATCGGCGTCTGGACGGCGTTCTTCGCGGGCGGCTCTGCTGTCGGACCGATCATCGGTGGCGTGCTGCTGCACCAGTTCTGGTGGGGTTCGGTGTTCCTCATCAACATCCCGGTGCTGCTGGTCCTGCTCGCGTTCGGCCCGTTCGTGCTGCCGGAGCATCGGGCGGGAGTGCGGGGACCGCTGGATCTGCCGAGTGTCGTCCTGTCGATCGGCGGCATCCTGCCGGTGGTGTACGGGATCAAACACGCCGCCACCAAGGGCATCGATGCGCAAGCGATCGTCGTCGCGCTGGTCGGCGCGGTGATCCTGACCGTTTTCGTGCGCAGGCAGCGACAGCTGCGTGAGCCCCTGCTCGATCTGCGGCTGTTCGCCAGGCCCCAGTTCTCGGTGGCGATCGGCGCCAGCCTGACCGGCATGATGTCGCTGGCCGGCCTCAGCTATCTGACCAGCGTCTATCTGCAATCGGTGACCGGGCGCACGCCGCTGGCGGCGGCGCTGCTCGGCATCCCCATGGCGATCGCGGTCTTCGTCTGCTCGGTGGGCGGCGCCCGGGTTGGGCATCGCTTCGGCGCCCGCGCGACCTTCGTGTTCGCCTTGCTCGCCTCCGCGGCGGGCAACCTGATGCTGCTCGGTGTCGGCGCGCACGACGGACTCGGCTGGTACCTCGCCGGTTCCACGATCGCCGGAATCGGCTACGGTCTGGCCTTCACGCTGGTGTCGGAGGTCTCGGTGTCCTCGGTGCCGCCGGAGCGGGCCGGGTCGGCGGTAGGTATCTCGGAAACCAGCTTCGAACTCGGCAACGCGCTGGGTCTCGCGCTGCTCGGTTCGCTCGCGGCGCTCATCTTCCGGTCCGGGGGCGACTACGCGGCGACGCTCGGCGAGACCATCCAGCAGGCCGGCGGGAACGCGGCGCTGATCGAGGCGGCGCGCGGATCCTTCGTCGACGGCATGCACGTCGCGGTGGCCGTCGGCGCGACGGTGCTCACGGCGATGGCGCTGATCGCCCGCTTCGCCGCCCCACGTTCGCGCTGAGTTGTGCGGCCGGGATCAGTGGCCGAAGACGGAAGTCATGATCTCGGCCGCCCAGCGGTTCATCGGCCGGACGATCGTGCCGTGCACCCAGCGGACCGGGCGCACCACCACAGCGAGCCAGACGACGGCGAAGGCGGCGAACACCGGGCGCAGCACGTAGCGGTACAGCGCGCGGCACGGCAGCACCACGAGCACACCCACGATGAGCGTGGCCACACGCCACCCGTAGCGCGCGGTCACGCGCACCGCTTTCCAGAGCGGGTGCAGCACCCAACGCCACAATTGCGACAGGGGCCAGACGATCAGCCACTTGACGGTCTGGTGGCAGACCCAGGCGATGGCATACGCGATCGGATACACGACCCAGCGCAGCAACCAGGCCCCAGCGGGACGAATCACTTTGCGCCACAGGAAGACCTCCACCGCACGCCGCAGTGGTCGCAACAGGTGTTCCAGCAGGAGCGACAGCAGCGGCGTGAGCACCGAGCCCCACAGCAGATGCTGCACCACCCAGCCCCACAGGAAATCCTTCACGACGATCCACGCGGGCCGCAGCACCCAGTGCCGGATCAGCTCGGCCGCCGGGACCAGCAGATGTCGCGCGATGTACCCGAGCGCCGCCGCCGTGGCGCGGCACAGAAGCAGAACGCCCTCCCACAGCAGACGGATCGGAACCAGCACCACGATCGCGATCGCGCGCGCGATCCACTGTGCGGCAGATACTCGCGTGTCCGGCGTCGACACCTCGCCCCCTCGGTAGATGCACCGGGCGTAGCCCTGGTGAAGAATTCTGTGCGCCCGCAACATTCGAACACATGATCGCCGCCAGGTGCGTGAGTAGAAATGCTCGAGTCGCGCACCGGCGCGCCTCCCGCGAGTCGAATACCGCTCGTGAGTGGTCACGCCCACGACGAGCCGGTGCGTCATGAGGGAGGAATTCATCGCCGCCGCTCGCGCCAGGGCGCACGGACTCGCCGCACCGCGCGCGACGCTGGCCACCCAGTCCACCATCGCGATCGGCGGGCACTGCTGGCTCAGCTCGGCACACTGGACGATGACCCTAGGCGACGCGCCCACCCTCGACCTCTACAGCGATTTCCCGGTCCTGCGCGCCGAGGGTGAGCTGAGCATCGCCGCCTACCTCGCCCGCCAAGACCTGCCACGGCTCGTGCGGGACATGTCCGGCGCGGACCGGAACCTCCGCGAAACGACCGGGACATCCATCCGACACGCCGGGACATAGGATCGACGGATGCGCGAACCCGCTGCGATCGGTCCGGCCGCGTCCGGTCTCACGATGGTGCTCGCGCTCGCCGACTCACGGTTGCCGATCGGCGGCCACGTGCACTCCGGCGGTGTGGAAGAAGCCGTCGCGTCCGGCTTGGTTCGCGACGTCGTGACGGTCGAGCTGTATCTGCGCCGCCGCATCCGGACCTCGGGGCTGGTCACCGCGTCGCTGGCCGCGGCGGTCTGCGCGGGCGAACTGGATCCGGCGCGGGCCGAAGCGGAAGCCGACGCGCGCACGCCCGCACCCGCGGCGCGGGCCGCGTCCCGTGCCCAGGGCCGCGGTCTGTTGCGCCTGGCGAAACAGCTGTGGCCCCGGCACGATTGGTCGCCGCTCGCCACGACACCGCATCTGTCCACGGTCTTCGGAATGGTCGGCGCGGCCGCCGCGGTGCCGCCCCGGGAGATCGCCGGTGTGGTCGTCTACACGACCCTCACCGGCGCCGCCACCGCGGCCCAGCGTCTGCTGGCCCTGGACCCCGCCGCGATCGCCGCGTGCACGGTCCGGCTGGCCGACCTGTGCGATCGCGTCGCCGCCGAGGCCGTGACCGGTCTCGCCGCGATGTCGGACCCGCTGCAGGACGTGCTCGCCGAGCGGCATCGGCAGCGGGACATGCCCCTGTTCGCGAGTTGACGCCCCGGAAGAAGGAGACCGCCCCATGCCCCCGCATCTGATCGACGGTGAGCCGCACGACCACGGGCACGAGCGGCCGAAACGGGCCCGCACGCCCGGGGAGGCGCTGCGCATCGGCATCGGCGGCCCGGTCGGTTCGGGCAAGACCGCACTGGTGGCCGCGCTGTGCAGGCAGTTGCGCGACGAGCTGTCGCTGGCGGTACTGACCAACGACATCTACACCACCGAGGACGCCGACTTCCTGCGCAGGCACGCGGTCCTGCCGGACGAGCGGATCACCGCCGTGCAGACCGGCGGCTGCCCGCACACCGCCATTCGCGACGACATCACCGCCAATCTCGACGCGATCGACGATCTGGTCGCCGCCAATCCGCCGCTGGACCTCATCCTGGTGGAATCCGGCGGCGACAATCTGACCGCGACGTTCTCCTCCGGCCTGATCGACGTGCAGATCTTCGTGGTGGACGTGGCGGGTGGCGACAAAGTGCCGCGCAAAGGCGGTCCCGGCGTGACGTTCTCGGATCTGCTTGTGGTCAACAAAACCGATCTGGCGCCGTTGGTCGGCGCGGACCTCGGTGTGATGGAGCGTGATGCGGCGCGGGTGCGTGCGGACCGGCCGACAGTGCTCGTCTCGCTCACCGAGGATCCCGCGGCGACGCCGGTGCTGGCCTGGGTACGCGAGCAATTGCGCGCGGTCGCCGAGCAGGACCGGGCGGGCGCCGGCGAATCCGCCGCCGCGCACTGAGTGTCGCCGGTGCGCACGCAGCTACGCCTCGTCGCTCGCCCAGGGACGCTTCCGGAGATTCATGCCAGCGGCGGGTTGTCGGCCCGCCGCACCGGACCGCGTGCGGTCCATCTGATCGGCACCGCCGCCACGCCGCTGGGCGGCGACGAACTCGACATCGTGATCGTGGTCGCGCCGGGTGCCGAACTGGTGGTCCGCTCGGTCGCGGCGACACTGGCACTGCCGGGCGCGGCGACGCCGCAATCGTGCGGACGCTGGCAGCTCGAGGTCGGTAGTGGGGGAGTATTGGATTTCGATCCCGAACCGATGATCGTCGCGGGCGGTGCGCGGCACCACACCGTCACCACGATCCGGCTGGATTCCGGAGCCCGGCTGCGAATGCGCGAACGCGTCCAGATCGGCCGCGCGGGCGAGGACGGCGGCATATGGCGCGGTGACCTGATCGCCGATGTCGACGACACGCCTCTGCTGCGCCACCGGCTGGCGCTGGGCGCGGACACAGCGGCCGATGACGCGCTGTCCGCGCCTCGCGCCCTGGAGAGCGAACTCGTCTATCCGGGCGAATGTGTCGCGGCGACAACGGGTTTGACGCAGACTCGGCTGCCGCTGGCGGCGGGTGGCAGTTTGTTCACCCGCACCGGGGCGCTGTTGGGCGTCTCCGGGGTGGAGCATGCCGAGCCGCGGCGCTGATCAATCGTTTCGTTCGACACAGGTGTAATCCGGCTGAGAGCTGGAGATAGAAAGGGTGGGAGCCCGACAGCGTCGTCGGGTTCCCACCTTTCCGGCTCGCTCCTCGGAAGCCCCATCCGATCAGCCGTTGGCCGTCTCCGGGGCCGTGTCTCCGGCCTCCGGAGCTGTGTCGGTGGCTTCCGAAGCCGGGGCGGTGTTCTCCGGGGCCGGATCGACCGCCTCCGGCGCGCCCTGCGCCCGGGGAGGTGCGCTCAGCGCGTGCACCGCACCGAGTCCCGCGCCGATCCCCGCACCGATGGCAGCCAACGGGGCGGCCATCAGGGCCGCGCCGTAAGCGGCCCCGATCGGGCCCGCGGCGAGACCGATCGGCGCGAACGGCAGACCGATGGCCAGGGCGAGACCTCCGCCGACGGCCGCTCCGAACAGCGCGAACGGACTCGCGAACGCGGCGCCCGCCGCGGCGCCGATGGCGGCGGCGCCCACGGTCTGGCCCGCCACCCGATCGGACCTCGTGCGTTCCATCCCGATCGAGTCGAGGTACGTCGCGATATTCGCCTCGGCCATCGCGGCGCCGTCGTTGAGCTGGATCGCCTGCTCCCGGTAGAGCCAATCCGGTGCGTCGACCTGCACGTCTCCGAAGCGGAGCTTGTGCGGCGGCGGCGCGATCGGCGGCACCGGCGCGACGGGAACGGGGCCGTGCAGCCCTTCCAGCGGGGCCAGATACTTCGGATTCGGCAACGGACGCGCCCACTGCAACGAACTCAGCGTGTCGTCCGGAATCCGCACACCTTCGTACGGGCGCACGTTCGGCGCCTCGGCCGCGGGCCACTGGGCCGGCTGATCGGTGGGATCCGTCCGGGTCACCGGAACGGGCCGATCGGGTGCCGCGTTCGCGGTGCCGGTTCCCACCAGCGCGAGAACGAGAGGAACCGTTCCCATGGCGACGAGAGGACCCAACTTCGCCCGGTGCGGTTTGGGTGCTCGGTGCTTGCCTGTGCCCATAGATCACCTTTCATCCGAAGGAGACGTCGACGCCCCACATTCGGATCTGCCGGTGACCTGGATTGGTCGAACGCGCTATTACGGCGGGATCAGCCGGCTTTCGCGTCGGTATGCGCCTTGTCCACCGCGACCCGGCTGTTGGTGGAAGCGCCGAGAGCGGCGGCCAGTTGTTCGGCGTCCTCGTCGTCGCCGTTGCTGATCGCCTCCAAGGCCAATCGTGCGAACACCCACTGCTCGGTGGCCGCCATCTGTCCGCGGCTGCGGCCGAGGAAGGTGACGAACCACTGGATGACGGTGATGATCCGGCTGCGGTAGCCGACCAGGTAGTACAGGTGCAGCGCCAGCCAGGCCAGCCACGCGATGAACCCGCCGAACTCCAGCTTCCCCACCTGGCAGACGGCGCTGAATCGCGAGATCGTGGCCATGCTGCCCTTGTTGAAGTACTTGAACGGCTTGCGCTCCTGCGGCGTCTGGCCTTTCAGCCCCGCGGTGATCTGCCGGGCGGCGTAAGTCGCGCCCTGGATCGCGCCCTGCGCCTGCCCCGGCACGTTCGGCACCGACATCAGATCGCCGACCACGAAGACGTTCGGGTGGCCCTTGACGGTGAGGTCCGGCTCGACCACGACCCGGCCCGCACGGTCGACCTCCGTGCCGTCGGACTGGTCGGCGATCAGCTTGCCCAGCGGGCTGGCCTGCACGCCCGCCGACCACACCTTGCACGCCGACTCGATGCGGCGGATCGTGCCGTCGGAGTCCTTCACCGTGACGCCGAACGCGTCGACATCGATCACCATGGCGTTGAGCTGGATCTCCACGCCCATCTTCTCCAGGCGCCGCTCGGCCTTGCCGCCCAGCTTCGGGCCCATCGGGCCGAGCACCGCGCCCGCGCCCTCGATCAGCACCACCCGCGCGTCGCGCGGATCGATGTTGTGGAAGGTGCCCTCCAGCGTGCGGTCGGACAGTTCGGCGATCTGTCCGGCCAGCTCGACGCCGGTCGGGCCCGCGCCGACGATGACGAAGGTCAGCAGCCGGTCGCGCTCCTCCTGGGTGGTCGCGAGCTCGGCCTGCTCGAATGCGCCGAGGATCCGGCCACGTAGCTCGAGCGCGTCATCGATCGTCTTCATGCCCGGCGCGTAGGTGGCGAACCGGTCGTTGCCGAAGTAGGACTGCTGCGCGCCGGTCGCGACGATCAGGCTGTCGAACGGGGTGACGGTGTCCTGGTCGAGCAGGCGCGAGGTGACCGTCTTGGCGGTCAGGTCGATGTCGGTGACCTCGCCGAGCAGCACCTGCGCGTTCTTCTGCTTGCGCAGCACCAGCCGCGTGGCGGGCGCGATCTCGCCGACCGAGAGGATGCCGGTGGCGACCTGGTAGAGCAGCGGCTGGAACAGGTGGGTCGAGGTCTTCGAGATCAGCGTGATGTCGACGTCGGCGCGCTTGAGGTGCTTGGTGCCGAACAGGCCGCCGAAGCCCGAGCCGATCACCACCACCCGGTGCCGGCCGTTCTCGACAGTCTGAGTGCTCATCGTCCTGCTCCTCGATGGACCTGGGGGTCGTCCCCGGCGGGGGTTCCTGACAGCTAAACCGTAGCCGTCGAGTCGGGCACCGTCACGACGAGATGTCCGTTCCTGGCGTGTTGCGGTGCGATATCTCACTGCCGCCGGGCCGGGGCGGGGAGGATCGTCGCGACCGAACCGGCCGAGTGGGCGAGGTCGAGAGCCTACGATGGTAACTGTCGCTCAGGGAGGATTGCCATGGTCGCCGGTGACCGTGCGATCGGCCGGAAGCCCAGCGTGCGGGCCGATTCGGAGAACATCGCGCTGATCGAGGTACCGCACGGCCATCTGATCGATCGGGCGCTGGGATTGTTGCCGGAACGGCGCCAAGTGCTGGCCACCCCGCCGCGGGGCAGCGACACCGTCGCGGTGCGCGGCGATGCCGGGCTGCCCTACCTGGGCCGGGCGTTGCACTACATGCGCTGGGGCCCGGCCGAGATGATGGAGCGTTACCGCAGGTACGGACCCGTCTCGCTGAACACATCGCTCGGTGTCGACCGGGTGCTGGTCGCGGGACCGGACGCACTCGACGAAGTACTCGGGCACCGGCGCCGTGACTTCGGCCAGGGCTGGGACTACTTCATCGGCCCGTTCTTCCGGCGCGGCTTGCTGCTGCTGGAATTCGACGAGCACAAATTCCACCGCAAGATCATGCAGCAGGCGTTCACCAGGGACCGGCTGGAAGCACACCTGGCGGCGCTGACGCCGGTGGCGCGGGAGTACATCGCACGCTGGGTGCCGGTAGGGCGCGACGCCGAACGCACGGTGCGGCTGTATCCGGCGATCAAGGAGCTGACCCTCGAGATCGCCGGCGAGACGTTCATGGCAGTCGATGTCGGCCCGCGGCGCGGCCAGCTCATCAACGCGTTCGTCGACTGCACGCACGCGGGGCTGGCGATCATCCGGCATTCGGTGCCGGGCGGCAACTGGCGGGCCGGGCTGCGCGGCAGGAGAGTGCTCGAGGACTACTTCACCGCGATGCTGCCGGAGAAGCGCCGCGTCGAGACGGCGGACTTCTTCTCCGGGTTGTGCCACGCGCGCAGCGAGGACGGCGGCGTCTTCGGTGACGCCGACGTGGTGAACCACATGATCTTCCTGATCATGGCGGCGCACGACACCACGACGACGACCGCCACCGCCGTCGCGTACTACCTGGGCAAGCACCCGGAGTGGCAGCAGCGGGTGCGCGCCGAGGTGCTCGACATGGACGCGCGCCTCGGCGACGGGCCGCCCGCCATCGCGGACCTGGAGGCGCTGCACGATCTGGATCTGGTGGTCCGGGAAAGCCTACGGCTGATGCCGCCGGTTCCTGGACTGTCGCGCCGCGCCGTGCGTGACACCGAGATCGCAGGCCACTACATTCCGGCCGGCGCCCCGGTGGACCTCGCCTACCAGGTGAATCACTTGCTGCCCGAACTGTGGACCCACCCCGAACGCTTCGATCCGGAGCGATTCGGCGAACAGCGGCGCGAGGACAAGTCGCACCGCCTCGCGTGGATGCCGTTCGGAGCAGGCGCGCACAAGTGCATCGGGATGCACTTCGGCACGTTCGAGGTGAAGACGGTGACCGCCGCCCTGGTGCGTGCATACGAGTGGCGGATCCCCGAGAAATACCGCATGCCCTGGGGATTCACCACGATTCCCTTCCCCAGGGACGGTGCGCCGATGACGTTGCGCAGGCGCGCGGCCGCCTGAGCGGCCGGCCGGTCAGCGGCCCGCGAGCAGGATCTCCGCGAGCTTGGTGTCGGTCTCGGCGCCTTCGGTGTAGCCGCCCGCGTCACCCAGCGAACTCATGATGGCCAGGGTGTAGCGCTCGCCCGGTCCCGCGAAGCCGACCGAGTTGACCACCCAGCCGCCCTGTTCGGCCGACCAGCCGTTCTTCAGTCCGGGACGCATGCTCGCGCCCGCGCCCCACACGCCCCAGTGCTGGTTGGAGTCCACCGCGCGCATCCGGTCGACGAGGTAGTTGCGGTCGTCGGGGTGCATGCGGTTGAGGACGTTGTCCATCAGGCGGTCGAGGTCGGCGGCGGTGCACTTCTGGAACGACCAGTCCGGGAACAGCGCGGTATTGGTCGGCTGGGGAACCAGCGAAGTCATCCCGTTGGCGCGGAAGGCGTTGTTGAACGCCATCCGGTCGATGCCCGAGTACTTGGTCCAGAGCAGGTCGGCGGCGCCGTCGTTCGAGGTCGCGAGCATGCCCTCCATCAGACCGCGGTCCTCGGGAGTCAGGTTGATGGCGCCGACCCGCGCCCGGTTGAGCAGGTCCGCGGCGATCGCGAGCTTGATCGTGGAAGCGGTCCAGACCGCGTTCTCGGCGTTGGCGTTGGCGTAGACCCCGCCGGACACCCGGTCGCGCAGGACGTAGCCGGTGACACCGGGACGGTTGTTGAGGTAGGCGTCGGCCTTCGCGATGCGGCTGCTCAGATCGCAGTCGAAGCCGGGCAGGCAGCCCTGCGTGTGCGCGAGTGGCACCGCGCCCGCGGTCGGGAGCGCGGCGGGCAGGCTCGGAGCGATGATCGCCGCTGCGGCGAGGACACAGGCGGAAGCGGCCACGCGGGGAACGGTTCGGGTGGCGGGGGACGGATAACGCACGAGGGATGACGATCGCACATCGCGGGTCCGGACGCACGTCTTGAGCTCGGATCCAGGGTGTGCTAGCGCCCGTTCCGGCTGCTTGCGCCGCAGTGGAATTCGATCGTCACCGCCGGCCGGACACGTCAGCGGAAGGCGGCGCGCAGTTCCTCGACGGTGCGTCCGTTGAGCCGGTAGCAGTGCTCGAAGGCCTCGGTGTGCCGGTCCCTCGGCCAGGAATGCAGGACTACGGTGCGACCGTAGTGGCGCGAGTTGATCAGGTCCCAGCGGTCACCGATCCGGCGGACCGTGAATCCGCCTTTCGGAAGCAGGGGAATCACCATCGCATCCATAGAACGCGAACCAGCCTTTCGGTGCAGCTCTCTCGTTCCGCCCCGGTGCAAGCTCTCCTCCCCGGTGCAGCACTGTCGCACATCGCCGCGGCGGCGCCCGCGTGACACGTCGGAGTAATCCGTTCTGGTGTGGTCTATTTCACTGGACTCCGGATGGGGCGGTGCGATTGCGCGTCGGTCGCTGGGCGTATAAACGTGCACGAAGTCCGAGGCCGGGCAGCCGGACACCACCGATCGAGAGGGCGCAGATGCCGCTGCACATCCACCGTGCCGAGCGCGCCGACGTCCTCGCCCGTGCGCTCGCCGGGGTGCTGGCGTCGCCGCAGGAAGACCCGTTCGCGGCCGAGGTGGTTGCGGTGCCGGCGAAAGGCGTGGAGCGCTGGCTGACGCAGACGCTCTCGGGAGTGCTCGGCGCGGGCGGAGCGGCCGACGGTGTGTGCGCCAACATCGCCTTCCCCTCGCCTTCCGCGCTGGTCGTGGAGGCGCTGGCCGCGGCGAGCGGGGTGGCGCAGGCGGAGGATCCGTGGGCGCAGGAGCGGGCGGTGTGGACGCTGCTGCGGGTGATCGACGCCTCGCTGTCCGAGCCCTGGTGCGCGGTGCCCGCCAGGCATCTCGGCGCAGGAGACGCCACGGGCGGCGAGCACCGCGCCGGACGGCGTTACGCGACCGCGGCCCAGGTCGCCGCGCTGTTCGACAGTTACGCCGCTCAGCGTCCAGCGCTGATCACCGAGTGGGCGGCGGGCCTCGACACCGATGGCGCGGGCGCTCCGGTACCCGACGACCTGCTCTGGCAGCCGATGCTCTGGCGCGGGCTGCGCGCCGAGATCGGGGCGCCGAGCCCGGCCGAGCGGCTCGACGCCGCCTGTGCCCGGTTGCGTGCGCGTCCGGATCTGGTCGCGCTGCCGCCGCGATTGTCGCTGTTCGGCGTGACCCGGTTGGCCGGCGACCAGTTGGCCGTGCTGTCGGCGCTGGCCGCCGGCCGCGACGTGCACCTGTGGCTCGTGCATCCGAGTCCGGTCCTCTGGTCGACCCTGAGCGAGCTGCCCCCTGCCCGCACGCGCGCCGAGGACCGCAGCGCCACGGCGGTCACCCATCCGCTGCTGGCGGGACTGGGGCGCGACGTCCGGGAGTTGCAGCAGCGGTTGGCCGCGTCCGCCGTCACCGGAACCGACACCTATCATCCGATCAGCGAACTCGATGACGTTGCGGCACAGCATGATTCGTCCATGACATTGCTGCGTGCACTACAACGGGGTATCCGGGACGACCAGTGGCCACCGGCGGCGGGGCAGGTCGGCGCCGACGGCACCGTACAGGTGCACGCTTGTCACGGCCCCGCACGGCAGGTGGAGGTCCTGCGGGAAAGCCTGCTCGGGCTGTTCGCGGCCGACGAGACGCTGGAGCCGCGTGACGTGCTGATCATGTGCCCGGAGGTGGAGGCGTACGCGCCGCTGGTGCGCGCGGCATTCGGGCAGCGCGCGCCGGGATCGCCGGAGACGCAGAGCGATTCGGAGCATCCGGCGCACCGCTTGCGGGTGCGCCTGGCCGACCGGGGACGCGGGGTGACCAATCCGCTGCTCGCGGTCATCGCAGTGCTGCTCGAGCTGGCCGACGGCCGCGTGACGGTGACCCAGGTGCTCGATCTCGCCGCCGCCGAGACGGTCAGGCGCCGTTGCGGGTTCGATGACGACGACATCGAGCGATTGCGCGAGTGGGCGGCCGAGTCCGGGGCGAGGTGGGGCATCGGGCAGCGTCAGCGCCAAGCGTTCGGGCTCGCCGATTTCGCGCAGAACACGCTGAACAGCGCGGTGGACCGGATCCTGCTCGGGGTCACCGCTGGCGAGACCTCCGACGATTGGCTCGATCTCGCGCTGCCCTTGGACGACGTGGACAGCAACGACGTCGATCTGGCCGGACGCTTCGCGGAGTTCGTCGACCGGCTCGCGGTGTGCCTGCGCGACCTGCGCGGCCCCCGTCCCGCGCACGAATGGGCGGCCGCGCTCGGCCGCGCGCTGGATCTGCTGACCGACGTGCCGGACGCGCAGGCCTGGGTGCGTACCGAGGCCAGGCAGGAACTCGCCGCCGCCACCGACCACGCGGGCGAGGTGTCGTTGCGGCTGGCCGACGTCGGTGTGCTGCTGCGTTCGCGGCTGGCGGCGCGCCCCACGCGGGCCAACTTCCGCACCGGCGAACTGACCGTCTGCACGATGGTGCCCATGCGGTCGGTGCCGCACCGGGTGGTGGCGCTGCTCGGCCTGGACGACGAGATGTTCCCGCGCGCGAGCGCCGCGGACGGAGACGACGTGCTGGCCCGCGAACCCTTGTTGGGCGAACGCGATCCGCGCAGCGAGGACCGGCAGCTGCTGCTGGACGCCGTGCTCGCGGCGCGGGACACGCTGCTGGTGTTCCACACCGGCGCCGACCCGGTCAGCGGGGCGCACCGGCCGCCCGCCGTTCCGGTCGCCGAACTGCTGGACGCGCTGCGGGCCCACGTCGGCGCCGCGGCGATGCGCTCGGTGGTGACGCGGCATCCGCTGCAATCCTTCGATCGCCGGAATTTCCGGGCCGAGCAGCCGTTCAGTTTCGACACGGTGGCCCTGGCCGGCGCGCACGCGGCTGATGGACCCGCGCTGCCGCGTCCGGGGTTCTTGGCCGCGCCGCTGCCCGCCGCGCAAACGGCGGATGTCGCGCTGGCCGATCTGATCTCCTTCGTGGAGCACCCGGTGCGCGCTTTCCTGTGGCAGCGGCTCGGTCTGCGGGTTCCCGAGCACGACGAGGACATCGCCGACCGGCTGCCCATCGAGCTGGACGGCCTGGCCAAGTGGGAGCTGGGCGAACGCCTGCTCGCGGCCCGCCTGACCGGCGCGGATCCGGCCGGGCTGCGGGCGGCGGAGTGGCGGCGCGGCACGCTGCCGCCGTTCGGATTCGGCGCCGCCGTGCTCGACGAGGTGGAGCACACCGTGGACCGGTTGGTGCGCGCCGCGCAAGCGGACTACGCGGGCCCGCCGCGCGCGGTGGACATCGCGGTCGACCTGGGCAACGGGCGGCGGCTCACCGGCACCGTGCCCGAGGTGCGCGGCGACACCCTGGTCCGCACCACCTTCTCCCGGCTGGCCCCCAAACACCGGATCGGAGCGTGGGTTTCGCTGCTGGCGCTGACCGTCACCGAGGACCGTTCCTGGCGGGCGGTGAGCACCGGCCGCGGCCAATTCGGCCGTCCGACCTGGCGCTGCGAGCTCACCGCACCCGACGCGCCCGCGGCCGGGGAGATCCTGCGCAGGCTCGTCGCGCTGCGCGACGAGGGCCTGACCGAACCGCTGCCCGTCGCGCCCGCCGCCACCGCGGTCTACGCCGAACGGCGTTTCCGCGGCGCGAGCACCGACGACGCGATCGCGGCGGCGGAGCGCGAATTCAACGGCGGCCCCAACGGTCCGGGGCCCTTCGGCGATCACACCGACCGCCACCTTCGCTACGTCTGGGGCCCGGCGCCCCGGCTCGAGGACCTCATGGCCGCGCCCGCCGCGGCGGGCGAACCCGGCGAGAGCACCCGCTTCGGCGCGCTGGCCCGGCGGATGTGGGCCCCGTTGCTGGCCGCGGAAAGCCAGGGCCAGCCGTGACCGATCGCGAACCGACGCGGCACGTGACACCGGAATACGCCGCCGCGGCGCGTGTCGGTCACCGGTGGGCGGCCGGGGGCGCGGCAGAATGTCAGCCCGGACAGTCGTTTCGGGTCCGTGTGACGTGGCCGGTCACCAGGACGAGCGCGACGTCCGCCGAGTGTGTGACCACCGGCCGCGCAAGAGGGAGGCGCGCATGACCGTGCAGGAAACCTCCTTCCCGGCAAACGCTTTCGATGCGGCCGCGTTCGAACCGTACGGACCGCTGCCAACCGGCACGACCGTGCTGGAGGCCAGCGCGGGCACCGGCAAGACCCACGCCATCGTCGGTCTCGCCGTGCGCTATGTCGCCGAGGCGGGTGTCGAGGTGTCCCAGCTGCTGCTGGTGACCTTCAGCCGCGCGGCGACCCAGGAGCTGCGGGAACGCACCCGCGACCGATTCGTCGCCGTCGCCGCGGGATTGACCGACCCGGTCGCGGCCAGGGCGCACGCCGACGAACTGGTCCGGCACCTCGCGCAGGCCGGCGAAGACGAGGTGCGGTCGCGGCGGCGACGGTTGCTGACCGCCCTGTCGGATTTCGACGCGGGCACCATCGCCACCACGCACAGCTTCTGCCAGCGCATGCTCGACGAACTCGGCCTCGCGGGTGAACACGACCCGGGCACCAGGCTGGTGGAGACCGTCGACGATCTCGTCGGCACCGTCGTCGAGGATCTGTATCTCAACCGCTACGCGCGCGGGCAACCGCCGTTCTCGGTGAAGGAGGCCCGCACGCTCGCGCTGGCCGCCGTGCGGGACCGGCATGCGGCGCTCCAGCCCGACGGCGAGACCGGCGAGCGGGTGGCGTTCGCCCGCGCCGTACGCGCGGAGACCGAGCGCCGCAAGCGGCTGGCCGGGCTGCGCGACTTCGACGACCTGCTGGTACTGCTGTACGACGTGCTCGCCGACCCGGAGCACGGCCCGCGCGCGTGCCGTCGCATCCGGGCGCGCTACCGCGTCGCCCTGGTCGACGAATTCCAGGACACCGACCCGCTGCAATGGGACATCTTGCGCAGATCGTTCCACGGGCATGCCACGTTGGTGCTGGTCGGTGATCCCAAACAGGCGATCTACGCCTTCCGCGGCGCGGAGGTGCTCAGCTACCTGGACGCGGTGGCGCACGCCGACGTCCGCAAAGAACTCACCACGAACTGGCGCAGCGACGCCGGACTGCTCGCCGCGCTGGATCACCTGCACGGCGCGGCGGCCCTGGGGCACGAGGAGATCCGCGTCTATCCGGTCGCCCCGACCAGACCATGGTCCCGGTTGTCCGGACCTTCCGAACTCACCACGCCGCTGCGGGTCCGGTGCCTACCGCGCACCGGCGCGGGACCGCTGAACAAATCCGGCTTCCCGGCCGTCGGGCGCATGCGGGCCAAGGTCGCCGACGATCTCGCCGCCGATATCGTGCGCCTGCTCGAATCCGGTGTGCAGCTGGATGGGAAAGCGGAGACGGTACTGTCCGAAGCCGATTCGATCGCGGCGGTCGACACGGCGCGCAGGCCGATCGGGCCGGGCGACATCGCGGTACTGGTGCGGACCCGCTCGCAGATCGATGTGGTGCGTGCGGCGCTGGACCGCGTCGGCGTCGCCTCCGTGCTCGCGGGCGGTATCAGCGTCTTCGCGACCGACAGCGCCACCGACTGGCTGTGGGTGCTGCGGGCGCTGGAACAGCCGCATCGCGGCGACCGGGTGCGGCTGGCCGCGTGCACACCGCTGTTCGGTGTGACCGCGGCCGAGATCGACAGCGAGGGAGCCGATCTGGTCGGCCGGGTGAGCGCTCAGCTGCGTGAGGCGGCGCGGCTGTTCACCCGCGCGGGATTCGCGGCCGTGTTCGAGAAGATCGCCGCCGAAACCCGCCTGGCGCCGCGGCTGCTCGCGGTGGAGAACGGGGAGCGGCAGCTCACCGACCTGCGGCACCTCGCGCAATTGCTCGACCAAGTCGCGCTCACCGAGGGACTCGGGCTGACCGCGCTGACCCGGTGGCTGGCCGACCGCGTGCGCGACCCCGCCTCCGGCGCCGTCGCCGACCGCAGCCGCAGGCTCGACCGGGACGCCGCCGCCGTCCAGATCGCCACCGTGCACGCGAGCAAGGGACTCGAATTCCCGGTGGTGTACCTGCCGTTCGCCTGGGACAGCGCGAAGAATCCCTATCCGGCGACGTTGCTGTTCCACGCCGACGACGGTGCGCGCGTGCTGGATGTCGGCGGCGCGGACGCTCCCGGATACGCCGAACGCAAGGCGCGCAGCGAAGCCGAGGAGGCGGGCGAGGAACTCCGGCTGCTGTACGTCGCGCTCACCCGCGCCATGTGCCAGATCGTCGCGTGGTGGGCGCCCGCGATCACCACCGCGGCGTCGCCGTTGCACCGCATGGTCTTCGGCCGCGCCGATCGTGGCGCGGCCGTCGCCGCCCGAGCCGCGGTACCCGCGGACACCGTTGCCGCGCAAATGCTTACGACGTGGGCGCAGGACGCGGGCGCGGCGATCTCGGTGACGGCGGTGGCCGGGACCGACGGCGTCGCGATCCGGCGAGCGCGCACCGGGCCCGCGCCCGGCGCACTGGCCGCGGCCCGCTTCGACCGGGCGCTGGACCAGCAGTGGCGGCGCACCTCGTACTCGGCGCTGACCGCCTCCGCGCACGGCCCGGCGGCGCCCGAACCCGACAGCGAACCGGAGGGCGCGCCGGGGCCGGGCGACGAGCCCGCGGGCGCCTCCCTCATCGGCGCGGCGGAGCCGGAACCGTCGGGCGCGGCGTCGCTGATGAACGCGCTGCCCTACGGCGCGGAGTTCGGCACCTTGGTGCACGGCGTCCTGGAGCGGATCGACACCGGTGGTCCGGATCTGGCGGCCGAGGTGCGCGATCGGTGCCGCGAGGCGGTGGGCGAACTGATGGCCGAAGTGGATACCGAAGTGCTCGCGACGGCGCTGCTGGCCGTGCTGCGTACTCCGCTCGAGGGTGGCTGCCTGGCCGGCATCGCCCCTGGCGACCGTCTCAGCGAACTCGAGTTCGAATTGCCATTGGCGGGCGGGGACCGCGTCGGCGCCACCGCGGCGACCCTGCGGCGCGTCGCCGAGTTGCTGCGTGAGCACCTTTCGGTCGACGACGACTTGTTCCCCTACGCCGAACAGCTGGCGGCGCTCGAAGACATACCGCTGCGCGGTTACCTGACCGGCAGCATCGACGCCGTGCTCCGCGTCGCGGGCGACGCGCACCCTCGATTCGTCGTCGTCGACTACAAGACCAACCGGCTCGGCACGGGTGATCTCACCGTCGCGCACTACACCCGCGACCGCATGGCCGCGGAGATGCTGCGTTCCCACTATCCGCTGCAAGCGCTGCTGTACTCGGTCGCGTTGCATCGATATCTGCGCTGGCGGTTGCCCGGCTACGACCCGGCCCGGCATCTCGGCGGAGTCCGATACCTGTTCGTGCGCGGCATGATCGGACCGGAGACGCCTGCGGGCTGTGGTGTCTTCGACTGGCATCCGCCCGCCGATCTGGTAGTGGCGCTGTCGGCGCTGCTGGCAGGGGAGGCGGGGCGGTGACCTCGATCCAGGTGGCGCAGCGCGGAACCGGTCTGCTGCGCACGTTCAACGAGGCCGGTGTGCTCTCGGCCGCCGACGTGCACGTAGCGCTGCGGTTGGGCCGGCTGGGCCGGGAATCGTCGGAGCCGGTGCTGTTCGCCGCGGCGCTGGCCGTGCGGGCGGTGCGCTCCGGCTCGGTGTGCCTGGAACTGCACCGGATGCGGGAGATCGGCGTCGACGCCGACGAGAACTGGGACGCGGGCATCGATCCGGCGACGCTGCCGTGGCCGGACATCCCGGCCGTGGTCGCCGCGCTGCGGGTGAGTCCGCTGGTGCGCGGTGGACCGGCGGGTCCGTTGCGGCCGCTGCGACTCGTCGAATCCCAGGGGCCGGGCGATTCCGGTCCGCTGCTCTATCTCGATCGGTACTACCGGCAGGAGCAGACGATCCGGCGGGTGCTCACCGAGCGTTCCGCACACCATCCGGTGGTCGCTCCCGGCATCGTGCGCCGCGAACTGGACCGGTTGTTCGACGCGTCGGCGGGCACGGCGCCGGATCGCCAGCGCCTGGCCGCCGCGCTCGCCGCGACACATTGGACCACCGTGGTCGCGGGCGGGCCCGGCACCGGCAAGACCCACACCATCGCGCGGATCATCGCCTTGCTGTCCGCGCACCGCGAGACCGAGCCGAAGTTGCCCGCGCTGCGCATCGCGCTGGCCGCTCCCACCGGGAAAGCGGCGGCTCGCCTCCAGGAAGCCGTTCGCGAGCAAGCGATTTCGCTCGGATTGCCCGAACTCACCGCCGCCACCTTGCACCGGCTGCTCGGCTGGCAGCGCGGCCGCAGTACCCGGTTCAAGTACCACGAATTCAACCGGCTGCCCTACGACGTGATCGTGGTCGACGAGACCTCGATGGTCTCCTTGACCATGATGAGCAGGCTGCTGGCCGCGCTGCGCCCGGACACCCGCCTGGTCCTGGTGGGCGACCCCGACCAGCTCGCCTCGGTCGACGCGGGCGCGGTGCTCGCCGACCTGGTCGCCGGACCCGTCGCGGCCACCCCGAACCCCGTGCTCGACGAGATCCTCGGTCCGGAGGCCACCGGCGAGCACGCCGAGGCCCTGACCGCGCTGGAGCGCACCCGCCTGCGCGGCGGCATCGTCCGGCTGACCCGGGGCCGCAGGTTCGGCGGACGGATCGCCGACCTGGCCGTCGCGGTGCGGGCGGGGGACGCGGACGCCGCGCTCGAGCTGTTGCGCGCGGGCGGCGACGAGTTGTCGCTCAGCGCGCCCGACGAGCTGACCGCGGTCCGCGCCGACGTGGTGCGGGCCGCGACGACGGTCACCGCCGCCGCCCTGGACGGCGACGCGACGGGCGCGCTGCACGCGCTGGAAACGCATCGCCTGCTGTGCGCGCACCGGCAGGGGCCGTTCGGCGTGGAGCGCTGGGACCGGATGGGCGCGGAGTGGGCCGCCGCCGCGGGGGCGGGCCCCGATTCGCAGCAGGCGCCGTGGTATCCCGGACAACCGCTGCTGGTCACCGCGAACGATCACGAGGCGCGGATCTACAACGGCGACACCGGCGTCGTCGTGCGGATGCCCGACGGCTCGCTGCGCGCGGCGCTGCAACGCGGCAGCGAACCGTACCTGGTGCATCCCACGCAGTTCCCCGCGGTCGTCACCGTCTTCGCCATGACCATCCACCGCAGCCAGGGCAGCCAGTACGACACCGTCTCCGTCGTCCTGCCCGAGCCCGAATCCACCTTGCTGACCAGGGAATTGCTGTACACCGCGATCACCAGGGCACGCCGCCACGTCCGGATCATCGGTACCGAGGAGTCCATCCGCGCTGGCATCGCGCGGCGGGTGCTGCGCGCCAGCGGGCTGTCGCGCCGGGAAGGGCCCCGATGACGGGATCTCACATTCGCGGCGCCCGCGGCGTCTACCTGGTGTGAGCCTGCCCCCGTTCGAGGAAATAGTGGCCGAATACGGCCCGATGGTGTTGCGCGTCTGCCGGGCGGTGCTCGGCCCGTCCGACGCGGCCGACGCCTGGTCGGAAACGTTTCTCTCCGCGTTGCGGGCGTTTCCCGGCCTTTCCCCGGACACGAACATCGAGGCATGGCTGGTCACCATCGCGCATCGCCGCGCGATCGACGTCGGCCGGGCGCTGACGCGCGCTCCCGTCCCGGCAGAGACGTTGCCGGAACGTCCCGCCACCGCCCCCGGACCCGCCGACTACGACCCCGACCTGTGGGCCGCCCTGCGGGCGCTGCCGACCAAGCAGCGCCAAGCGGTCGCCTACCACTATCTGGCCGGGCTTCCCCACGCGGAGATCGCCGAATTGCTCGGCAATTCTCCGGACGCCGCACGCCGCGCCGCCGCGGACGGCCTGAAGACCCTGCGCAAGCTCTACCCGAAGGACGAATCATGATGGCCACCCTCGATCACGGTGACGGGTTGTCGCGCGCGCTGACCCCGGACGCCGACCTGCTCGCCACGCTGCACGCGCGACTGACCGCCGAGGCCGACGCCGCGGGACTGCTCGATGTCGCCTACCGCCTGCTGGAGACCCCGGTGGGGACGTTGCTGCTGGCCGCGACGCCCGCCGGACTGGTCCGCGTCGCCTACCCGACCGAAGACCACGACGCGGTACTCGCCACACTGGCCGCGCGGATCAGTCCGCGGATCCTCGCCGCGCCCGCCCGCTTGGACGTGGCGGCCCGGCAGATCGAGGAATACTTCGCGGGCCACCGGACGCATTTCGACCTGCCGCTGGATCTGCGGCTGGCCGCCGGGTTCCGCCGCCAGGTGATCGAGCACCTGCCCGCCATCGGCTACGGACAGCGCGCGAGTTACGGCGCGGTGGCGGCGGCCGTCGGGAACCCGCGCGCGGTGCGCGCCGTCGGCTCCGCCTGCGCGCGCAACCCGCTGCCGGTGGTGATCCCGTGCCACCGGGTGGTACGCGGGGACGGGTCCATCGGACAGTACGTCGGCGGCGTCGTCGCCAAGCACGCGCTGTTGGATCTGGAGGCGGCGGCATGAGCGAGCCGAGCGCCGGAACCGTTGGGGACGGTCACCGCGCGGAGCATCGTGCCGGGCCCGCTCCCGTCCCGGGGCGGGCCGAAGCCGCCGCCCTGGCGGATCGCGTCGACGCCCAGCCCTGGCGGACGCTGCTCGCGGAAGTCGACGCGCACGGCTGCGCGGCGACCGGGCCGATCCTCACTCCGCAGGAGTGCGCCGAATTCACCGCCATGTGGGACGACCTGACCCGGTTCCGATCCACCGTCGACATGGCGCGCTATCGATTCGGCGAAGGCACCTACCGATACTTCGCGCATCCGGTGTCCGAGCCGATCATGCGCCTGCGGACGGCCTTCTATCGAAAACTATTGCCGCTCGCCCGATCCTGGGCCGACCGTCTCGGCGACCCAGCGCCGTGGCCGGAGGAGTTCGGCGATTGGCTCGACGCCTGCCATGCCGCAGGGCAGAAAAAGCCGACCCCGATCCTGCTGCGCTATCACGCCGGTGACTGGAACGCCTTGCATCGCGACCTGTACGGCGAGCTGGTCTTCCCGCTGCAGGTCGTCATCGGATTGGACCGATCCGGGATCGACTACACCGGCGGGGAATTCCTGCTCGTGGAGCAACGCCCGCGCGCTCAGTCGAAAGCGACCGTGTCGGTGCTCGAACAGGGGCACGCGTTGGTTTTCACCACCCGCGATCGGCCGACGCCATCCAGTCGCGGCTGGTCCCGCGCCCCGATCCGCCACGGTGTCAGCCGCGTGCGCAGCGGTGTGCGGCACACTCTCGGTCTCGTGCTGCACGACGCGGAATAGCCATCGTGTACACCTTGCTCGACGGCGACGGCCGACCGTATCGGAGCATCGTCCCCGGGCGATACGGCGGCCACCGTCGCAGCCGCATCTACGGCCGTCTGGACTGCCCTTCGGCGCTCCGTGCGCTCGCCAGGGGCGCCTACCGCACGCATCGCGTCTTCTTCGCGACCGAATCCGACGCGATCTCCGCTGGCTACCGGCCTTGTGCGGTCTGCGTGCCCGGGCGGTACGCCGCGTGGAAGAAAACGCGCTGATCGCGGATCGCGCCAGAGCCCGCAGCGCCGATTCGAACAGGGGCCGGCTGCTGTGCGGGTCCTGCCGCCGGCAACCCCAGGATCTGGTGCCGCTGGGGCGGAGTAGCTACGCCTGTTCCGGTGCGCCGGTACGCGCGGGCTCGTCGCGGACCCACGCGTCGGTCTGGGTGAGCCAGAACAGATAGGCCAGGGCGGGCAGGACCGTGACGGCAGCGACGGCGACGACGGCGAGCAGCCCCACCAGGGTTGCTCGTGCACCGGCGGCATCCGCGATGAGCATCTGATCGACGAGGATCCATGGCGTCTGCGCGACGGCCCACCCGATGACGATCGCGGCGACGGCTACCGTCGCGGGAACGCGCGCCCACCCGAATCGGCGGCGGTACACCAAGGTCAGGGTGAGCACCCCCGCGGCCGCCGAGACCGCGATGAGCGGAAGGGCGCGCCCCAGGAGTCCGGCACCGAGGGTAGGTGCGTCGTGACGGATCGGCGCGATCGCCGCGATCGCGACCGCCCCGGTCACGCCGCCGACGATCAGTGTGCGCAGGCGCAGGTATCCGGCGAGGGCGTCGTCGCCCGAGCGCGCGGCGTCGGCGGTGAGGAAGACGCCGGCCAGGAATGCGGACGTCCCGACCGCCAGAACACCGCCGAGAATCGAGGTCGGATTCAGCCACGACCGCAACCGGTCGCCGTACCCGTCGACGGGCACCCGGCCGGAGGCGATCGCGCCGACCGCGGTGCCGAAGAAGAACGGCGTGATGAGCGACGCGCCCGCGAACAAGGCGCCGAACAAGCGCGCCTGGCGCAGCGTCGCGGAGTACTTGCGGAACGCGAAATTCGCCCCGCGCAGCACTATTCCGAGCAGCGCCAGGCTCATCGGGATGAACAGGGTGGTCATGACGGCGGCGAACACCGCAGGGTAGGCGGTCCAGAGGAACACCAGAATGTAGATCAGCCACACGTGGTTGGCTTCCCAGACCGGTCCGATGCTGTGGTCGATGAGCACTCGCAAGCGGCTGCCGCGCCGGGGTCCGCCCGCGGTCAGGTCCCAGAATCCGGAGCCGAAATCCGCGCCGCCGAACAGCGCGTAGAGCACCACCCCGGTGAACATCGCGGTCGCGACGACGTCCGAGAGATCCATCGGTCACGGCTTTCCGACGCTGCGGGCGCGCTGCGCCTGGTCGACCGGCGACGCGCCCGGTCCGTAGGGGGCGGTGATGGTCGCGGTGCCGGTGCGCCAGCGCCGCGCCATGGAACGCAGGACGACGATCGCGCCCACCGTCATCCCGGCATACACCAGCAACACGCTGACATAGGTCCACCACAAGCCGGTGCTCGTGCTGGCGGCGTCGGTGGTGCGAAGGACCCGCCAGACCGTCCACGGCTGACGGCCCACTTCGGTCGCGATCCAGCCGCATTCCAGCGCCAGGATCGCCAACGGTCCGGCGGCCACCGCCGCTCCCAGGAACCAACGTTCGGCCAACGGGTCGTGGCGCCGCCAGCGCAGCAGCCAGAACACGATCACCATGAGCGCGAGCAGGGTGCCGATGGCGACCATGGTCTGAAAGGCGAGGTGGGTGACGTTGACCGGCGGCCGATCCGCCACCGGCACCGAGTCCAATCCGGGTACCGGGGCGGTCAGCGAGTTGCGGGCGATGACGGAACCCAGCCGGGGGATCTCGAGCGCTCCCCGCACCTCTCCATCGACGAGAACGCCGCCCAATCGCAGCGGGGCGGGCCCTTCGGTGGTGGCGGCCAGTTCGAACGCGGCCAGCTTCGACGGTTGCGTATCGTGCACCCGCATCCCCAGCACGTGCCCTAGGAGTGGTTGGGCGAGCGCGGCGACGGTCGCGAAGACGAACGGGACCGTGAACCCGAGCCGGTGATGAGGGTCGCGACGTCCACGCAGCAGACCGGCGGCGTAGACGCCGGACACGAGGAATCCGACGACCATGAAGGCTCCGACCCACATGTGCGCGAACTGCAGGTACACCCCGCCGTTGAACATCGCACGCCACGGATTCACCTCGGTCACCTCACCGTCGGCGAGCCGGAATCCGGTCGGGTTGTTCATCCACGCGTTGACGCTGACCACACAGAAGGTGCCGACCACCCCGGCGGCCCCCATCGGCACGAGCATGGCAAGGTGGCGGCGCGGCGGCATGCGACCCCATCCGTAGAGGTAGATGCCCAGGAAGATCGCTTCGATGAAGAACGAAAGCCCTTCGAAGGCGAACGGCAAGCCCAGCACGTCGCCGAAGCGGCCCATCAGCCCCGGCCACAAGAGCCCCATTTCGAAACTGAGCACCGTTCCGGAGACCGCGCCGATGGCGAACAAGATCGCCGACACCGTCGCCCACCGCTTCGCCAAGCCCAGTGCCACGGGGTCGTCGTGAACGATGCCACGGCGATGCACGACGTAGATCATGGCGGGAAAGGCGACGCCGAAACAGGCCAGCACGATGTGCCAGCCCAGTGAGAACGCCATCTGCTGGCGTGCGGGCAGCAGGCCGGGCGGCCCTTCGCCCGACGCCTGGTAGAGCGCGACGAGCGTGCTCGACACGATGCGGGCCCCTTTCCCTCGGTCTCGATAGCCGCATGCCTGCGCCACGCGCGCTCGGCTCTCAGCCGGGGTATCCCCTTCGCGCTGTATCAAGCCGGTGAAGGCGTGGCCGGCCGATGACCGCGTGCGCTGCCCCTCGGGCTGACGCAGAGGGGAAGAGGCAGGGGTTGGGACTTGCGCGGATATCACAGGAGTGATAGAAGAAATCTGTGTTGGCCGACAAAGATAATGCTCTCTGTCATCGAGAGATAAGACTGAGTGGAGGTGACGGCCATGCTGGTCCCGGCGCGCGATCCACCCGGGCAGGAACATTGCGCTATCACCCCATTCCAGGGGTGCACGAGATCGTGAAAGCGAGGTGATTGCTGTATCTCGAGAAAACGACGATTGTCGATCTCTCGTTCTCGACTCTTCCTCACGGGTGGGCTCGGCGGGCTCCGAGCCCACCTCGCCCCCGAAACCGGAATTCACCTCGGAGGAGTGACGAATGACCACGATCCCGCTCTACGGTGACGGCGACTTGGCCGATCAGCAGACCCCCGTGCACGCCGACGACCGTGATATCGGACTGGACATCGGCGGGTTGCACCCGCTGACCGAGCGCATCCGTGCCGCGTTCGACACCGCCGATATCAGCGACCGCATCGATCAGGCCTGGACCACAGCTACCGCCGATGACGACTACGATTGCCTCGCCTACTGACAGCAACGTCCATCCCGACCCGCACACCGGCGCCGCGGAATTGCCGCGCTGGCAGCACGGATGTGTGGCCTGGTTCAACAAGGAAAAAGGTTTCGGGTTCCTGACCCCGGACAATGGCGGTGAGGCGGTGTTCGTCCGATACACCGCCATCTGCGCCCCTGGCTACAAGACACTCACCGCTGGGCAACCGGTCGTGTTCACGGCCGCCGACACCGATCGCGGACCCGAAGCCACCCAGGTGTTGACCTACACCCGCACCCACACCACCCCCGCGCCGCACGACCTGCCGCGACCGCATCGATCCAGCCGCCGATGCCGATTGCGGCTGCGGCTGGGGCGATAGCCACAAACCTTGTGGCTGCAACGGGCCCGCCCGCACCGAAGATTTCGACGGTGCGGGCGGGCGGCCCGTGTAACCGGATCGGTGCGACACCGCTTCGTCAGCCCAGCAGCGCCGGGTGTTCGCCCTCGGCGATCTGCTGAGCGGTGGCATATGCGAGGTGCAGGAAATCGGCGCCTGCCAAGGCGGCCGCGGCGTCGGTCAGCACGCGCGTCATCCGCGGCGCGAAAACGTGTCCGATGGTCAAACCGGTGATCGCCCATACGTCGAAACAGAACGGGCAGCTGAGCAACTCGCCGATGCTGTGCCGGATACCGTGGGTCGCCTTCGGCTCCTCGGCCACCTCTCCGGGCCCACCGTCAGCTGCGGCCGGTCGCGTGAACGCTGCGCGTACCGGAGCCGTCACCGCGGCCTTCGTCCCCAAGCGGGACAGCTTGTGCGTGGCGAACGCGGTGACCACCAGATCACGGATGGTCATATCGCGCGGAAGCTTGCGACCTGTCGCGTTTCCGAGCAGTGCGACCGCCGCCACTACAGTCGCGTACGCAACCATCGTCGCGGCATAGCCACCCACGTGACGAGAGTTGTCGGTCACCGCGGGAATCCCGCGGGCATATCGTGAACGATCAGAAGCGCGCGTCGCATCACAGCCTCCTCTTGGCACCCTGATGAATCTCTTCCGGCCTACCCTGGCCGCGTCCCGGCAAACCGCCGGTCGGAGTCGGGGGAGGGGTCTGCGGTCCCTCCCCCGATCAGGAGAAGAGTGACGTGACTACGAGAGGTTGTTCCTGCGGCGAGCTGTCATCCCTGCGTGCCACATGGTGTGGCGGTGCGCGTGGAGCAGATGCTCGCTGGTGCTCGCAAGCGCCTGGTACAGGGGGCGACCGCCTCGCCGCGGAACCGGTTTCTCAGTGGAATGCTGGCATCACCTCCTTCTTCCGAATTCCGTCACTGTGCGGTGGCGGTTGTGCGGAGGACCGCGTTCGGTGGCAGGCCCCGCTTCGGGGTGCCACCCGTGCGTCCCGAGCGTGTCCCGGCCGGGACGGGGGCTCGAGGCGCGCCGCGGTCCCGGCGCCGGGATGGACGGGTGCGCCCGCCCGCGTAACCGGGCCCCTGCCTCGCACAGGATCGCGTCCACCTCGGCGAACAATCGTTCGAGGTCGGGATCCAGCAGCCAGGCGTCGCACTCGTCGAGTGACCGCGGACGTACAGCCGAATCGGGCATGACGACGTCTCCCGTCCCGGGTTCAGGCGTCGATCGCCTTGTGCCCGTTGCCCCGAGCGACCTCGATCTTGCGCGGCTCGGGCCGGTCTGCCAGCGGGATCGTCAGACGGAGCACGCCATCGGCGTAGTCGGCGCGGACCTGGTCGACGTCGAGGTCGTCGCCGAGGAGCAGTTGGCGGCTGAACTCGCCGCGAGGCCGCTCGGTGGCCACCATCTCGCGACCGGCGTCGAGTTCCGGCCTGCGCGCGCGAACGGTCACGACGTCGCGCTCGACATTCAGGTCGAGAGAATCCCGATCGATGCCGGGCGCGTCGATCTCGACGACGAACTGGTCGCCCTCACGCCAGGCGTCCATGGGCAGGACCGCCGGGTGGGCCGCTGTGCCGAACACCTGCTGCGTCCAACGTTCCAAATCGCGGAACGGGTCAGTGCGCATCAGCATGGTCGTCACCTCCAACTCACTCTATTCTGCATAGAACGAATCAGATAAGTTGTGCCATTGGACACAGATTTCTTATAGCACTGATTTGAGTGTCGCGCAAGTACCCAGTCGAGAAACCCGGCAGATAGCCAGTTCCGCCCTCGCCCCGCCGGTCCGAGTCGATGTAACGCCCTGATGCGGATCAGCTCGCGGCTCGGTCCGGGAAGCGGAGTACGAGACCCGCGTCCCAGGCGCGGTCGATGATGTCGGCGATATCAATGTCGCGTATGCCGCCGAACGCGGGGCCGGCGAACAGTTCGTCGATGTAGCGCAGGATGTGCTCGGCCACCGTGGATTCGACCCGGCCGATCCCTCCGGCGAGTCGGGATGTGAGGTCGCGAGCGCGCATCCTGATGGTGAGGTCATCGGCGTGGACCTCGTCGGTCCGGAGGAAGAGTCCGCAGGGTTCGCGGGGAATCAACGCGAGCCGGATCAGTACGCGGGCCGCGCCGATGTATCGCAGCGTTCGACCGGGCAGGCGGACGCGCAGACGCAGCAGGATCGGCACCGCGATCGTCATATCCCAGGGTCCGCAGTCGCATCGCACGGCGTGTACGGGTCCGGCTTCGGCGATCGCGGTGGCGCGCACGAGTCCGTTCAAAGCTACCGGCACCGGCCCGATCTCGATGCGCTCACCCACGATCCGCGCGACGACGTCGGCGATTCGTTCCGGAGTTGCCGCGGCACGTAACACCCTGTCGGCGAAGTCCCTGCGCGACAGAACGTTTGCCGGCGCGCTGCCAGGTGCCGTGTCGTGATGTTCGGCCATGTCGCTACCTCCGTCGTGCGCGGTGACCGGAAGACGGGTGGATACACCGCAGGTACGTGGCATCTACCCCGTCGGCGCGATCTCAATCGAGCGAGCCGCCGCACCGGCTCCGGCGGCTGACCAGCCGGTGCCCGATCGTTTGGGCATGTGCGAAGGGGGTACGGCCCGAACACATTTGCTCGCTCCGCCGACACACAGGTAGGCAAGTGGCCTGGGCGGATCACATCGGCGCGAGACGGGCCGCTACCACCGAGGAATACCGGCCGAAGTATCGAAGGGCGTGATCACGACCATGGACGACCATGTACCGACTGTCGGTGTCGAAGAGGAATTCCTGCTGACCGACCCCGAAACCGGCGCCCCCGCACCGGCCAACATCCGAGTTGCCGAAGCGGCGAAGAAGGCGGACATCGATCTGCAGTTGGAGCTGACCAGCTGTCAGGTGGAAACCAGTAGCGGGGTGCATTCCGATATCGGCGACCTGCTCACGGAATTGCGCACACTGCGTAGGACCGTCGCCGAATGCGCGGCCGCCAATGACGCTCGGCTCCTCGCTGTCGCGGTGCCCCCGACCGTGCCCGAAGGGTTCCCGGTCACCGATACACCTCGATATCGGCGGATCGCCGACAGCTTCGGCATGATCGCCCATGAACAAGGGCTGTCCGGATGCCATGTGCATGTCGGTGTGCCCGATCGCGAGACCGCGATACTGGTCGGCAATCACGTGCGTCCATGGTTGCCGGTCTTCCTCGCGTTGACCGCCAATTCGGCGATCTACCGTGGCAGCGAGACGGGATACGCGAGTTGGCGCAGCATTCTGTGGCGGCGCTGGCCCAGTGCGGGACCGCCACCGTACTTCGCCTCCGTCGAGGACTACGACGCGATCGTCGCGACAATGCTCGCCAGTGGCAGCATTCTCGACAACAAGATGGTGTACTGGGACATCCGGCCCTCGGAATCGTTTCCCACCGTCGAAGTGCGGGTCAGCGACGTACCCGCCACCGTGGAGGAAGCCGCGCTGCTCGCCGCCTTGATCAGGGCCACCGTCACCATGGGGGTGCGGGCGATCGAACAGGGTGAACCCGCCCCGCCCGTCCCTGCCGAAGTACTTCGCGCCGCCTACTGGAACGCCGCGCAGTCGGGTTTGGACGGCGACGGACTCGATCCCGTCGAAGGGCGTGTGGTTCCACACCGAGATTTGCTGGACGAACTCGTCGCGCACATCGAGCCCGCGCTGCGGGACTTCGGTGACCAAACCTTCGTCACCGAAGCGATCGCCGACCTCGGCAAGCGTGGCAACGGCGCCCGGCGGCAGCTCGAAGCGCTGCGTAAGCGTCATGAGATCGGCGACGTGGTCGATGAACTGGCACACGCGACCCTGGAAGGGTGCGCCTGACGGCGCTGATCGCGGATTGCCCCAGAGCCGCTAGCGCAGAACGGATTCGAACAACGGCCAGCTGTTGTGCAGGTCGTGCTGCCAGTAGCCCCAGGAATGGGTGCCGCTGGGCCGCAGATCGAAGGTGGCGGGGACGCCGAGTTCTGCGAAGCGGTCGCGCAGTGACCTGGTGCAGCGGTCGGAGATGGCTTCGAGCATGCCGCCGATGGCCAACTGGTCCGCCATCTTCGCGGGGTTGCCGTCGATTCCCGTGCTGTGCGGCTGGTCCAGCGGGCCCGCCTGCCCGTTTCCGGCGGCCACGTAGATCGTCGTGCCGCCCAGCCGATCCGCGTGCACGTAAGGATCGTTGGCCGCCCAGGCCGGATCGCCCGGCGGTCCCCACATGTTCGCCACCGTGCCGCCTTCCGCGGTGACGATCGTGGCCACCATGGCCTGTCCGGCGGGGTCGCTGGTGCGCACGCAGCCGCTGTAGGAACCGATCGCCTTGTACAAACCCGGTGCGGCCATGGCCAACTGGAACACCGAGGTGCCCGTCATCGAGACTCCGGCGATGGCGTTGGCGCCGGTGCCGCCGAAGGTGGCGTCGATGATCGGGGGAAGCTCGCGGGTGAGGAACGTGGTCCAGCGCGGACGGCCGAGGACCGGGTCGTCGGCGCGCCAGTCGGTGAAGTAGCTGCCCGCGCCGCCGACCGGGACCACCACGGTCACCTGCCGGTCGGCGAAGAATCGGTCGACGTCGGTCCGGTCGGTCCAGCCGTCGCCCGCGGTGCCGCCGTCGATGCCGTTGAGCAGATACAGCACCGGAGCCGGGCGGGACGGGTCCGGGCGTGGCAGCACGATGACCGATACCGGTGCGCCCATCGCGGGGGAGAAGACGGTCAGCTCGACGGCTCGCCCGTGTGCGGGTCGCATCGAGGGTGGCTCGGCGACCGCCGAGCTTCCGGAGCAGATCAGCATCAGCAGTGCGAAGAGCATTGCGCGCCGGACTGTTCCGCGTGAGTCGCGGCACAGTCGAGGGAACGCCATGCGCTCGA
Organism: Nocardia sp. NPDC051929; assembly: GCF_044548645.1. NCBI lineage: Bacteria > Bacillati > Actinomycetota > Actinomycetes > Mycobacteriales > Nocardiaceae > Nocardia > Nocardia sp. NPDC051929. The sequence continues at coordinate 44,411 of NZ_JBIUCG010000029.1, read as the reverse complement.
CGCTAGGTTCCGCCGCACCGGGATCGCAATGGTCGCGCGCCCGGTTTGGGAAATGCGGCAAATAGTCGACGAATCGAATTGGTAGGAAACACAGGATCACTCGAAAATCCGGCGGGGGGCCGCCCGATGTTATTGACTGCGAATTCGAGCCCTCCTACCCGGGTCCAGGAGTCGACATGCCCGGATACTCGCATCGAACAGGCGCGGTACTCGCCGCGGTCCTCATTTTCACTTGCGTGATGATCGGCGCACAGCCGGTGGTCCGCGCCGATCCATCGCGACCCGTCGCGGCGGACGGCTCGCGAATAGCGGAAACCCGGGTCGAATCCGACCGGCAATCCGAACTCGAGGTGTACTCGGCGGCGATGAACAGCGCTACGCGAATTCGGGTGCTGCGCGCGGCCGATCCGGACACACCGGCGCCGACCTTCTATCTCCTCAACGGCGCCAACGGCGGTTCGGAGGGGAATTGGCTCGACGGCACCGATCTCGTCGACTTCTTTCGCGACAAGCAGGTGAACGTCGTGATCCCGTTCGGCGGTGCGGGAAGCTACTTCACCGACTGGCGCAGCGACGACCCGGTCCTCGGCAGGCAGCGCTGGTCGACCTTCCTTACCGAAGAGCTGCCACCGCTCATCGACGCCACCTTCCACGGCACCGGGACGAACGCCATCGCGGGCATCTCGATGGCAGGCACGTCGGTGTTCCAGTTGGCCATGGCCGCACCGGGTTTGTACAAGGCGATCGGTTCCTACAGCGGTTGCGTGCGCACCAGCGACCCCGCGGGGCAGGCGGTGGTTCAGGCGGTGGTCACGCAGCAGCGTGGCACCGTCGTCAACATGTGGGGGCCGCCGACCGATCCCGCATGGCGCGCCAACGATCCGTACCTGCACGCGGACCGGCTGCGCGGCACCGCCATCTACGTTTCCACCGGTACCGGGCTGCCCGGCCCGAAGGACGACTTCGAGGGCGCGCACGGCGACCTCGCGCACCTGCTCTACCAGCTGGTATTCGGGGCACCGTTGGAGGCGGTGGCGAACCTGTGCACGCACCAGTTGCAGGACCGGTTGCGTCAGCTGGGTGTCGCCGCGACCTTCGACTTCCGGCCCAACGGCACCCACTCCTGGGGTTACTGGCATCAGGACCTGCGCAATTCGTGGCCGATGATCGAAGCGGCGATCCGATGACCCGCAAAGAGGCCGCGGTGGCGCTCGGATCGTTCGGGGCGTGCCTGATCTCGGTCTTCATGCAGATGATCGATGTGACGATCGTCAACACCGCCCTCCCGGTCGTCACCGCGGAGCTGCGGGCGTCACGGTCCGAGCAGTTGTGGGTGGTGGCCGGGTACTCGCTGGCGTTCGCCTGCGTGCTGCTCACCGCCGCTCGCGTCGGTGCGATCGTCGGCCGCCGCCGGATGTTCCTGTGGTCGGCGGTGGCCTTCACGGTGGCCTCGGTGTGGTGCGGGATGTCCACCACCGCGATGGAACTGGTGCTCGCCCGGATCGTCCAAGGCGTGGCGGGCGCGGGGATGGCGGCGCAGACCATCGCCATCATCACCGCGAGTTTCCGCCGTGAGCATCATCAGTACGCCTTCGCCGCGTACGGCGCGACAGCGGGCTTCGCGGGAATGCTCGGCCCGATCCTGGGCGGCGCGCTGATCACCCTTGATCCGTTCGGGCTCGGCTGGCACGCGATCTTCCTGATGAATCTGCCGTTGGGTGTGGTGGCGATCGCGCTGGCCGCGGGCTACCTGCGATCGGGCCCGGCGAGGGATCGGGAGCCATTGGATCTGCGCGGGGCCGTGGTGGCCACCGCGGCGCTGTTCGGGCTGCTGTTCGCGCTGTCGGACAGTCAACAGGCGGGCTGGCGGGCCCTGCACGGGGTGTACATCGCGGCCGCGGTGGTGCTCGGCGCGGTGTTCGTGGCACACGAGCGCGCGACGCGCCGCCGAGGCGGCCGCGCGCTGGTGCGGCTGGACCTCTTCGCCGACCGGGGATTCGCGATCGGATCGGCACTGGTGGCGATCTTCTTCGGCCTGTTCACCGCGTTCGTGTTCACCGTCTCGATCCTGTTGCAGGACGTGCTGCGGTTCTCCGCGCTGCGTACCGGGATCGCCATGACGCCGTTCGCTCTCGGTGCGGGCGCGGGTGCGCTGCTGTCACCGATCCTGATGCGCCGCTGGGGGACTCGAGCGCTGGCCGGCGGTATCGCCGTTTTCGGCGGCTGCGTCGCGGTGGGAGTGGGATACCTGTACGTAGGGGATGGCGCCGTGAACCTCCCGCTGGTGCTGGGGCCGACGTTTCTCGCGGGCCTCGGCGTCGGGGTCTTCGGCGTGCCGCTGCAACCGCTGATGCTGGCGGAATTGGACGAGCAGGCCATGGGCGAGGCGTCGGGCGTGCTGCCCACCATCGAGCAGATCGGCAATTCGGTCGGACTGGCGGTGCTCAGCGCGCTGTTCTTCCGCGCGCACACGCTGCCGGGCAGCATGATCATGCTCTCGGCCATCGCCGTCGCGGCTCTCGGCCTGGCCGCACTGGCTCTGGCGCTGCCGAACCGCGCGCGTGCGGCCACGAGTCCGTTCAGTTGGTCGATCGCGGGCTGACCGCGACAACTCGGCGAGACTCGCCCCCGGTGTCGGCCGCGCTCCACGCTGGGGGTGCCCCGGCCGTTCGAGAACTACGGGAGTTCGGCGCCGTGGACGGATTCGGTGTGTGGCTCCTCGGGTTCCGGAGACGTTCGGTGCGGCCCGCCGCGCCGCAGCCAGGACGGAGCCCACCAGCAGGCGTCGCCGAGCAGGCGCATGGTCGCGGGCACCAGCAGCATCCGCAGGATAGTCGCGTCGATGAACAGCGCCGCGACCATGCCGTAGGCGATGTACTGCATCATGACCAGATCCGACAGCGCGAAGGCTCCCGTCACCACCAACAGGATCAGGGCGGCGGCGGTGACGATCCAGCCGGTGCGGGCGATGCCCGTGCGCACCGCCTCGGTGGTCGTCGCGCCCGCGGCCCGCGCCTCCACGATGCGGGCGAGCAGGAATACCTCGTAGTCCGTGGACAGCCCGTAGATCACGGCGACGATCAGCACCAGTACCAGCGCCATGATCGGCTGCGGGGTGAACTCCAGCAGCCGCGCGCCGTGACCCTGAACGAAGATCCAGGTCAGGATGCCGAGCGTAGAGCCGAGCCCGAGCAGATTCAGCAGCGCGGCCTTGAGCGGCAGCACCAGGGAGCCGAACGCCAGCACCATCAGCACGGTGGTGACCAGGAAGACGAGCGCGATCATCAGCGGCATCCGGCGCAGCAGCGCGTCGACGCTGTCGCGCTGAACCGCGGGTTGCCCGCCGACCAGCACCGTCGTTCCCTTCGGCACCGGCATGGAACGCAGATAGTCGATGGTCGCGTTCGCGTCGTGCGCGTCCCGCAGCACGGTCGAAGTGGTGAAGACGCTCGGATGCGCCGGTCCCTGCACCGCACGCGGGAACGGCGCGATGAGTCCGGGGGCTCGTCCGGCCTGCGCGACCACCGCGTCGATATCGGCGGTGTTGTGGGTGATCAGTACCAGATCGACCGGATTGATCTGCCGCAGCGGAAAGACTTGATCGAAGCGCTCTTGCGCCGTGCGGGCCGGATGACGGGGCGGCAGGAAGCGCTCGGAGATGCCACCGAAGGCCACGTCGCGCACCGGGGCGATGAGCAGCACCAGGACGGCCACCACGGGAACCGCCACGGCCAGAGGTCGTTTCATCACCCATCCGGCGACGCGGCCCCACGGATTGTCCGCCTCTCGATCGCCGGCGCGGCGCGCGTGGAACCGGTTGAAACCCAACCAGTCCACGCGGCGGCCCAGCACGGCCAGCATGGCGGGCAGCAACGTGATCGAGATCAGCGCCGCCAGCGCCACCGTCACCATCGCACCGAGCGCGAACGAGCGCAGAAAACCTTGCGGGAACAGCAGAATGGCGCCCGCGGCGACGACCACGATGGTCGCGGAGAACACCACGGTGCGTCCGGCGGTCGCGACCGTTCGCCGCACGGCCTCGGGCACCTCGCGGCCGTCGGCCAGTTCTTCGCGGAACCGGCTCACGATGAACAGACCGTAGTCGATGGCCAAGCCGAGGCCGACCATCGAGACCACCGGCGAGACGAAGGAGTTCACCTCGACGACGGTGGTCATGGCCCGAATGACCCCCCACGCACCCAGCACGGTCAGTCCGCCGACAATGAGCGGCAGCGCGGCCGCCACGACGCCGCCGAACAGGAAGAACAGCAGCACCGCCACGGCGGGAACGGCGAACAGTTCCATGCGACGCTGATCGTGGGCCATGGTGTCGTTGAGGGCGGCCGCGACGGGTTGCCCGCCCGCGACCTCCATGTCGATGCCAGGTATCCGGAACTGGTCGGCGACTTTTCGGTAGTTGCGCATGATCTCCGTGTCGTCGCTGCCGCGAATGGCGACGGAGGCGAAGGCGTAGTCGCGGGCTTCGGAGCCGAAGATGTCCGGTAGGTGCAGCCCGGTGTCGGTGGGCCAGTAGGTGGCGTTGATCTTGCCGATTCGGTCCGGAAAGCGTTGCGGCAGGCTGTTCAAGTGACCCACGACCGTCGCGGCGAAAGCGGGGTCATCGATCGTCTTGCCTGGCGGGGCGCGATACAACAAGAGCACATCGGCGATGTGGTCGTGGCCGAACGCCTCGTCTTTGAGCCGGACCGCCCGCGCGGATTCCGAAGTCGGATCGTTCCACCCGCTGACGCTGAGGTGCTCGTCCAACCCGAGGCCGTACGCACCGAGCGCGAGCAGTGCGGCGACGACGAACCCGATGACGGTGAACCGCCGCCGGACGAGCGTATCGGTCCAGTGCGTGAACTCGGCGAACAATGCCGCCTCCTAACCGGTGACATCGTATTTCGGCGAGGCCAGGAACGGTTGAAACCTAGCAATGCCAAGGCATTTCACCGGCAGACGATCCGGAATTTCGAGATGCCACAACTCGGTTCGCAAGCGGATTGTGAAGTCTCCCTGAGCCCACGACGGCCGGTGCGGCGGCCGTTACGCTGGGCCGGACGCCAAGTGTGCACAGGCTGATTCGTGAATCGCCGGAAAAAGAATGGCGATCGAACTGGATCCGACCCGGAGGATGTGCATGTCGGATATTGCAATTGTCGGCATCGGCTGCAGGTTTGCGGGGGGCATCGACTCGCCCGAAACCTTTTGGGAATTCGTCCTGGACAAACGGGACGGCGTGGTCGAAATGCCAGCCGATCGCTGGGATTACCGCCGCTACTACGATCCGGAACCGCGTACGCCGGGGCGCAGCTACACCAAGCGCGCGGCGTTCATGACGATCGACCCGTGGGAATTCGACCCGGACTTCTTCGGCATCTCCCCTCGCGAGGCGACCGTGCTCGATCCGCAACAGCGGCTGATGCTCGAGGTGACCTGGGAGGCGCTCGACGACGCCGGGATCGCGCGACGCGCGGCGGGCGGCTCGATCGGCGTCTACGTCGGCGGATTCGTGGTGGACCAGTCGGTGATCGGCGTGGTCGGCCCGGCTCTGTTCCACACCGACATGCACACCCCGGCCAGTGCGTCCTACACCATGCTGTCCAACCGGATCGCATACGCGCTCAATCTGGTCGGACCCGCGCTCACGGTCGATACCGCGTGCTCGTCGTCGCTGGTCGCGTTTCATCTCGCCTGCCAGGCGCTGGAGAACGGCGACTGCGAGGTGGCGCTCGCGGGCGGCGTGAACGTGATGCTGCAACCGGAGACCTTCGTCCTGATGTGCAAGGGTGGTTTCCTGGCCGCGGACGGCCGCTGCAAGTCCTTCGACGCCTCGGCCGACGGTTACGGGCGGGGAGAGGGCGCGGGCATGGTGGCGCTGAAGAAGCTCGACGACGCGGTCCGCGACGGCGACCGGATCTACGCGGTGGTGAAGGCGACCGGTTCGAATCAGGACGGCCGCACCACCGCGATCACCGTGCCCAGCGCCGAAGCCCAAGAGGCACTGGCGCGTTCGGTGTGCGGCCGCGCTGGCCTCGCGCCGGAGACGATCACCTACGTCGAGGCGCACGGCACCGGCACGCTGGTCGGCGATCCGGTCGAGTTGCGCGCGCTCGGCCGAGTGTTCGGCGCGCCCGCGGGGCGCACGGGCTCACTGGGCGTCGGCTCCGTGAAGTCGACACTCGGGCACACCGAGGCCGCGGCCGGTATCGCGAGCGTGATCAAGGCGGCGCTGGCGATCCGGCATCGCACCATCCCGCCGCAGGGCTGGCTGGACCAACCCAATCCGGACATCCCGTTCGACGAGTTGGGATTGCACGTCCAACTCGAGGCGGAGCCGCTGCCCGCCGACGCCGAGCCGATGACGGTCGCGGTCAACGGTTTCGGCTACGGCGGCACCAACGCCCACACCATCCTGCAGGAGTTCCGGCCGACGGCCGCTGAACCTGTCTCGCCCCCGCGGCACTTCGGCGTCCTGCCGATCTCGGCGCGCAGCACCGGCGCGGCGCGGGCGCTGGCCGGTCGATTCGGCGATCTGATCGCCGCGGGCGCCGACCCGGAACAATTGGCCGAGGCCGCCTGGACGCGCATGGCGCACCATCAGTACCGCACGGGCGTGCTCCTCGACGACACCGCCGACCTCGTCCGCGATCTGCGCTCGTTCGCCGCGGGCTTGGGCCGCGACGCCGCGCGGACGATCGTGGCGCGCACGGCCGAACCGGTGTTCGTGTTCTCCGGCATGGGTCCGCAGTGGTGGGGGATGGCACGCGAATCGCTCCGCAGCCGAGGTGTCTTCGCCGACACGGCCGAGGCGGTCGACGCCGAGTTCCGTTCGATCGCGGGCTGGTCGATCATCGAGGAGCTGCTGCGGCCCGAGCAGGAGTCCAGGGTCACCAGCACCGAGGTGGCGCAGCCGGCCAACTTCCTCGTGCAGGTGGCGCTGGCGCGGGAGCTGGCCGAGTACGGCATCCGGCCCGCGGCCGTGGTCGGGCACAGCGTGGGCGAGGTGTCGGCGGCCTACGTGAGCGGCATGCTGTCGCTGCGTGACGCGGTGCTGGTGGCCTACCACCGGGCCCGGTTGCAGGCGACGACCGCCGGATCGGGTGGCATGCTCGCGGTCGGGATGTCGCCCGAGCAGGCTCGCGAACTCGTCGGCGACGACCAGCGGGTGGATGTCGCCGCGATCAACAGTGCGAGTTCGCTGACCTTGTCCGGTGACGTCGACCGCCTCGACGAGATCGCCGAAAAGCTCACCGAAGACGGCATTTTCGCGCGCAGACTTCGCGTCGAGGTGCCGTACCACAGCCGGTTGATGGACCCCATCCTGGATGAACTGCGCGCGGCGCTGGCCGGGCTCACGCCGATGACGCCGACCGTGCCGCTGTACTCCTCGGTCACCGGCGAACAAGTTGTCGGCCCCGACTGGGACGCGGAGTACTGGTGCGCGAATGTGCGGCAGCCCGTCCGGTTCGCGGACGCGGTCGCGAAGCTGATCGGCGCGGACAGCCGGGTCTTCCTGGAGGTCGGCCCGCACCCGGTGCTCTCGGGCAACATCCGCGAAGCGCTGCTCGGCGCGGACGTCAACGGCACGACCGTGCCGACGCTGGATCGCAAGCAGCCGGATTCGGTGAGCATCCGCCGCACCCTCATCGGCCTCTACGGCGCGGGCGTGCTCGACCTGGACGAGCTGTTCCCGGCGCAGGCCACTCCGCACGTGCCGCTGCCGCGCTATCCGTGGCAACGGACCCGGCTGCACGCGGCGCTGCCGCTGTTCGAGCAGGCCCGGTTGGGCACCCCCGGCGCCTACGCCATGCTCGGTGATCCCGACGTCGAGGGCAGGCCGGACTGGCTGCTACAGGTCGGCACCGAGTTGCTGCCGTGGCTGGCCGATCATGTGGTGAACGGCGTCAAGATCATGCCGGGCGCGGCGTACCTGGATGCCGCCCTGAGCGCGACGGCCGCCCGTCTGGGCGTGGAACGCGTCGCGCTGGAACAGGTTCGGTTCGTGGCACCGCTGATCATGGGCGCGCCGGACGTGCCGCTGGTGGCGCTCACCGTCGAGGAGGCCAGCGGCCGGTTCATGATCCGATCGCGCTCGGCGACCGGGACGGCCTGGACGGTGCACGCGTTCGGCCGCACGCTGACCGGCAGCCACAAGCCGACGAAGGTCACGGTGCCCACCCTGGACGTCGGTCTCGACATCGACCCGCGGATGTTCTACAGCGGTCTGGCCGCGGCAGGACTGCAGTACGGACCGGCCTTCCGTCGCGTCACCTCCGTGCGCGTCGGCGCGGACGCGGTGGTGGCCACCGTCGACGGCGCCATCGCCGCGGATTCCGGACATCTCGCCCACCCCGCGGTGGTCGACGCCGCGATGCAGTCGGCGGCCCTGCTGTTCGCCGACGCCAGGATCGACGAGGGCACGCTGGTGCCGGTCGGTGTCGCGGCGGTGCGGCTGGTCGCGCCGCTGCCCGAGCGGATCACCGTGGTCGCGCGCCGCGATCCCCGGGCCCGGCTGCGCGCCGAGGTGGATCTGCTGGACGACGAAGGCAGCCTCGTGATGCGGTTGAGCGGCCTGCAGATCGGTGCGCTCGCGCCGGGCCAGGATCCGCTGCACCGGATGGTCGACTTCTACTACGCCGAGACGCTCGAACCGCGCGATGCCCTCGATCCCGCCGCGCTGCCGCGGGATTCGGTGTCCACGGTGATCGTCGCGCTGGGCGGCGACTGCCGAAGGGCGGGGCAGCTGGCCGCCGCGATCCCGGGCTCCCGGCTCTACGTGGCCGGGGTGGCGAGCCGCGAACTCGCCGCCGATCTGGCCGCGACCCTGGCCGCCGCCAAGGCGGAAGGCGCCGACCGGCTGCACGTCTGCGTGGTCGCGGGTGCCGTCGAGGACGATGTCGCCGATCTGTGGACACTGGAGCGGATCGCGGTCGCTCTCGACGAGTTCGTCCACCCGGAGGCCACCGAACAGGGGCCCCAGAGCGTCTTCGGTGACGGCTGGTGCCATGCCACGCTGGTGACCGAGGGCGCGTTCGCGCTGCCGGACAGCCCGATCCCGCCGAACTCGAATCATGCCGCGCTGGCCGGTGCGCGCCGGGTGCTGCTCAACGAGCAATCGGCGCTGCGCTGGCGGCTGATCGACGTGGAACCCGGCACCGAGATCGGCGAACTGCTCGGAGAACTGGCCGTGCCCGGCGCGTTCTGGAACGACAACCTCGACGAGGTGGTGCTGCGCGCGGGCACGCGCTGGGCGCCGCTGGTGACCAAGCCGCTGCAGGCGCGCCTGGACGCCCTCGACACCGCCGAACCCATGACCGACCCGGAAGCCAACTTCGCGCTGGACTTGCCCCGGACCCGCCTGCTGTCGGCGTTGGCGTGGCGGCAGTGCCCGCGGCCCCGACCCGGACCGGGGCAGGTCGAGGTGCGGATGAAGATCATCGGCCTGAATTACAAGGATCCGCTCAAGGTCATCGGCCTGCTCGGTGAGCGCGAGTTGGCGCCCACCTATTTCGGCACCGTGCCCGGAATGGAGGGTGTCGGCGAGGTGGTGCGGGTCGGCGAGGAGATCACCGACCTCGCTGTGGGCGATCTGGTCGCGGTCGCCGCCAAGGGCATGATGCGGCGCTACGTCGTCGTCGACCGGCAACTGACCATCCCGCTGCCCGCCGACGCCGATCCCGCCTACTGCACCAGCACCATCGCCTTCGGCACGGCCGAGTACGCGCTGCTGGATCTGGCCCGGCTGGAACCGGGGGAGACGGTGCTGATCCACGGCGCCGCGGGCGGCGTCGGCACGGCCGCGATCCAGGTGGCCAAGGATCGTGGGGCACGAATCATCGGCACCGCCGGTACCGACGAGCGCCGCGCCCACGTGCTCGCCCTCGGTGCCGATCACGCGATCGACTCGCGCTCGCTCAACTTCGTGGACGACGTGCTCGAGCTGACCGGCGGCAAGGGCGTCGAGGTGGTGCTCAGCAGCGCGCCGGGTGAGATTTTGCGCCAGAACTTCAACGCCGTCGCGGAATTCGGGCGCATCGTAGAGGTCGGCAAGGCCGACATCTACACCGGCGGCCTGCTGGAGATGTCCAACTTCGACAAGAACCTGGCGTACTTCTCGATGGATCTGGACCGCCTGGTCGCCGTCGACGCGCAGCGGCTGGCTCGTTTGTTGCAGCGGGTCTACGAGAAGGTGCTCGCGGGCACCTACAAACCATTGCCCTACCGGCTGTTCGAGACCGACGAGGTGGCCAGGGCGTTCGAGGAGACCATCCGCTCGACCGGTCTGTCCCGGATCGCGCTGCGCCTGGATTCACCCACCCCGGCGGTGCGGCCTTACCTACCGGATCTCGAGATCCGCAGCGCGGCGACCTATTTGGTCACCGGCGGATTCGGCGGGTTCGGGATGGCCATCGGGCGCTGGCTGGTGTTGCGCGGGGCGCGGCGGCTGGTACTGCTCGGCCGCGGCGGCGCGAGTACGGAGGAGGCACGCCGCCAGCTCGAGGCGTGGCGCACCGTAGGCGTCGAGGTGATCGAGGAGCGGGCCGACGTCACCGACCCGGAGGCGGTCGCCGCGATCGTCGCGCGGTCCCACGGCGCCGAGCACCCGCTGCGCGGAGTGTTCCACGCGGCGGGCGCGGTGGCCGACAATCGCCTGGACGCGATGCGATTCGAGGAATTGGACAAGGTGTATCGCCCGAAGGTGCACGGTGCCCGGGTACTGCATCGAGCCGTGGCCGACGCCGGGATCGGGTTGGACATGTTCGTGCTGTGCTCCTCGGGCGGCTCGATGTACGGCATCTACGGGCAGTACAACTACTGCGCGGCCAATGTGGCGGTGGAGTCGCTGGCCGAGGAATGGTCCCGGGCCGGCGAGCGGGCGCTGTGCGTCGGCTGGGGTCACCTGTCGGGCGCGACGGGCGGCATGGCCGCCGACGAGACGGCCCTGAAGTACCTCGATCTGGTCGGCTTCGATCCGATCGACATGGCCGACGCCACCGCCTATCTCGAGCAGACACTGCGCTTGGGCGTGGCCCGCGCGGCGATCATCCCGACCGACTGGGCCAAGCTGACCGGCACCTTCCCGCAGCTGACCCGCACGGGCCGCACCACCGCGCTCGCGCAGGCCTCCGCCAAGGACACCTCCGAGCTGGCTCGGCTGCGCGCGGAGGTGGCCGCGATCGAAGAGGGCAAGCGCGGGGCCTTCGTCGCCCGCAAGATGGCCGAGGAACTCGCCGTCGTCATGGGCGTGCCGGTCGAGTCCATCGACATGACCGTTCCGGTGCCAGAACTCGGGCTGGATTCGCTGATGGCGGTGGAACTCGGCGCGCGGGTCACCAAGACCCTCGGTATCGACCTGATGTCACTGCAGATGGGCCGTTCGTTCAGCCTGGAGCAGGCCGGACCGAAGGTGGCGGAACTGATCCTGGCAGCCGATTCCGGTCAGGCGCAGCCGGTCACGGATCCGGTCGCGCCGACCGCTTCGAATGACGCTGCGGCCGAGCGCGTTCCGGCGCTGATGACGGCCGGGGCCAGGCCGTGACCGACCGCCGTCGAAACGAGGTGTCCCCGTGGTCCGTTTCGGGCTGATCGATGAATGGGAGCCGGGGCCGGGCCGGCTGGTCGGCTGGGCGGCGTCGCCGGAGTCGGTGGCGCGCGCCCGCCGGGCGCCGGTGCACCCGGCTCCGCCCTCGCACCAGCAGGAGCAGTATCTGCGGCTCGCCGATCGGCACGCCGACGCGGATTTCCGGTACTCGGGCCTGTGCCTGGTGACCGCGGAGATCCCGACCGGCGGCCTCGACCTGGCCGCGATGACGCGGGCGATCAACGCGTTCCTGTTGCGCCACGACACCTTCCGAACCTGGTTTCGGGTCGACGCCGCCGGTGCGATCGAGCGTCACCTGGTGCCCGCGGAGGACGTCGATTTCGTGCCGGTCGACTACGGCCACGTGGACGAGGCAAGGGCGATCCGCGATCACGTCCAGAAGACGACGCCGGGGCCCTTCGACTGGGACTGCTTCACCTTCGGGGCGATCGAACGCGAGGATTCGACGACGGTCTACCTGGCGGTCGATCATCTGCACACCGACGGATTCGGCCAGTACCTGTCCGGGTTCGACCTCGCGCTGCTGTATCTGCGCGAGGTGTGGGAGGACGTCGGCATGCTGCATCCCGCGGCCAGCTATCTCGACTACTGCACCGCCGAACGGGAGTACACCGGCCGGATGACGCTCGCCTCGCCCGGCGTCCAGAAGTGGCTGGAGCTCATTCGCGGGAACGACGGCGAACTGCCCTCCTTCCCATTGGATCTGGGCAGGCGGACCGATGTGTACAACCGCAGTGCGCACCGCACGGTCACGCTGTTCGACGAGCACACCGCGCTACGGTTCGAGCGGGTCTGCCGTGACAACGGCGCGGAATTCGTCGGCGGCATCTTCGCCGCGGCGGCGCTGGCCGAGCGCGAGCTCATCGACAGCGACTATTACTTCGGCATGACACCGGTCAGCACCCGCGGTTCCGCCGCCGAACGCGCGTCGGTCGGCTGGTATGTGACGTTGCTGCCGGTGGCCTTTCCGATCGCGCCGACCACCACCTTCGCCCGGGCCGCGGCTATCGCGCAGCACGCCTACGAGAACGGCCTGCGCCTGGCTCCCACCTCGTTCCAGCGCGTGGTGGAACTGTTGCCCGCCGACTCCGATCTCGACTTGGAACCGGGCTGGTCCACGCCGATGATCTCCTACGTCGACGCCCGAGAACTGCTCGGCAACGAGGTGTTCGACCTGGCGTCGTGCGGGTTGTACGCCAATCGCGCCGCGTCCGAACAGGTGCTGATCTGGATCAACCGGCTCGCGTCGGAGACCACGCTGAGCGTCATCTACCCGGACACGCCGGTGGCGCACGGTTCCGTCGAGCGCTACGTGGCCACCCTCGAAGCGGTGTTCGCGGCGGCGGCCGAGGACACAGTGTGAGGAGGACATGTGCGCACCGCTTTTCGTGACCCGGGGATACCCGACGGAGAGAAGTCCGTCTACACCGTCAGCGTGACCGATCGGCCGCCGAAGCTCGATCTGATCAGCGTGGTATCGCACGACGGCGACGGTTACCGCTCGATGCTCGAGGTCGGCATCGGACACGCGAATTTCGCGATGACCATCGAGCAGCGATTCCAGCGCTCCGGGGATCGGTTGTCGGCCGAGCGCTATCGCGCCGAGACACGTTCGGGCACCACGGTCGTCAGCCGCGAGGAGGCCAACTTCGTCGGCACCACCCATCTTCAGTTCGGCGGCGGGATCGCGCCGTTTCCGGCCAATGTGATGCCGCTCGCCGGCGGCCTGACGCTGCTGCGCGGCCTGGACTTCGCCGAGGGCGCCGAAGAGTGCGTCGACCTGTGGCTCGCCTTCTCGGTGCACATCCCGCTCGGGGCGAAAGTGGAGCAGCGCACCGTCGTCGACGTACCCGCCGGTCGCATCACCAGCTGGCAGGTACGGCTGCGGCCGCGGCTCACGGGGCTGAACACGATGGTGGAAAAGATGATCGGCGGGTTCCTGCCACCCGCGGTGGCCCACTTCGACGCGGTCGCCCCGCACCGACTGGTCCGGATGAGTTTCCCGACCGGGCCGATGCCGTGGGATCCACGCGGCCTGCTCGAACTGGTCGCTTAGCACCGCTGGATTCCGTCAGGCCGCGGACGTGCGTTCCCGGATGCGGGCGACGGTGGCCGGGATGATGCGGCGGCGCGGTGACCACCAGTTGGCCGGGCCCATCAGCTGGACCAGCGCGGGCACCAAGAGCATGCGGACGAGGGTGGCGTCCACGACGAGTGCGATGATCATGCCCAGACCGAGGAAGCGCATCGGGGTCAGCGGGGAGAGGGTGAACGCCCCGGTGACGATCACCAGCAAGGTTGCCGCGGCGGTGATCACGCGCGCGGTCTTGATGGTGCCCGCGCGCACCGACGCCGCGGTGTCGGCGCCCGCGTCGTGCGCTTCGACCATGCGGGAGAGCAGGAACACCTCGTAGTCGGTGGACAGGCCGAAGACGACCGCGATGATCAGCACGAGCATGCCCGCGGTGATCGGGCCGGTGCTCACGCCGAGTACGCCGGACAGATGCCCGCCGCAAAAGATCCAGGTGAGCACGCCGAAGGTCGCGGCGAGGCTCAGGAAAGCGAGGGCGACGGCTTTGAGCGGCAGGACGACCGAGCGGAACGCGGTCGACAGCAGCACCAACGTCGCGCCGACCATTACGAGGATCATCCACGGCATCCCGGCGACGATGGACCGCACGCTGTCCACGGTGGCCGCGGTGTCGCCGCCGACCCACAGTGCGGTGCCGTCCGGCGGCGTCAGGGCACGGATGCCGCGCACCGAGGCGCTCGCCGCTTCGGTGCGGTCGGTATCGCGCAGGAACGCGTGGAAGACGACGAAATCCTCGGCGCGACCCACCTGGACGACCTGCCGCACACCGTCGACCTTGCCCAGTGCCGCCGCGACGGCATCAACCGCGGCCGCCTGCGGCGGCCCGTTCGTGCCGTGCAGCACGGCGGTGGCTCCGCTGCCCGCCGCGGGAAACTGCGCGGTGAGCTCTTCGATGGTGACGCGCATGGCGTTGTCCGGGGGCAACGCGTGGTGGTCGATGTCGCCCAGCCGCAGCCCGGCCAACGGCGCCGCGAAGACCAGCAGGACGGCGCCGACGACCACGGTCACCAGCCCCGGCCGCCGCAGCACGCGGTCGACCAGGCCGCCCCAGAACCGGTCGGTGCGATCGATCGCGCGCGCGGTGCCGATGCGCGCGCCGAACAGGGCGAGCAGGGCGGGCAGCACGGTGAGCGAGAGTCCGGCGGCCAGGGCGACCGCGGTGATCGCGCCGATGCCGAGCGAGCGCAGCACCGCCTGCGGGAAGACGAACGTACCCGCGAACGCGCAAACCAGCAGCAGTGCCGAGAACGCGATGGTGCGTCCCGCGGTCGAGTAGGTGCGGGTGATCGCGGCGCGCACGTCGTGCCCCTCGGCGACCTCCTCGCGGAATCGGGTGACCAGGAACAGCCCGTAGTCGATGGCCATCCCGAGGCCGAGCAGGGAGGCGATGTTCACCGCGAACGTGCTCACCTCGGTGAGTTCGGCGAGCACGCGGATGGCGCCCAGCGCGCCGAGCACGGTCAGGCCGCCGACCACGACCGGGAAGGACGCGGCGACCAGACCGCCGAACACCAGCACCAGGATGAGCAGCGTCAGCGGAAGCGAGAGCGCTTCCGCCCGGACCAGATCGTGCTGGGACTGCGCGTTGATCTCCGTGGAGACCGCGCTGTAGCCGGACAGATCGGCCGGAACACCCGGAACGCGAAGCAGCGGTTCGATGTCGGGATACACGGCGACACGCTGGTTGGCGTCACCGGCGAGATAGACCACGGCGAGCGCGTGCCGTCCGTCCGCCGCGCGCAGGAACTGCTTTCGCGCGAACCCAGCGTTCCAATAGGTTTCGATCGGCCGTTGCAGCATCGCCGGATCGATCCGCGCCAGCGCCTCCTGCACCAAGGGGCCGATGTCGTCGAGCGTCTGTCCCTCCGGAGCGGTGTAGCGCACGACCACGTCGGGATTCTGCGGTCCGAAGTGCTCGCTCACGAGTTGATCCACGTGCGCGGACTCGCTGCCGGGATCGATGAACCCGGCAGCGGTGACCTTGTCCGACGCTCCGATGCCCAGGAGGCCGGACAGCAGCATCACCCCGGTCACGACGGCGAGCACCATCCGTGGCCGGGCGAGGACGACCCGGGCGATGGCGGTCATGCCACGGCCGCATCGTGCGGCGCGAGCTCGGCCTCGAGCCGCGCGGTGATCTTGTCCAGCAGCGCCTCCAGCCGGGGCTCGATGCCCGCGCCGTTGCGGCAGGAGACGGTCAGCTCCAGCTTCCCGCGCGATTCGACCATGGCGAACAGCAGCGGCATCGCGCCGCTGTGCTGCGGCAGCAACCGCATGGAGGTCGGTGTCCAGCCGGGCACGGCCATCTCGTCGAGATCGCAGGCGCCCATATAGGAGACGGTGGCCGACACCATGTTCCGGTTCAGCCGTGCCCCCAGCCAGTTGCTCCCGCGCAGCGCCGTGCGAATGACGGCGTCCGGGAACTTCGACAGCTTGCCGTTGTCCAATTCGTTCAGTTCGCGTTTCTCCCGCAGACCGACCCGCATCCGCTCCCTGACCGTCTCCCAGTCTTCGCCTGGCGCCACGTCGAGAAACAGGGGCAGCGCCAGGTTCGCGGTGGACCGCAAGCCGGGATCGTGCCTGCGCAGATCGACCGGAATCATGAAGCGCGACTTCGTCTCCGACTCTTCGGCCAGGATCGCCGCCACGCGCGCGACGATGCCCCTGCCGGTCGCCTCGATCGTGCGGTGGCGCAGCAGCCAGCGCGGGGCCGCCGGATCCTGGCTGCCGCGTCCGGACGGCGCCTGGAATGTGGGCAGCACCAAAGTCGGTCTGCCCGCAGCGCCGACCCGCGCGACGAGTTCGGCGTCCGCGACCGGGTCGGGAGCGCCGAGCGGACGCTGTCCCCGCAGGGCGCGGAATACGTCGTCCACCCACATGCGCATGCCCATGCCGTCCATCACGCCGTGGAAGGCGCGGAACAGCACGGTGGTTTGCGCACCCGTGAGCAGCAGCACCTCGGTGGTGCGGTCCGGCGTGGGACCGATCGGGCTGTCGAGCACCGCGTCGTGCTCCAGTGCGTCGTAGTTCAGCGACCATCCAGGCACTACGCGCACGGTGGCGGCCAGACCGCTGTCCACCCAGTCGCGGCCGTCGCGGACGAGGCGGGTGCCGGGAGCGGCCGCCGAGGCCACGTCGACGGCGGCCTGCACGGCGGCCGGATCAAGGCTGCCCTCGCCGTGGACGGCGATGTGCATCACGAACGGCGGAGTGACCTGTCGCGTGGAGAAATAGAGGCGTTCGGTGGGGGTGATCTTCCTGCGGAAGACGGGGGCGTTGCTCATGCTGGTCTCCGGTAACGGGGAAGTGCTCAGCGCAGATCGCGGGTGAGTTCGACCGCTCCGCCCTGGCCTTCCAGCCAGGTGAGGAAGGCGGTCAGCCCGCTGTCGCGGTCCACGACCGGCCGGTAGCCGAAATCGCGTGCGGCGGCGCTGGTGTCGTAGGTGGCGCTGCGGGTTAGCAGAGCGACGGCGTAGCGCGAGAGCGGAGGCGACCAGCGTGTCGCGACGGCGGGGATGCGCCAGATCGTCTCGATGACGCGCACCGCCGCGTCGATCACCTTGGGGTTGGGTTTCCTGGTCGGCGGCTGGTATCCGAGCCGGGCGGCCACCTGGCCGAGAAAACCCCAGACGTCGGTCTTCTCGGCGTCGGCGATGAAATACGCTTTGCCGCCCACCGTGTCCGAGGCGGCTGCTCGAACACAGGCCTCGACGATGTTGTCGACGTGGCACAGCGAGGCGTACACGGTGCGGCCGAACGACA
This sequence comes from Nocardia sp. NPDC051929, assembly GCF_044548645.1. Lineage (NCBI taxonomy): Bacteria > Bacillati > Actinomycetota > Actinomycetes > Mycobacteriales > Nocardiaceae > Nocardia > Nocardia sp. NPDC051929. The sequence goes on along the minus strand of NZ_JBIUCG010000029.1, from coordinate 26,952 downwards.
GATCCGGCAACGTTCCCGCGCCGGCCCGCCCGAGCATCCGCACGATGGGACCGGACCGGTCGCCCGCACCCCAGATCGCGCGCGGGCGCAGCGCGCAGGTGCGGAATCCCTCGGTGTCGGCGGCCAGCACCGCCCGCTCGGCCGCGGCTTTGGTCTCCGAGTACAGGTTCAGGTAGCGCCGCGGATACGGCACCGACTCGTCGATGTCGATCTGGTCGCCGCCGTAGTAGTCCATCAGCGCACTCGGGCTGGAGATGAACACGAACCGCGCGGCCCCGCCGCGCCGGGCCGCCTCCAGCAACCGCTCGGTGGCCCGGACGTTCTCGTTCCAGAACTGCTCCCGGGTGCCGCGCTCGTCCACCCGTGCCGCGCTGTGGAACACGATGTCGACGCCGCGGGTCGCTCGCTCGAGCGACGCCGGATCGGTCAGGTCGCCGTAGACCAGCTGGATCTTGTCGAGGTCGGCGCTCAGGTCGGACAGATCGCTGGTGCGGCGCACCAGGATGGATACATGGTGCTCGCCGTCGCGCACCAGCCTGCGCACCAGCGCTCCGCCCAGAAAACCGGACGCGCCGGTCACCAGAACTTTGCTCATTGCCTTTTCTCCTTGCCGGGCTGGGTCCGCCACCAGGTCAGGCCGAAGATCTGCGTCAATATCGCCGTACGGAGGCGGCCGCTGCCGGATCCCTCGGCGGCGCGCAAGGCCACCGGGATCTGGGCCGCGTGCACGACGACGCTGAGGAACGCGTCGATCCACCAGACGGTGCGCAGGATCCGGCTGTCGGGGGCACGGCCGGTGGTCGCGGCGAGCGCGCCGCCCGCCAGATACAGCCATCCCAGGACGGGAACCGCCCGCAGTGCGGTTGTTTTCATGATCAGGTGTCCGTTCCGAGGCGCTCGGCCGCCCACCCTGTGAGCTCTTCGCGCCCGATCTTGGCGTTGTGCCGGATGTCCACCGGGAACGACGGATGGACAAGGAAGTCGGCGATCGTCCTGGTGAGGTCGAACTGCGCCCCGTGGGCCCGCAGCGCCGGCTCGACGACGGCCGGGTCGGCGCCCGGCTTCACTTCGACGCAGAGCACCGGTCGCTGCGCGCCGCGCCGACCGATCCCGACCAGCGCCGTGCGGGCCACACCCGCGACGGTGTTGAAGATCTGCTCCACCTGGACGGTGAACATCGGTCCCTGCGCCGTGACCACGCGCTGACTCTTGCGCCCGCAGAACCAGATCCGCCCTTGTTCGTCGATCCACGCGAGATCGCCGGTGCGATGCCAGATCCGATCGCCGTCGACGATCTTGCCCAACGCGTTCGCCTGTTCCGGCCAGTAATACCTGGTGCTGACGTTCGGCCCGCTCACCACCAGTTCGCCGATGCCACGAGTGTCCGCCAGGCCGCCCGCGAGTTCTTCGGCCCGCGCCCACGTCGGTATGGGGTCGTCGGTGATGGCGACGACGCGCGCCTGCACCTGGTAGGAGGGCCTGCCGATACAGGTTCCCGCGCCGCGGTGCGCCCGTTCGACCAGACCGCCCAGCAGTTCCCTGGACTCGATGGTGGACATCGGCAGCGCCTCGGTGGACCCGTATCCCGCCACCACCTTCGCGTCCTCGCCCAGCACCGCGCGCAGTCCGGCGATGCACCAGTCCGGCACCGGAGCGCCACCGGAATAGATGCTCTCCAGCGACGCGAGCGGAGTCGGGTGGGCACGCAGGTATTCCAGTAGCGGGATGAGTACGGCGGGGGAGGCGAACATGGTACTCACCCCGAACTTCTCGATCGCGTCGGCCACATGCGCCGGATCGGTCGCGCCCACCTTGCTCGGGATGAGCGGCGGCAGCACGCAACGCGAGCCGAGCAGCAGATCCAGCACGCCGACCAGCGGAAGGGTGATCAAGGAGGCTTCCGGCGCCACCTCCCCGCGTGCTACATGCACCTGCTCCACCATCGCGGCCAGGTTGCCGTGTGTCAGCTGCACGGCTTTGGCCGGGCCGGTGCTGCCGGTGGTGAAAGCGATGAGCAGCAAATCGTCCTCGGTGGCCGGGCGGCCCACGGGCATCGAGCCCGCGGGCGTGCGGCCCCAGTCCCGCAGCGACTCGCCGCGCCAGAACCAGCGTCTGCCGACCGTCACCACCGTGTGGACGGTGCGGAAGCCGCGCCGGAACAACACGCGCAGCGCATGCGCCTGCGGGATGCCGATGAACGCCTCGGCGTCCACGGCGCGCAAGCAGCGCAACATCTTTCGCACGCCCATGCCCGGGTCGATCACCACGGCCACCGCGCCGATCTTGAGCAGCCCGAACATGATCGCGTACAGCTCCGGGCTCGGCAGCACCAGCACGATGGTGCGCGTCCCGGTGCCGACACCCGACGCGGCGAGCCGCTGGGCGATCGTGTCCGACCACGCGTCCAGCTCGCGATAGGTCAGGTGCCGGTAGGCCGGCAGGCCATCGGGGCCGACCCCGTCCGCGTAGCGCACGGCCACCCGGGTGGGGTCGGTGCGGACGACCGCACGAAACCGATCGATGGCCTGCCAGTAGGTTCCCGTTGTCACGCAGGCGCCCCGGCGAAGACGGGCAGCCGGTAGAGCACCGCCGCCGCGGAGGGACCCGCGCCCGCCGCGACGAACAGCAGTTGGCGATGAGCGGCGAGGGTGTCGTCCGCTACCGCTTGGTCGTAGGCCGCGGTGAGCGTGGCCGTGTGCGGGTCGCCGTCGCGCAGATCCGGTGTGCGAACCGAGCTTTCGTCGATGCCGAGCGCGGCGGCCAGCTTCTTCGGGAACTCCGGGCTCGGCGTCGAGGCGATCAGCGCGATCTCGTCGAGCGAGGCGTGGTCGGATTCGGCGAGCGCCAGGCGCGCGGCGTCGACGGCCACCTCCAGCAGGCGGTCCTCGAAGCCGGGCTCGCGTTCCACCGTCATGGCGCCGCGGCCGGTGTTGCCCATGGTCGTCACGTCGACGTAGGCCTCGACCGCGGGCGTGCCCTCGCCCGCGACGGTGTGCACCCTGCCGAAGCCGGTCGGCTCGTCGGTGTGTTCGAGCAGCAGCGCCGCGCCGCAGGTGGCGTACGGGAACCGGTCGTCGCCGACGGAACGCAGCAGGGACGGATGGGTGTCGCCGGAGACGACGAGCACGTGCTCGGCGCTGCCGGTCTCCAGGACCGACGTGGCCACCTGCACCGCGTTGAGCACGCCGATCGCGCCGTTCATCAGATCGAACGAGAACGTCCTCGGGTCGTCCTTGGCGTACTCCAGGCCGATTCCGGCCGCTTTCTGGATCAGCGCCGACACCGCGGGCTCGACGGTGTTGGAATCCCGGAAGATACCCGCGTTGATCAGGAGGCCGACCTGGTCGGGACGAATGCCGGCACGCTCGAGGCACCGCTTGGCCGCGCGCCCGTTGTGCTCCACGATGCTGTTGGTGTCGCCGCCGCGGCTGATCGCGCTGGACTTGATACGCACACTCATGACCGGCCTCAGACCTTCAGCGACGAGATGGTGGTGGACAGGAACCCGGTAACGATGCCGGAAGCCGCGGGCACCAGCAGCAACTTCGAGCCCGCGGGGATGCTCTGCTCGCTGAGCTGATCGTGCAGCACGATGAAATGCGAAGTGGTGGAAGTATTTCCGTACTTCTCGATGACCCGCAGGTCCGGCGGCATCGGACTGCCGAACTCGCGCTCGGCGATCGCGTTCATCCACGGAATGGCGGTGGCGCCGAACTGATGGTGGATGACGTAGTCGAACTTCTCGTCGGCGAAGGTCTTGCCCTGCGCCTCGAGGAATTTCCGCTGGGTATTGGTGCCGAGCAGGAAGCGATCCTCGTTGTGCATCCTGCGGTTGTCGGTGTACATCGCGATGCCTTGCGTCTTGCCGCTCGGCATGCCCAGACACAACTGCGCGTATTCCGCGGCGGTCATCATTTCGATGTAGTGGATCATGTCGTTTTCATCGACCGCGCGATCCAGCACGATCGCGCATCCGGAGTCGCCGACGGACAGCGAAGCGAATTGCGGATCGTATTTCTGGGAAATCTCGGCAACTGCGGTCTCGGCGATCGGGGTAATGGCTTCACCACTGACCACGAGGCCATTGCGAACGGCGCCGGACCGGATCATCCGATCCAGGATGTACGTGCCGGTGAGCATTCCTGCACAGGCATTTGTGATATCGAATGTGATCGCGTTCTTGGCACCGATAAGGCGGCTTATCGAACCGGCGAACGACGGCTCCATGTACACCCTGGTCGCGTGCTTGCTCCGCGTGATCGAGGCGGAGATGATGACGTCGATCTCCTCCGGCGCATACTGTGACCTGGACAGACAGTCTTCCACAGCTTGCATGGCCAGTGTGAACGAGTCCTCGTGACTTTCCGGCCTGGTATCGCGGACCCGGCGCTCACGTACGCCGGTTATTTTCTCAAGATCGAATGAAGGCGGTTCTTTCAGCCCGGAAAGAAGCTCCTCCGTGGTGACGACTCTGGAAGGCAGATAGGCGCCGATGGATTCGAAACGAGAATGGGGAGACACGAGCGCTCCTGAAATCGTGGGGAAATACGGTTCCGGATCGACTCTGATCGTCGGTGCAGTGAACACTACCCGACAGTAACAACGAATGGCTATATCACCTTCGGGCCTTCCGTCTGAGACGGAAATCACTGCCGATGGTATCTGTTTCGTGAGGTATCACCAACCGGTGATCGGCTGGCTATGGCGTTCGCAGTATTGCGATGTGAGCTGCCGTTTCGGCTTGTCACGGTGTTTCGCGGCGCGGGCAGTACGTGGCGCCCCGGGTGGGCGAATGCGTCGCTTTCGGAATGGCAACCGATCGGCTATTGCCGAATGGCGGCAATGTGCGAGTACTCGGGGAGGCGTCTCTCTCGTCGGATGTGAGTGACTTCACTGCGAACCGTGCGTCCGGTGCGGGATCGGAGCGATGCGGCCAGTGCTCCGATACGCGCCGAACATCGCTGTGGCGCAGAAGGTTTGCTCGCTACTGGACGCACCGAACGATCCGAGCGACGCCGCGGTGTGGGCGGTCGCTGCTCGGCGGGGGTTGTAGCTCGACGGTGGAGATGGTCAGGGCGCGATCCCGGTGAGGGAGAAGAACTCCTGGCGAGAGCGGGCGTCGTCACGCAGTGTGCCGAGCATGGTGGAAGTGACCGTGGTCGTGCCGACCGCCTGCACGCCGCGCAGGGTCATGCAGGTGTGTTCGGCTTCGATGACGACCCCGACCCCTTTGGGGCTCAAATTCGTCGCCAGCCAGTCGGCTATCTGTTTGGTCAGTCGTTCCTGTACCTGGGGGCGGCAGGAGAAGTGCTCGACTATGCGGGCGAGCTTGGACAGTCCGAGGATGCGGTCGCCCGGTAGGTAACCGACGTGGGCGACTCCGACGAACGGCAGCAGGTGGTGCTCGCATACCGACCGCAACGGGATGCGGCGGGCCAGTACGAGCTCGTCGTAGCCCTCGTCGTTGGGGAAAGTGGTCAGGTCGAACGGACGGGGAGTGAACAGTTCGGCGTAGGCGCGTGCCATGCGGCCCGGGGTGGCCTTCAGGTGTTCGTCGTCGAGGCCGACGCCGAGCGCGGAGAGGAACTCGCCGGCCGCACGCTCGGCGGCGGTCAGGTCGACGGTGGCGCCGGAGTCGTGGACGACTCGTAACGCGGAATGGGACATGAACGCTGGCTCCCCATGTCGAGGGCGGCCTCGTGGCGCACCGCCGTGGCTGGTCCGAATGCGGTCGGCTGATTACGACAATTATTATTGGTTAAATAGTCCGATGTGGTCAAGAGCTCGCCATATATTGCCTCGAAACATATTTCGACCAGTATGGTGAGTGCTATCGTGATCCTGTGACCAGCGATGCGGCGATCGGTGCAGTGGCCGCCCTCGACGACGAACTGCGGCGCGGGATGTATCGGTTCATCCGGCGCGCCCGTCGCCCGGTGACCCGGGACGAGGCCGCCGAGCAGGTGGGGATATCCCGCAAGCTGGCCGCGTTCCACCTGGACAAGCTCGTCGACGCCGGGTTGCTGCGGGCCCGCTACGAGCAGGTCGGCGGCGTCCGGCGGGTCGGGCGCACGCCGAAGGTCTACGAGCCCGCCGACACCGAGGTCCAGGTCAGCATTCCCGAACGCCGCCACCAGGTGCTCGCGGAGATACTCGCCGACGCCGTCCTCGCCGAGTCGGCCGACGAGACCTCGCGGGAGGCCGCGATGCGGATAGCCCGCGATCGCGGCGCCGAACACGGACAGGCGCTACGGCAACAACTTCGGCCGGGACGCCTCGGCGCCGAACGTGCGCTGACGCTGCTGCAGTCGACGCTGACCGATCAAGGGTTCGAACCCGGCCGGGAGAGCGCGGGATGTCTGCGCCTGCGGAACTGCCCGTTCCACCCACTCGCGGCCAAGGCTCCGGACCTGGTGTGCGGAATCAACCACGCCTATCTGCGTGGCTTTCTGAACGGCCTGGAAGCCGACACTGTGACGGCGATGCTCGCGCCGGCGGCGGGCGAATGCTGCGTCGAGCTGCGTTCGACCGGCGGCCGCGTGTGATCGATCACCGGCCCGGAGCAGCCGGTCGGCCACGTTCACGTGGCGCCCGTCGAGCCGCATGATCCGATCGGGCGCTCGGCGTCCGGGGCTAGGCTTCGGTGCTCAGCGAGGAGCGCGCTGTGGCGATCCGTTCGAGCACGTCGGACGTGTGCGCGTCGAAACGCTCTCGGGAGACCGGGATCTCGCCGTCGAGCCACGGGCGATAGAGATAGGCGAGCGCACCGAAGATGGCGCTGGCGTTGAGTTCGTGATCGTGCTCGTCGGGCATCGGCTCGGTGTAGTCGCCCGCGCTGATGACCAACGCGATCGGCGCGGTGAAAAGGCCGATGAGTTCATAGGCGCGCGGCAAGAGCACGGGCGTGGCCTGCGACTCGACGAACATGATCCGCCCGCGGCGGCGGTCCTCCAGCAGATAGTCGGTGAAGACGGCGACCATGTGGCGGAACATCGCGTCGCGCTCGACGGGTGCGTTGGGCAGCTCGTCCAGCAACCGGTCGCGCGCGCCCAGTACCACGGTGTCCAGCACGGTGGTCAGCAGCGCGTCCAGGTTCGGAAAGCTCTCGTAGAAATAGCGCTCGGTGAGTCCGGCCTGACGGCAGACACCTCGCATGGACGTCTCGGCCGCGCCCACGGTGGCCATCAGTTCCGTGCACGCCTCGATCAGCTGTTCCCGGCGCGCGGCGACGCGATCGGCGGGGGATTGCCCGCGCCAGCGGCGCATGCCCGGAATCGACCCGTCGGCTTCGTCCATGGCCGTCATCCTCTCATAGCGGCCGAATTGACATCATGTGATGTTGACAGCATGTGATGTCACCAATACATTGCGAAGACCACCGATCGATCACGAGGGGTGCGAGATGGGTTCTGCCGTATATGCCGACCAGACACACGCCATCAACGCGCGGGCCGTGGAGTTCGACTTCGCCACGGTGCCGATGCATTACATCCCCGGCGAGGCGATGGCCACCCACATCATCAACGTGATGCACCTGGTGCTGCCCGAAGGCGAGCGCGCGATGGCGCAGGCGCTGGCCGAGGCACTGCCGCTGATCGACGACGAGCGGTTACGCGAGGAAGTCCGCGGCTTCATCGGCCAGGAATCCATGCATGCCAGTTCGCACGAGAAGGCGCGCGAACAGTTGGAGCGGCTCGGCCTGGAGGTCGGCCCGATGGTCGACCGGGTCACCTGGCTGGTCGACCGGATACTCGGCGACCACGGGCTGTCCGGCCGGGCCAAGCGGGAGTGGTTGTGCGAGCGGCTGGCGTTGTTCGCGGGCATGGAGCACTACACCGCGGTCATCGGGGAGTGGCTGCTCACCAACGACAAGCTCGAGGCCAAGGGCATGCACCCGGCGATGCTGGATCTGATCCGCTGGCACGGCGCGGAGGAGGTCGAGCATCGCAGCGTCGTCTACGACGCGTACATGCACGTCGACGGCGGATACGCGCGCAAGGCGCGGCAGGCGCTGCTGGCCAGCGCGGGCTTGCTCGTCTTGTTCGTCATCTCCGGGGGCTACCTGTTCCACAAGGACCCGTCGAAGCACAAAGGCCGATTCTGGCCACTCCAAATGGCCAGCGCCTCGGTGCGCGGTGTGGTGCCGAGCTTCACGACCTTCTTCACCGAGATTCCGCGTTACCTGCGGCCGGGCTTCCACCCGTCGCAGCTCGGCCCGATGGACAACGCCCTGCGTTACCTCGCGCAGTCGCCCGCGGCACGGGCGGCGCGAGGGTGACCGCCGTCGAGCGGTTCCAACCAGGGCCCGCACTGCGCCTGATCGGCTCGGCGGCCGACGCCTACAAGCGGCTGTTCGTGGAAGGCGACGCCGCGCGACTGCTCTCGCGCCCGGATCCGGTCCGCCGCACCGGCTACGAATTCGAGGTGGTCGTCGACCGGATCGGCCAGGAGGCCGACGGTGTGGTGAGCTTGTGGCTGCGCCACCCCGAGGGCGGCCCGCTGCCCGCGTGGACGCCCGGCGCGCATCTGGATGTCTTCCTGCCCTCCGGTCGCCAGCGGCAGTATTCGCTCACCAACGACCCCGCCGACCGCGGGTTCTACCGCATCGCGGTCCGTTTCATCGCCGACGGCGAGGGCGGCTCCGCGGAGATCCATCGGGATCTGCGGGTGGGTGACCGCCTGGGCGTGCGCGGGCCGCGCAACGCGTTCCCCTTCGTCGCCGCGCCGTGTTATCTGTTCGTCGCGGGCGGCATCGGGATCACGCCGATCCTGCCCATGGTCGCCGCGGCCGAGCATGCCGGGGTGCCGTGGCGGTTGATGTACCTGGGCCGTTCCAGGACGCGCATGCCGTTCCTGTACGACCTGGCCCGCTACACCGGCGGTGACGTGGTGGTGCGGCCGGACGACGAGTTCGGCGTACCCGACGCGCGGATGATCTTCGAGCAGACGCCGCCCGGCGCCGCGGTCTACGTCTGCGGGCCGCCGCCGCTGGCCGAGGCCGCGCGCGGGGTGCTCGCGCTGCACGATCCCTCGGCCTCGCTGCACACCGAGCGGTTCTCGCCGCTGCCCGTGCGGGACGGGGAGCCGTTCCGGATCAGGTTGCGTCGCAGCGGGTTCGACGTGGAGGTCGCCGCCGACGAGTCCGCGCTCAGCGCGATCCGCCGCGTGCTGCCCGGCGTGGCCTACTCCTGCGGGCAGGGTTTCTGTGGCACCTGCAAGACCCGGGTGCTCGCGGGCGCGGTGGAGCACCGGGACCGGTCGCTGCTCGAGTCCGAGCGCGCGGAGGCGATGCTGACCTGCGTCTCCCGCGCGCACGGCGGCGAACTCGAACTGGATCTGTGAGCTCGGCGGGCAACGACGCCCGCGGGTGGGAGGAGGACATGGCAGTGGCTGCGCATCCGGAGCATGTCCCGATCGCGGTGATCGGAGCCGGGATAGCCGGAATCGGTCTGGCGGTCGCGCTGCGCGAGGCGGGTATCGAGGATTTCGTGCTGCTCGAGCGCGCCGACGATCTCGGTGGCACCTGGCGGGCGAACACCTATCCGGGCTGTGCCTGCGACGTGCCCTCGCATCTGTATTCGTATTCCTTCGCGCCCAATCCGAATTGGTCGCGCACCTACGGGTCGCAGCCGGAGATCCTCGCCTACCTCCGCTCGGTCGCGACGCGCCACGACGTGGTGCGCCACATGCGGTTCGGCGTCGAGCTGCTCGAGGCGCGCTGGGACGAAGCGGCCACGCGGTGGCGGCTGCGCACCGATCGCGGCGATCTGACCGCGGACGTACTGGTCTCCGCCGTCGGGCCGTTCAGCGAGGCGCGGATCCCGCGGCTGCCGGGCGCGGAGACCTTCGAAGGGGCGCAATTCCATTCACTGCACTGGGACCACGAGCACGATCTCACCGGCGAGCGCGTCGCGGTGATCGGCACGGGCGCGTCGGCCGTCCAATTCATCCCCGAGATCCAACCGCTGGTGGGCGAGTTGACCGTGTTCCAGCGTTCGGCGCCGTGGATCGTGTCGCGGTTGGATCGCCGCACGCTGCCCGCCGAACGCGCGCTGCTGCGCCGGGTGCCCGCGCTCGGCCGCGCGCTGCGCGGCCTGTACTACACCGGCATCGAAGGGTTCGGTCTGGTCGGCTTCGTGGACAAGCGATTCCGCCATCCGTACGAGGCGCTCGGCAGACTCCAGCTGCTGCGTCAGGTGCGCGATCCCGAGCTGCGGCGCAAACTCACCCCTGACTATGTGATCGGATGCAAACGTGCGATCTTCTCCGACGCCTACTATCCGGCGCTGACCCAACCGAACGTCGAGGTGGTGACCGAGGGCATCCGAGAGATCCGCGCCGGGTCGATCGTCACCGCCGACGGCGCGGAGCACCCTGTGGACACGATCATCTGGGGTACCGGATTCGGTGTTCCCCCCGCCGTTTTCGATCGGGTGCACGGAATCGGCGGGCGCTCCATCGGTGAGCGGTACCGGGAGCGGCCGAGCAGTTACCTCGGCACGACCATGGCCGGGTTCCCGAACTTCTTCTGCACGCTGGGTCCGTTCGGGGCGGCGGGCAATCAGTCCGCCATCTATATGATCGAGGCGCAGGTGCGCTATATCGTCGATGCCGTGACCACCATGCGTGCGCAGAACATCCAGCGGATCGATGTGCGCGAGGAGGTGCAGCGTGCCTTCCTCGACGAGGTGACCGAGCGCAGTCGCGACACCGCTTGGCTGACCGGCGGTTGCCGCAGCTACTACCAGACCGCCGACGGCGGCAACGCGGGGCTGTACCCGAACTGGAGCTTCGAGTATCGCAGGCGCACAAGTCGTTTCGATCACGAGTCCTACCGGCTGCGGGCGGGGTGAGCGCCGTGGTCGTCGACCTGCTGCGTCAGCTTCTCTCCCCGCCCGCCGAGCACCTGGATGTCCGCGACCGGGTGGTGGTGATCACCGGCGCGGGCACCGGCATCGGCCGGGCACTGGCCGAAAAGCTCTACGCCTCTGGCGCTTCGGTGGCGCTGATCGACATCGACGAGGCCACCGCCGCGGCCGTCGGGCGCTCGATGGGGGAGCGGGCGCTGGTCGTGCGCGCGGACGTCTCCGATCGAATCGGGATGCGCGAAGCCATCTCCCGAGTGCGCGAGCGGTTCGGACGGATCGATGTCGTGGTGGCCAACGCGGGTGTGGTACCCGAGCCCGCGACCATCCGGACGATGAATCCCGGCGACTTCGATCGGGTCATCGGCATCAACGTGACCGGCGTGTTCAACACTGTGCATCCGGCGCTGGACGACATCGTCGCCGCGAAAGGGCACGTGGTGGTGGTCTCCTCCGCCGCGGCGTTCGCGCCGGGCATGGCCGGTTCGCCCTACATGGTCAGCAAGGCCGCCGTCGAGCAGTTCGGGCGGGCGCTGCGGGTGGAGCTGGCCGCGGTCGGCGCGACCGCGGGCGTGGCGTACTTCGGCATCGTCGACACCGCGATGACCCACGGCACCCTCGATGAAGACGATCTGGGCGCCGATCTGGGCGCGTTGCTGCCGTGGCCGCTCAACCTGCGCATCACCGTGCGCGACGCGGCGGAATCCATCGCCGACGGCATCGCCCGTCGCGCCGCGCGCACCATCGCGCCGCCACAGTGGGAGCCCTACGCGTTGTTCCGCGGGGCGATCAACGTGGTGCTGGACAGCAGGCTGGCCCGGGACCCGCGCGTGCACGACCTGATCCACCGGGTCGAGCAGCGCGTCCTCGACAGCCGCCCCGTCACCCCGGTTCCGCGCTGACGCGCGGGCCGGGCTATGGCTCGGCGGGGAAGATCGTGGGCAGCGTCAGCGCGTATTCCACATCGGCTCGCGTGCCGAGCGTCGTGAGCAGCACCCGGATCATGGTCAGGCGTGCCGCCGCGACGGTGTCCGCGTCCGGCTCGGCGCCGGGTGCGGTACCGGCGGAGATCCGGTAGACGACGTACTCGCACAGGTGCAGCGCGGCGTCCAGGTCCAGCGGGCTCGGCACCGGACGGCCCAGCCCGGCGAACGTCTCGCGTACCAGCGCGCGGATGTCGTCGAGCGCGCGCTCCCGGTATACCGACACCGGCGAGCCCGGATCGTGCAGCTCGGCGAACAGCGGCCGCAGCATGGGGCCGTGCCCGCGCGCCCAGCCCAGGTAGGCGTCGATCAATCGGATGCCCAGCTCGACCGGCTCGTCGGTGCCCGTCAGCGCCGTGCGGATGCCGCCGACCAACCCGTCGTTGGAACTGTCGAGCACCGCGAGCAGGGGTTCGTTCGCGTTGGCGAAGTAGCGGTAGAAGGTCGGCCGTGCCAACCCGGCCTGCTCGATGATCTGCGCGACGCTCAGCCCGCGGGAACCGGTGCGGGTGAACACTTCCGCCGTCGCCAGCACGATCCGGGCGCGCACCTCTTCGGCCTGTTCCGGAGTCTGCGGCGGTCTGCCGCGCCGCGCGGCCGTCGACTCAGCGGGCATGGTGCCACCTCACAAAGCGGCCCCCGGGATACCTGTGCGCCACGACGAACAGCTTGACACGAGCAGTGACATAGACATTAATCTAACACCACTGTTCATTTAATAGGGCGCGCACGCGGCCCACCGTCCTCGAGAGGGCCGAACATGACCACCGCCTCCCACCCGGTCACCGCCGACGCGCTGCCCTCCGCGCTGGTGCTGCCGTTGCTCGCGCACGCCGTCGTGGGCGGCGCCCCCGCGGTCGAAGTGTTCGCGCCCGCGACCGGCGCGAAGATCGCCGACCTGCCGCAGTCCTCCACCGCCGATATCGAGACCGCGTTCGCCACCGCCCGCGAAGCGCAGCGCCAGTGGGCGCGGCGTCCGGTGCGGGAAAGGGTCGCGGTGCTGCGCCGGTTCCACGACATCGTGCTGGCCGAGCAGGACACCATCCTGGACATCGTGCAGACCGAGACCGGCAAGGCACGGGCGCACGCGTTCGACGAGGTCGGCGACGTGGCCGTGAACGCCAGGTACTACGCCTCGGTGGCCGGGCGGCTGCTGGCCACCCGCAAGCCGCGCGGAGTGCTTCCCGTGCTCACCCAGGTCGACGTGCTGCACCGGCCCAAGGGCGTGGTGGCGGTGATCTCGCCGTGGAACTACCCGCTGGCCCTGGCGGTCTCCGACGCGCTGCCCGCCCTCGTCGCGGGCAACGCGGTGGTGGCGCGCCCGGACAACCAGACCGCGCTGACCGCGTTGTGGGCCATCGATGCCGCCGTGCGCGCCGGACTGCCGCGTGGGCTCTGGCAGGCGGTGCTCGGCCGCGGTTCGGTGATCGGCGGCGACGTGATCGCCCGCGCCGACTACGTCGACTACACCGGCTCCAGCGCCACCGGGCGCACCATCGCCCAGCAGGCGGGCGAGCGGCTGATCGGCTACTCCCTCGAACTGGGTGGCAAGAACCCGCTGCTGGTGCTCGCCGACGCGGACGTCTCCCGTGCCGCCAAGATCGCCATCCGCGCCTGCTTCGCCTCGGCCGGGCAGCTGTGCGAGTCGATGGAACGGATCTACGTACACGACAGCGTCTATGACCGCTTCGTCGCCGAATTCGTCGGGCACGTCGAGGCCATCGAACTCGGCGGCGGGCTGAACTACGACAGCGACATGGGTTCGCTGACCTTCCAGCGTCAGCTGGACACGGTGCTGGCGCACGTGAACGACGCGGTGGCCAAGGGCGCCACGGTGCTGGCGGGCGGTCGCGCGCGCCCGGACCTCGGCCCGTACTTCTACGAGCCCACGGTGCTGGCGGGCGTGCGGCCGGGCATGACGGTGCATCGCGAGGAGACCTTCGGCCCCGTGGTCTCGATCTACCGTGTGAGCAGCGACGACGATGCCGTTGCGCAGGCCAATGACACCGCCTACGGCCTCAACGCCAGCGTGTGGACCAAGGACACCGCCCGCGGCCGTGCGGTGGCGGCGCGGATCAACGCGGGCTCGGTGAACGTCAACGAGGGCTTCATCGCCGCGTGGGGCAGCGCCGACGCGCCATCGGGTGGGCTCGGCATCTCCGGCACGGGGCGCAGGCACGGTCCCGAAGGCCTGCTCAAGTACATCGACACCCAGACCATCGCGGTGCAGCGGGTGCTGCCCATCGCGCCGCTGCCCGGCATGTCCGAAGCGCTCTGGGCCAAGACCATGACGCTGTACTTCGGCGTCATGAAATCGCTTCGGCAGAAGTAACTCGCAGGACTCACGGATCAGGAAGCGGTACGGATGAAACTGGACACGGTGGCGGGCAAGAGGGTCCTGGTCACGGGGGCCGCGATGGGCCTGGGCAAGCTGTTCGCCGAGCGTGCGGTGCGCGAAGGCGCCGCAGCGGTGGTGCTGTGGGACATCAACGAGGCCGCGCTGAAGGAGACCGCCGCCGAGCTGACCGGCCGCGGCAGCGCCGTGCATCATCACGTGGTCGACGTGGCCTCGGCCGAGTCGATCACCGAGGCGGCGGCAAGCGTGCGCGAGCAGGTCGGCGGCATCGACATCCTGGTCAACAACGCGGGCATCGTGCGCGGCAACAGCTACTTCTGGGAAACCGACAACCGCGCCGACATCGACAAGACGATGGCGATCAACTCGCTCGGACCGATGTACGTCACGCTCGAATTCCTGCCCGCGATGGTCGCCGGATCCACCGAGGCGCGAGTGTTGACCATCGCTTCCTCGGCGGGCCTGGTGTCCAACCCGCGCATGAGCGTCTACGCCGCGTCCAAGTGGGCGGCGCTGGGCTGGTCGGACTCCGTGCGGATCGAGCTGGAACAGGCCGGCCACGACCACGTGAAGATCACCACGGTCTGCCCGACCTACATCAACACCGGAATGTTCGACGGCGCCAAGGGATTCCTGTTCACGCCGATCCTGGACCAGCAGAAGGTGGTCGACACCTCGTGGCGGGAGATGAAGAACGGCGCCCCGCTGCTCGTACTGCCGTGGACCTCACGCTTGAACAAGGCGCTCTCCGGCCTGCTGCCGATCAAGCTGCGCGACCTGTTCCTCGACACGGTCGGCGTCTACCACTCGATGGACCAGTTCACCGGCCGCAAGAAGTAGCGCGGCATCCGGGTCGGAGCCGGGCGGTGCGCCGTCGTCACCGGGGGCGGGTGCCGATGACCACGGTCGCGTAGTGCTCGTCCGACTCCGCGACGCGCCCGGCGAGGCCGTGCTCGGCCAGCACGTCGAGCGCGATCGGCGCTTGGTCCTCGCTGGACTCCACGAGCAGGTGTCCGCCCGGGGCCAGCCACTCGGCAGCATCGGCCGCGACCCGGCGGAAGACATCCAATCCGTCCGGGCCGCCGTCGAGGGCGGTGCGCGGCTCGTGATCGCGTGCCTCCGGCGGCATCCGCGCGATCATCTCCGAGGGGACGTAGGGGGTGTTGCAGAGCAGGACGTCGACGCAGCCGCGCAATTCCTCCGGCAAGGGCTCGAAGAGGTCCCCTTCGTAGACCGGGGCGCCGAGCGGGGTGAGGTTGCGGCGGGCGCACGCGACCGCGACCGGATCGATGTCGGCGGCCGCCAGCGTGATCGCGCGGCCCGCGTCGGCGGCGGCCCGCGCCGCAGCGAGGCCGAGGGCGCCCGAGCCACAGCACAGATCGACCACCACCGGATGGCCAGTGCGGTCGCGGATCAACTCGACCGCGAGATCGACGAGGAACGCGGTGCGCTGCCGTGGCACGAAGACGCCGGGCGACACCGCGACCCGCAGTCCGTGGAACTCCGCCCAGCCGAGCAGGTGCTCGAGCGGACTGCCGGTGACGCGCCGGGCGACCAGCGATTCGAGGGGTACACCGGTCTCTGCGGCGGCGGCCGTGAGCAACCGCGCCTCGTCCTCGGCGAACACGCAGCCCGCCGCCCGGAGCCGAGCCACCACGTCGGTACTTCCCGCTGACGTCACCGGGCCATCCTGCCGCGCGCCCGCGTGACGCCGCCAACAAATTTCCGGGCGAGCGGGACCGGCGTTTCGGACGCGGGTCCCGATCGGCCCGGAGTCAGCGTGCCGTGTCGAGCTGGAAGGTGCGGGTGGCGTCGAGGTAGATGCCGCGCTGGCCCGCTCGGCCCGGCGGCGGCAGCTGCGAGACCAGCTGTTCGAGCGAGGTCGTCGCGCCGACGACCCTGGTGCCCGCGACGATGAAATCCGCCACGGCGCGGCGGATGTGATTGGGCGAGGTGACCACGATCGCGCTCGTCGCGCCCACGTCCCGCAGCAGCCTCGTGCTGAACAGGGCGTTCTGCACGGTCGAGCCCGCGCGGCTCTCCACGTGGACGCGCGTGGGCGGCACGCCGTGGGTGACCAGCCAGTCGCGCATGGCCTCGGCCTCGGTGATGCCGTTCTGCGGATTGCCGCCGGTGACGACGATCGGCGACAACGGCGCGGCGATCGACTGCAACCAGGCCGCGGTGAGCCGGTTCACCAGTTCGGGACGCAGCGCCCCGTCCGGGAGCAGGCCGTAGCCGAGCACGACGATGCCGGTCTGCGGCCCCGCCAGCGCGGGCAGCGGGTTCGGCAGGGTGCCCACCGCGGCGCGGATGGCGCCGAGCACGTTGTCGGTGCCCTGTGCCAAGCCCGGATCGACCGCGTGCAGCCGGGCCATGGCGTCCACCAGCGCGGGCAGGTCACCGGCGTAGTCCGACCAGATCGCCTGCAGGGCCAGTGCTTCGGCGTCGGCGGGGTCGGCGCCGATCAGATTGCGCAGGTCGGCGCGGCCCGCGTTGTCGTCGCCGTTGGCGAAGTGCCGCTGGGCGGAGTTGTAGAGGGCGTCCGTTTCCGGCGCGGCGTGCGCGGGGACACCGGCGAGCCCGGTGAGCGAGAACGCGGCGAACGACGCCGCGACGAGAGATTTCCAATGCCTCGAGATCATCACTACAGTCGTCACCTTTCCGCTGCGGAACGGGTTGGCACGTGCTAGCAGTTAGCTGGGGCAAGCAGGAATTACCATACGGCCGAAGCTCCCGGCGATCCGGCAATTGGCGAACGGGTCATGCGCCGTCGTCACGGCTATGTGTGCTCGGCGGAACGACAGGTCGCGAAATCCGCTGTCGGCCATTTTCGATGCCGAGTCGGCACGTTTCGATCTTCGCTCGGTACCAAGAAGACGTTCAGTTCGGCGCAAGGCGGGCTGCCATGGCAATGCTCGTCCGTGTCGCTCCGCTCGACCCTGGCGGCCCGATGGTGGACGAGTGCCTTCCGGCGTGTCGAACGGTCTTCGTTCGGTTCGCCGAGCGTCCGCCCGCGGTTCGGCGTTCGATTGCCTTCCATTAGCTCAACTCGACGTGGGCGCGGGAGGGATTCGTCAGGCCGCGCCCGTTAGGCTGTGTCAACGTGGATACCGTTTCGCTGTCCGGCAAGGAACTCGCCGCCGCCATCAACGCCGACACCAAGGCCCGCGCCGCCGCGCGCACCGAAGGCGGCGCCGCTCCGCGTCTTGCTCTGGTCGTTGCGAACGACGACCCCGCGAGCGCCTGGTATGTGAACTCACTTCGCAAAGCGGCCGAACGACTCGGAATCGCTTGCGACACGGTCGATCTGGGTGCAGCGGCCGGTGCGGCGGAGATCCGTGCCGAGCTCGCCGCGCGCGGTGCGGATCCGGCGACCGACGCGATCATGCTGCAGACCCCCCTCCCGAAGGGCGTCACCCTCGACGACGTGAGTTCCGCGATCGTCGCGTCCAAGGACGTCGACGGCGTCAGCCCGTTGTCGCTCGGCCTGCTGGCGGCCGGGCTGGACGGCTTCGTCCCCGCCACCTCCGAGGCCGTGGTCGAACTGCTCGAGCACCACCAGATCCCGCTGGCAGGCCGCCACGTCGCGGTCGTCGGCCGGTCGAACGTCGTCGGGAAGCCGCTCGCTCAGCTGCTGCTGGCGAAGGACGCGACCGTCACGGTGTGCCATTCCCGCACCGCCGACCTCGCCGCCGTCACCGCCGCCGCCGACATCGTCGTCGCCGCGGCGGGCCGCATCGGCCTGATCTCCGGCAAGCACGTCCGGGAGGGCGCGGTGGTCATCGACGTCGGCACCAACGAGGCCCCCGACGGCAAGATCGTCGGCGATGTCGACGCGGACTCGGTACGCGGCAAGGCCGCCGGGCTCAGTCCCGTCCCTGGTGGCGTGGGCCCGGTCACCACAGCCCTCCTCATGCGCCACGTGGTCACCGCCGCCGAATCCGACTGACCGGGCGCTCTCGCGCCTGCGGAGAGCTGCCTAATGGGTGCGGTCGGACGTAGTCCGTCCTCAGCTCGCGCATGGCCGGAGCGAAGGCGGAGGTACGCAGTTCGCGCATGGCCGGAGCGAAGGCGGAGGTACGCCTAACCGCGGGCGATGGCGCTGATGAGAGTGCGCTCGCCGTCCTTGGTGGTGGTGACGATCTGCGGATTGTAGGTCACCGGTTGCTGTCCTGGGCGGTGCTCGGTGATCACCACGATGTACTGGCCCGCGAAGGCGCCGGGACTGATCGCGACACAGTGGGTGGTGCCCGTCGGAATGCTGTCGATGCCGCGCTGGATCGCGTCGGCTGCTTGTACGGCGGCGTCCGCGGTGGTGGTGGCGCGGACCTGCTCGCCGGACCGGTCCACGTAATAGGCGTGCTGAAAAGCGAAGATCACCGCGGGACCGGAGTCGAATCCGCCGACGCCGTTGCCCTGGATCCGGTTGCCCACCCGCTCGGCGGGGCACTGCGCGGTCGGTGCGGCGGGCGTGGTGGCCTGCGCGGACGGAACCGGTGCGGCGGCCTGCCGATCGGGGCCGCCGGTCCCGACCAGCACATAGGCCACGAGGGCCAGCGCGGCGATACCGAGTATGCCGAGCAGTGGCACCACCCATCGCCGTGAACGCGGCGCGGGCGAGCGGTCGATCAGCCCGGCGAATTGGTCCTCGTACAGCTCCGGTTCGGGTTCCGGCGGCTGCGCGGGTTCGGACGGCGGCACGGGCGGCCGATCCACCCACGCGGCCCACTCGCCGCGGTAGTCCTCGCCGGACGGCGCCTGTACCGGCCGCTCGGCGCTGTAGGGATGCCCCCGGTCGTATCCGGGTCGTGCGCTCATCTCCGGTCGATCCATCGCCCCACCCTTCATCAGGTCCCCGTCAGATTAACCGCATCGTCCCGAGCCGGGAACGCCCTGCCGCGTTCACAATTGAGCCGTCCCGCCCCTCGGAGGGTACCGCCCGGTACGTCGATCCGGCGCACGTGTGCCGCGCCGTCCCCGCCCCGCTCGCTGATTCGCGCCGACCGCCACCGAGTCGCACGACGCCGTTTCGCGGCGCCGAGAGTGCGAGCGCCGTTGCCCGAGAGACATTTCGGGAAGCGGTACTACCGCAGTAGATCCAGCCATTCGTGCTCGGGATAGTGGTCGGTCACGTAGGTCCGCACCACCGCGCGCTGTGCGGCGCTCAGCTCCGGCCAGGTCCGCTCGAGATCCACGCGGTCTTTCGGCCTGCGCTGCTTGGCCTTGAAGATCAGCACCAGCTCCGGGTTGAGGTATCGGATGCCGTCGTCGGCGATCCAGGTCACCTCGTCGAGCGGTGCGACCATGGAGCGATCGCGCCGGTTGACCCATGCCCCGTCCTGTCCCGGATTCAGCAGAAGGTCGATCAGCCACGGGGATCGAGCGTTCGCGCGCAGCCACACCTGATCGGCGCTCTCGGCTACGTCAGGGTAGCGCTCGTCGACGGGGCGGATGCCGTAGGGGCCCGCCGACCAGATGTGCAGGCGGCCGCGCGCGGCGGTGCGCAGGGCGGGCAGATCGGCACGGAACATCGCCACGTCCACGTCGCTGTGCCGCCGCCGGGTGCCGGTGCAGGCGTCGATCGCCCAGCCTCCCGCGATCCACCAGGGAGCGTCGATGTCGCCGAGTATCTCGCCGACATCGCCCGGCGTGACGAATGCCCACGGGCCCCAAAGATCTTGGAAATCGGCTTCTTTCGTGTCACGAGGCGGCGGGATCGGAAACTCGCGCAACGGTGGCCCTCCCTCGGGTACGTCTTCCGAACGCTACTCGGAGGAGGGCGCCGTTCACCAATGCGTGACGACCGGGTCGCCGACGCCGATCGTGTGATAGACCCATTCGGCGTCGTCGGGAGCGAGGTTGATGCAGCCGTGGCTGACGTTCGAGTAACCTTGCTGGTCCACCGACCACGGAGCCGAGTGGATGAAAACACCGCCCCACGTGAGCCGTTCGGCGAACTCGCCGTTGATGATGTAGCCTTCCGGCGAACTCAGCGGAATGCCGATGGTGCGGGAGTCGAACACGACGGACCGGAATTTCTCCAGAACCGGCCATGTGCCGGTGGGCGTTTCGTATCCGGGCTTGCCCATCGAGGCGGGCATCGTCCGGACGACGGTGCCGCCGACGGTGAGCGTGAACGTGTGCGCCGACATATTCGCTTCGCCGAAAACGCCTGCGTTGGTGGTGAATTCCGTGCGCACGCCGCCGACCGAGACGAGTATGTTCGAACCTGCGGGCAGGAACCCGGTGGGCGTCCACGTCACTTCGCGATCGTCGGTCCACGCGAATGTGCCCGGCAGTGGCCGGGTCGTTCTGATGTCGATGGATTGTTCCGTCTGCGCGCGATTCGCGACAGGTGCGGCGAAACGAACGGTCACGGGCTGGGCCACGCCCACCACCTGGCCGTTCGAGGGTCCGATCGCCGCCACCGCGGGCGTCGACGGCTTTCCGATCATCGTCGCTGTCGCCGCGCCCGACCCGAACGCGGCCAGTGCCACGATCACGGTCGCGAGGAACAGGTACCGAATGGCGCTCCTCATGGCGTCCACCCCTTCGAGCTGGTGTGGTAGGCAAGAGACAGTCTAAGCCCCCATGATCAACTCGGCCACGGATAGAACTTGGTCCGTGGTCCAGTTGTGATCCGGGGACACGCCCACCACTGAGCGCTTACCCCGCGCGGTCGCGTCGAAACGGGCACACGTACCGGTACCGGGGCCTCCGTCGAGGGTCAGCGCGCGCCGCCGACGGGCAGCGGTTCCGGCGCGGCCGCCGCTCGCGCGTCGAAATCCGCTCGGGCGGTGAGTATCCGGTCCTGGTGCTCGACGGCCCAGATGCCCATGGCATGCGTGATCGCGCCGATGCTCGCGCCGAGTTCGGTGAGCGAGTACTCCACGCGGGGCGGCACCGTGGGGTAGACCGCGCGGTGCACCAGCCCCTCGCGCTCCAGGGCGCGCAGCGTGCGGGTGAGCATCTTCTGGGTGATGCCGTCCAGGCGGCGGCGCAGCTCGTTGAAGCGGATCGGCCCGCCGTGGCCGCGCAGCACGCCGAGCACGAGCATCACCCATTTGTCGGCGAGCACGGTCAGCACTTCTCGTGCGGGGCAGCGGTGCAAGTAGTTGTCGACCAGGCTGCCGGCCGCGGGCCGGTCACAGGCAGTATCCATTGGGTACCTCGGTATCAAGAAGGTGCCTTCTTTCCGAAAGGTACCACGAGTGGCCAGAATCGGTGCATGCTCGCAATCACGCAATACGCGTTCGGTGGCCCGGAAGTGCTCCAAGTGGTCGAGGTGGATCGGCCGCGGCCGGGTCCGAAGGAGGTGCTGGTGCGGGTCGCCGCGACCAGCGTCAACGCCGCCGACTGGAAGGTGCGCGCCGGGCTGGTCGGGCGGCTCGGCGATCCACCGCTGACGCTGGGGCTCGACGTGTCGGGTGTCGTGGCCGAACTCGGACCCGGTGTGGACCGGTTCGCGGTCGGTGATCCGGTATACGGCATGGTCTTCGGCGGCGCGAACGCGGAATACGTTGTGGCGCAAGCGCACGCCCTGGCGCCGAAGCCGAGGAACCTCGACCTGGTGCACGCCGCGGCGCTGCCGACGGCGGCGCTGACCGCGTGGCAGGCGCTGGCCGCGCTCGGAGCGGGGCAACGCCTGCTGGTGCACGCCGCCGCGGGAGGCGTCGGGCATCTGGCGGTGCAGATAGCCCGGCATCGGGGCGCCTACGTGATCGGCACCGCACGCGCGGTCAACCACGAATACCTGCGCGGACTCGGCGCCGACGAGGTGATCGACTACACCGCGGTCGATTTCGGCGCCGCGGTGCGCGACGTCGACGTCGTGCTCGACCTGGTCGGTGGAGCGTACGGTTCTCGCTCGGTCCCGGTGCTCCGGCCCGACGGCAGATTGATCGACACGCAGGGTTCGGATGCGGAAGCCGATCCGCGTTACGAGCGGTTCTATGTCGAACCGTCCGGGGTATCGCTGCGCGAGATCACCACGATGGTCGAGCGCGGTCATCTGCGCGCGACCATCGACCAGGTGCTACCGCTCGCGGATGCCGCGAAGGCGCACGAACTCAGCGAGTCCGGACGGGTGCGCGGCAAGATCGTGCTGGTCGCTTGGAACCCGCCCGCCTGACGGGGCCGGGCCGCGGCCCGCGCGAGCGAGTCAGCGGCGAACGGCGTGCACGACGTCGGCGTGCAGGGCGTCCGCCCGCGCGGTGAGCTCGTCGATCCGCACCAGGACCGCGGCGAACCGGTCGCCCTCGGCGGCGGGCAGCGACGCCACGTTGATCTCGATGTTGAGCTGCGAGGAGGTCGCGGCGGCGCGGCAGGCGTCGGCGGCCGCGCCGATGTCGGTGACGACGTTCGGATTCCCGATCGGGAACAGCTCCGCCGCCAGCGACAGCACCTCGTCCGCCTCGTCGACGACGGCGGCGGGCACGCGGGCGGCCTCGATCAGCGCGTCGTTGATCGCCGCGGTGCGGGCGGCGAGATCCTCCGGGGTGTCCTTGGGCAGCTTGTAGGCGGCGCCGACAGCCGTGAACGCGGCGGCGTCGGCGTCGGCCAGCGCGAGAGCGCGCTCGCGGGCCGCGTCGGCGGCCTCGATGATCCGATCGACCACCGGCCGGTTCTCGGCGTCCTTGGCGCGGGTGGTGTATCGCGCGACCATCGCGACGAGCGCGGCGGCCTGCGCGGCGTGCAGCGCGGCCACCGCACCGCCGCCCGGTGCGGGAATCTTGGCGGCCAGATCGCTCAGGTACTGCGCCAGGGCGGCCCCGCCGAAGGACGGCGCAGTTTCCGTGGACGACGAGCTGGTCTGCGACACGAGGGTGTTGCCTTTCGTTTACGGCGAGGATGGTCTACGAGTAGACGCTACCCCGTGCCGCCGGTCGTACGGTCGTGACCACGCCTTGCCGGGCCTTCCCCTGTGGCCGGTGCGCGGCCCGAGCGTACCCGCCGTTATGTTGAGTGCCATGCGCATCGGATTGAGCATCAACTACTCGGGGGGCTTCAAAGAGGCGGCGGCCGAAGTCGCCGACCTCGAGCGGGCGGGCCTGGACATCGTGTTCGTGCCCGAGGCGTACTCGTTCGACGCGGTGAGCGCGCTCGGTTACCTGGCCGCGAAGACCACGCGCCTGCAGTTGGCCTCCGGCATCCTGCAGCTCTACACGCGTACCCCGAGCCTGACCGCCATGACCGCGGCGGGCCTGGACTTCGTCTCCGACGGACGGTACGTGCTCGGGCTGGGTGCGTCGGGTCCGCAGGTGATCGAGGGCTTCCACGGCGTGCCCTATGACGCGCCGATCGGCCGGACCAGGGAACTGGTCGAGATCTGCCGGAAGGTCTGGCGGCGCGAGCGCCTGGAATACCAGGGCAAGTACTACCAGATCCCGCTGCCCGCCGAACGGGGCACCGGTCTCGGCAAGCCGCTCAAGCTGATCAACCACCCGGTGCGTGAGCGCATTCCGGTGCTGCTGGCCGCGCTCGGACCGAAGAACGTGGAACTGGCCGCCGAGATCGCCGAGGGCTGGCAGCCGATCTTCTTCCTGCCGGAGAAGGCGAAGGATGTGTGGGCGGACTCGCTCACCGCGGGTCTGGCCAAGCGCGACCCCGCCTTGGGCGACCTGGACGTGTACGCGGGTCCGGCCCTGGCCATCGGGGACAACGTCGAACCGCTGCTGCAGTTCGTGAAGCCGCATCTGGCGCTCTACATCGGCGGCATGGGCGCCAAGGGCAAGAACTTCTACCACACCCTGGCCACCAAGTACGGCTACGGCGCCGAGGCCGACCGCATCCAGGAGCTGTACCTGGCGGGGGAGAAGGAGGCCGCGACGAAGGCGGTCCCGGACCAGCTGGTCCGGGACATCTCCCTGGTCGGCTCGGCCGGATACGTCAAGGAACGGGTCGCGGCCTTCAAGGAAGCCGGCGTGACGGTCCTGAACGTCGTTCCGATGGCGGCCACCGCCGCCGAGCGCGTCAAGCTGATCGAACAGCTGCGCGAACTGGTCTGAGCAAGGCGCTGCCGCCGTCGACGGGTGCGACGGCGGCAGCGGCACGCGTCATCTCTGCTGGAGCGCCGCCAGCGCGGCGTCCAACGTCGAATGCAGCGCGAAGACCTGATCCAAACTGGTCATCTTCAGTTGCCGACTGGTCGCCGGGCCCTCGGCGACGACGGCGATCGCGGTGGTCGAGCCGGCGCGCTGGTGGGCCGCGACGAGCGTCGCCATGCCCGCCGAGGCGAGGAAGCTGACCGCGGTGAGGTCGATGATCAGGGCCGCGGGCTTGCCGCTGAGAATGGCATCGATCGCATTCTCCAGTGCGGGCGCCGTCGCGAGATCGACCTCGCCGGCCACCGTCAGCACCGTGGCGCCGTCGTGGGCCGCGACCGTGGTGGTCATCGTGTCCGCGAGGGGGTACGCGTCTCCGGAAGTGTTGGTCACAACTCCACGACACACAATCCAGCGCGAATATGCAACCGCAGTGTGTTCATGCTGCGACACATTACACGGTCTTGGGGGTAGATTCGGCCCCGGGGTGGCGGTCCGGCGCACCGCACCGACCGGGCTCGGTGCGTGCCCATCGCGGCCTGGACGGCCGATCACGCGTCGCGAGGGGGTGCGGCTCACCGGTCAGGACCGCTACCGCGGTGGCCAGCTCGGCGATCGAGGCACCGGTGTAGGTGAACGTCGCCATCCCGCGCGCCGGGCTCGCGCCGTGGCCGGCGAAGGCGCGCGCGACCGCCATGCCGAACTCACGCTCCACCCACGTCAACGTGGTGTGGCGGATCCAGTGCGCGCTGACCCCGAGCGCCGCGGCCCACGGCAGACGCGCACGCAGCCGGGCGGTGAGGGTGTCGTGGCGGCGCCGCCCGATCGGACGCCCGCCGCGGTAGCGCAGCACCCGATCGGTGGTCTGCGCGCCGCCGCGCTGGGCGGCGTGCTCGACCAGCCGCCGCATCAGCGTGGGAGAGACCGGATGCCAGCGCACCACCCCGCCTTTCTCCCGGAGCCGGACCAGGCAGTCGGCGACGTTCAAATCGGCTAGCGCGAGCCGGATCACCGCACCGCGCCGGCACGCGGTCTCGATGTGCAGGCGCACGATAAGGGCATCCAGGGCCGGGTCGTTGCCGGTGGTGGCGGCGATGTGGGCGAGTTCGAGGACCTGATCGACGGTCAGCGCATGGCGCAGTCCGGGTAATGCGGCCGGGCGGGGCACGACCGCTGCGGGGTTGTCGCGGTGCTCGATCAGCCGGTCCCGCTCGGCGTAGGAGTAGAGGCAGCGAAACGCGGACACGAAATGCGCGACCGCGGCGTGCCCATCGCGGGAGTTCGCCCGGACCACGACATTGTCCCGGTGCCCCTGTACGAGCCGGCCGATCTCGGTCGCGGACGGCTCATCGAGCCGACGCTCCGGCCATTCGCGTTCGATGATCCGCCAGTAGGTGTCGTAGTTGGCGACCGTCGTCGCCGGCACCGCCGCCCGCACGACCGGAATCCACGCGGCGAACGTCGGCACCTCCACGCCCGTCCCGGCCCCGAGATCATCGACGGTCAGCCCCATCCGCTCGAGCAGATGCCGCGCCGCGGCCAGGTCATCGATATCCATCGGCCGGCTCCCACAGATCCGGACTATGCGCATACACCGCGCCGGCGACGGCGGCCATCGGAAAGACCAGCAGCCTTCCGCGGTCCAGCGCCGCGATCAGCAACACGCGATCCCCGGCGAACAGGTGACAGCCGTGGCGGACCGCCGCCGGTAGATGCAGGTAGCCTCGCGGACCGATCGGCCACCGCCCGCCCTCGGCGGGTCTCACGACCGCGATGTGACGGTCGACCCCGACCTCGACACACTGCCCGGGCCCCCAGCCCAACGCGCGTAGCGCCGAGCGCTCGCCGATCCGGCCCCGGGAATCGAGCGCTGACACAGAGCAATGGATACGGCCGATCGGAACATCCGAAATCGCCGGCGGAAACTCGAAAGGCAGTCCCCGGGGCCAGTCATCGGCGGCGGCTGACGGATAGAAACTATCGAACTCGGACGTCATCGCCCGGCTCGACCGTTCGAATACGTCCTCGAAGGAAAGCCAGGCACGCGGAGAAGTTCGGCCGAGCCGACCGCGAAAGAGCACATCAGGTCACCTATCTCGGACCTGCCTGCGAATTCTCCCGATACCTAGTATAAGTCATCTGAGATCGCGCTTCAGAATGCGGGTGCCTGCGCGTCGATCCGGTCGAGTATCAGCAGTTTGGGGAGTGTCGGGTAACGGCTCTGCCTCAGTTCCTGTGGTGATCCAGCTATGCCAGCAGGATCCGTCCGGTGGCGGAGTAGCTCGTGCAGCAGGTTCAGGCCGCCGGTATAGCCGAGGGCTTTGATCTCGTGGAACAGATGCAGCACCGCGACGCCGGGCTCCTCGGTGCGGCGGTGGCGCAGGTGGTGGCGGTAGGGGTTCGACCAGGCCGGCGCGGTATTGCGGTGGGCGGCGCGGCTGGTCCGGCTCACGAGCGCGGGAGTAACGCTTCATCGTGTTCAGCGACAATCCCAGACGTCGGGCGCAGTCCAACAGTTCGACACCGTGATCGAGCAGCTCATGCACCGCATGCCAGCGTTGCAATGTCGTCGTTTCACGGGTGAGCGTTGCCGTTTCGGGCCGGACGCAGCCCAGCACCGGCCGTGCGCGGCGACGACCTCTCTCACCGATCGGGCCAAGCCGCGGGCGCAGGTGCCAGCGGTCGCTGACCTGCAACACGCC